>DATBRS010000087.1:0-16186 GCA_036560185.1 Myxococcota bacterium
ACCGCGCCGAGCGCGAAGAACGCGGCACAGGTCGGCTTGCGGCCGACGCGGTCCACGAGCTGGCCGGAGATCAGGTGGCCGATCGTGCCGCCGACGTACGCCCAGAACACGATGTTGCCGACTTGCGCCGGCGACATGCCGACCTCGTCGCGCGCGTAGATCGCCCAGAACGCCACCGACGGAGCGATCACGAGGTAGACGCAGTTCCAAAGCAGCGCGACGATCGAGAAGCGGCGCCGGTAGCGCCGCGAGAACAGCTTCCCCGCTTCGCGAAACTGCGCGCCGAACACTGCGGCGAGAGATGCCGGCCCCCGCGCCTCGGCGACCTCGAGGTAGCGCGTCGTCTCGCGCACGCCGAGCGCGAGCAGCGGGAGCACGAGCAGCGGCAGCGCACCAATCAAGTAGAGCCCGCGCCAATGCGCTCCGTCGAAAGGGAGCTCGAGCCAGAGCGAGACTTGGGCGACGAGGGCGAGCGCGCCGTCGTGCGCCCAGTTCCCGATCGGCGCCGGATCTCCGTCCTTCTGCACGAGCAGGAAGAACGGCTGCACCTTCGCCATCGTCAGCGTGCCGACGGTCGCGAGCCCCGTGAGGATCGTGATGCCGCGCGCGCGGAGCGCCGTCGGCAGCTCCTCGCCCGCCATGATGATCGCGAGCCCGTACTGCGCCTGGAGGAACAGGCGCGCGAAGGTCTGCCAAAGCACGAACTCGGCCTTGGTCTCGACGAACGCGGTCGCGCCGCTCGCGATCGCGAAGCCTGCGACCGTGAACAGCAGCAGCGGCTTGCGGCCGAAGCGGTCGGCGCACATCAGGAAGAAGAACGAGCCGATGATGCCGGCACGCGTCAGCATGTAGAGCGTGCCCCACTCGCTCGTCGAGATGCCGAGCGTTCGCATCACGTCCGGCGACGCGAGCGTGAGCATCGACGCGTCGAAGCCCTCGTAGAGCGTCGCGATGCCGAGCAGCGCGAGCAGCGTGACGTGGTAGCGGGTGAAGCGTTCCTTCGGCGCGGCGGCTTCGCTCACGCGGCGGCTCAGTCGCGCCGCGGATTGCGCGGGGGCATGTTGAAGCCCGCCGGCGGACGCCAGCCGCTCTCGCGAATCAGCTCGCCGACGTGGGCCATGTTGAGGATGTCGAGCTCGCGCTCGAACTTTCCGCCGCCCGCGTAGTCGAGGATCGAGATGCCGGGCGCCTGATAGGGCGTGCCGTCGGCGCGCTTGCCGCCGAGGCGATTCCACCAGAACGACACGAGCCGGTCGTCCTCGACCATCGTCCACGCTTCCGGGAACGACCAATCCTCGAGCCCCGCCATGCTCTCCTGCAGGAATTTCTGGATCGCGGGCAGCCCGTCGATGCGTCCCCACGCCGGGTCGATGAACACCGCGTCCTGCGTGAAGAACTCGCCGAGCGCGTCCCAGCCGAGCTCGCCGGCCTCGATGCGGTCGCGCGTGGCGACGTAACGGCGATAGGCCGCGCGGATCTCTTCGGGCGGATGCGGCATGGGGCGCTCCTTGCGAGGACCGCGACGCTAGCCCGCGGCGCGCCGCTCCCGGCAAGCGAAAGGCGCAATCGGCCCCTCACCGAGCGAGCGACGAGATACCTTGCGCCCCCCGCGCATCGGGGAGGCGAGCATGAGCGAGTCGCGCATCGAGGACTCCGCGTGGAAGAACCTGCGCTTCGAGCGCGTCGGCGACGTGCTGCGCGTCGTGATCGCGCACCCGACGAATCCACTGAACGTCGTCGACGGCGAGATGCACGAGGAGCTCGCGCGCCTCTTCCGCGAGCTGAAGCGCGAGCGCACGGCGCGCGCGATCCTGATCACCGGCAGCGGCAAGGCATTCAGCGCGGGCGGCGATTTCGGCTGGTTCCCGTCGCTCCAGGATCCCGCGAAGCTCGACGAGACGCGCCGCGACGGGAAGCAGCTCGTGTGGGATCTGCTCGACGTCGAGCTCCCGATCGTCGCTGCCGTGAACGGGCCGGCCGTCGGTCTCGGCGCGTCGATCGCGCTGCTCTGCGACGTCATCTTCATGGCGGACACGGCGCTGATCGCCGATCCGCATGTGCGGGTGGGCGTGGTCGCCGGCGATGGCGGCGCCGCGATCTGGCCGCTGCTGCTCGGCCCGGCGCGCGCGAAGCAGTACCTGATGACCGGCGACGCGGTGAGAGCCACCGAAGCGGAGCGCATCGGGCTCGTGAACCGCGTCGTGCCCGCGGCGGAGCTCGAGCGCGAGGCGATGGCCTTCGCCGCGCGCCTCGCCGCCGGCGCGCCGCTGGCCGTGCAGTTCACCAAGCAGGCCGTGAACAAGCTGGTGAAGGACGCGCTGAACACCGCGTTCGACACCTCGCTGGCGCTCGAAATGCTCACGTTTCGCAGCGACGATCACCGCGAGGCGCTCGCGGCGCTGCGCGACAAGCGCACCCCTGCATTCAAAGGACACTGAAGAACAGCGGAAGCACCGGGGACAGCGGAAGCAAAGGGGTCTGACCCCTTTGCTCCCGCTCCACAGGGGAGAACGAGAGATGGATCTGTACGAGGCGATGTCGACGCTGCGCGCGGTGCGGCGGCTCAAGCCCGATGCGATTCCGGCGGACGTCACGGAGCGCATCCTGCAGGCCGCGGCGTGGGCGCCGACCGGCGGCAACGTGCAGCCGTGGCGCGTGGTCGTCGTGCGGGAGCCCGGGCTCAAGACGCCGCTTGGCGCGCTCTACTCCGCGCGCTGGAAGCTCTATTCCGCAGGGCATCGGAAGCAGTGGGCGAACGCTCCGGACGACGTGAAGGCCAAGGCCGAGCGCGTGATCAGCGCGGGCGATCATCTGGCCGCGCACTTCGCCGACGCTCCGCTCGTCGCGATCTTCTGCTTCAACCCCGAGCACATGGCGATCACGGACGCGAAGCAGCCGCGCGTCTCGGTCGTCGGCGGAGCTTCCGTCTACACCGCGGTCGAGAACTTCCTGCTCGCGTGCCGCGCCGAGGGGCTCGGCTGCGTGCTGACGACGCTGCTGTGCGAGGTCGAGCCGGAGGTGCGGGAGCTGCTCGCGATCCCGCAGCCGTGGGCGACGGCTTGTGCAGTGCCGGTCGGCTGGCCCGCGGGCAAGGGACACGGCCCGATCTCGCGGCGCGCCGTCGACAAGCTCGCGTTCGCGGATCGCTGGGGCGCCGCCTGGCGCGCGGGGAATTAGGCCACTCGCGATGCCGAGCCCGCTCGCCGACGCAGCTCCGGTCGCCTTCGCCGCTCCCGAGACGGATCCCGTCGCGCGCGCGCGCGAGCTCGGGCCGTTCCTGCGTGCGCGCGCCGACGAGATCGAGGCCCTGCGCAAGCTGCCTGCCGACGTGCACCGAGCGCTCGCGAGCGCGGGCTTCTACCGCAGCTGGGCGCCGCGTGAGTGCGGCGGGCTCGAGCTCGCGGTGTGGCCGGTGGCCGAGAGCTTCGAGGCGCTCGCGCGGGCGGACGGCTCGGCGGCGTGGTGTGCGTTCATCGCGGCGACCTCCGCGACCGCGCTCGCGACGCTGCCCGAGGCGACGGCGCGCGCGGTCTTCGCGCCCGCCGAGCGCGCGCTGATCTCGGGCGTGTTCGCGCCGACGGGAACGGCCGAGCGCGAGGGCGATGCCTTCCGCGTGAATGGGCGCTGGGCGTTCGGCTCGGGCATACAGAATGCGGACTGGGTGTTGGCGGGCTGTCGCTTGTTGGAGAACGGCGCGCCGATGACGCGCGGCGGCGGCGCGCCGCGCACGCACATGGTGCTCGTGCCCGCGCGCGAGGTCGAGTTCCTCGACACCTGGCACGTCTCTGGACTCTCGGGCACGGGCAGCACGGACTTCGCGCTGCACGACGTGCGCGTGCCCGCGGAGCGCGTCGTCGGATTCGCGCGCGAGCACCCCCCGGATCGGCCGCTGTACCGCTTCCCGAACTTCACGCTGCTCGCGCTCGGCATCGGCATGGTCGGGCTCGGCCTCGGCCGCGCCGCGCTCGACGAGCTTGCCCTGCTCGCCAGCGCGAAGAAGCCGATGGGGAGCTCGCGCACGCTGGCGGAGCGAGCGCTCGCGCAGAGCGCGGTCGCCGAGGCCGAGGCGGAGCTGCGCTCCGCCCGCGCGTTCCTGCGCGAGGCGGTCGAGGCCGCGTGGGAACGCGCGTGCGAACGCGAACCGATCGCCCCTGAGCTACGCCGCGATCTGCGGCTCGCGACCACCCACGCTGCGCGCAGCGCCGCACACGTCGCGGCGCGCATGTACGAGCTCGGCGGAGCGAGCTCGATCTACAAGCGCTCTCCGCTCCAGCGCATCTTCCGCGACGCGCACGTGGCGACGCAGCACGGCATGGTGGCGCCCGCGACGCTCGAGCTCGCGGGTCGCATGTTCCTCGGACTGCCGACCGATACCGGATCGCTCTAGGGCATGCTGCGAAGGGGAGTGCGGGCGTGATGAGAGTGGATCTGCGCGGCTCGGCGGCGCCGGGAGTTTCAGCGCTGGCGGCGGGAGTGGGCGTCGCGGTGACCGTCGGTGTGCTCGAGTTCGCGCGCGTCACGCTGAGCGATGGCCTCGGCCCGAACGAGATTCAGCGCGGCCTGCTGCTGGTGTGCGCCGTGTATGCCGCGATCGGGCTCGTCGCGGGCTCGATTTGTTGGGCCGGGCGCCGCATCGCGCTGGCGCCGGCGGCCGCGTTCGCCGCGCTCGTCGTGATCGCCAGCGCCGGGGCCGAATCGCGCCCGATCCTGCGCCTCGCCGGCGTCGCGCTCGGCTACGTCGCGCTGCGAATCGGCGCCGTCGTGCTCGATCGCTTCGCTGCGCTGCCGCGTGCTCGGCTGGCATCGAGCGCCGCGCTGCTCGCGATCGCCGGCGTGTGCGCGCTCGCGGCGCAAGCGCTGCCGGCCTACGGCCCGCGTTGGGCGCTCGGCGCAGCTGTCGCGGCCGCTGGCGGCGCGGTGTTGGTCTGGACGCCGCGCGTACGCGGCTCCGCGCTGCTGCTCGCCGTCACCGCACTCGCGCTCGTCTGGCAGGGCTCGCAGCACGTGCAGCGCCTGGCGCCGAGCGTGAAGCCGGCACCGAACGCGCCGAGCGTCCTGCTCGTGACGATCGACACGCTGCGCGCGGATCGCGTGGGCGCCTACGGCTACGACGCCGCGCGCACGCCGAACCTGGACGCGCTCGCCAAGCAAGGTGTGCTGTTTCGCAACGCGTACGCGCATTCGCGCTTCACCGGCCCGTCGCATGCGTCGATCCTGACCGGCCTGCTGCCCTCCACCACCGGCTTCGTGGTGAATCACCAGCCGCTCGATGCGAAGTACGCGACCGTCGCCGAGCGCTTCCAGGAAGCGGGGTTCCTCACCGCCGCCTTCCCGAGCTCGTACACGACCACGACTCGCTCGACGGGCCTGCCCGCGCGATTTCAAGCGGTCGACGACGATCTCCGCGAGCACTCGCGCTTTCCCGAAGCGACCTTCCGCTGCGTCGCGGTGCGCCCGCTCGAGCGGCTGATCAAGGGCGCCTCGACGTGGCCGTCCTACCGCCCGGCCGCCGACACGACGAGCCGCGCGATCCGCTTCCTCGAGGCGAACGCGCGTGCGCCGATGTTCGCGTGGGTCCACTACTTCGACCCGCACTTGCCCTACAAGCCGCCGGCCGAGCTTCGCGACCCGAGCGCCGATCTCGCGGACGGCGACTGGTATCAGCTCAGCGCGGGGCAGAAGCGCGCCATCGTCCAAGATCCGAAGCGCGTGCAAGGCATGCGCGAGCTGTACGACGCCGAGATCGCCTACGTCGACCGTGAGCTCGGCCGCCTCGTCGAGGCGGCGAGGAGCACGGCCCCCGCCGGCGGATTGCTGATCGTGGTGACCTCCGATCACGGCGAGCCGATGGGCGATCACGGTCACTTCTGGGTCCGCGACCTATACGATGCGACGCTGCACGTGCCGCTGATCGTCGCTCCGGCGAGCCTCGCGCACGCGGCGCCCCGCGTGGTCGAGGAAGACGTCCGCCTCGTCGATCTGGCTCCGACGCTGCTGGCCCTCGCCGGCGCGCCTGCGCTGAGCGGCATCGACGGCCGCAGCCTCGCGCCGCTGGTTGCGGGCGAATCCGAGGCGGAGCCTCGCGAAGTCATCGCCGTCAGCGAGCCGGAGCCCGACGAGTTTGCCGGGCGCGCGGCCGCGATCCGGCGCGCCGGATGGAAGCTGATTCGCATGGCGGCGGATCTGGACGCACCCGGTCGCTGGAGCGACGCCCGGGAGGATCTCTTCGACGTTGCGACCGATCCGGCCGAAACGGCGAACTTGGCGGCGACGCGGGCGGATGTGGTCGCGGAATTGGCGCCTCGCTTGCCCAAAGGCTGGAGCGCGCCGGCGGCGGCGACAATCACGCCCGAGGAGCGCGAGCGGCTCCGCGAGCTGGGGTATCTGCAGTAGCCCGCTCCGCTGAAGCGAAGCTCGCGCGTCAACGCGTCGCCGCTCGATCCGCCGCGGGGAAGTGCGTGCGCCAGGTCGCGCGAAATTCGTCCAATTGGGCCCCCGCGTACGGCCAGCTTTGCATCTGCCACTTCCCGTCCACGCTGAAGCCGCTCCGAAGATCGCCGGCGCGACGCAGCCGGAGCGCAGGCGAGGGGTTCGCGGTGCACGGAATCGGCGCGTCCCAGCAGTGATGCTGAACCCTGTTCAGCACGAGGCCGGAGTCCGTCGTGAACGTCTCGATCTCGGGCGCGGAGTAGATCGGGTGGAAGAAGAGGTCCGGTCCGGGCGCGACCACGAGCTTGCGCGCGATGTCGACGAATCCGGCGGCGCCTCGTGCGGCATCCAG
Source organism: Myxococcota bacterium (assembly GCA_036560185.1). Taxonomy (GTDB): domain Bacteria; phylum Myxococcota_A; class UBA9160; order UBA9160; family UBA6930; genus VGRF01. The sequence continues at coordinate 6,782 of DATBRS010000087.1, forward strand.
AAACGGAACGAGCAGCCCGAGCGCGAGCACCGCCCAGCACCAGGAGCGACGCACCGGCTGCTCCGCGGCATAGCGCGAGATCGCGAAGCCGTGCGCGACTGCCACGATCGTCCAGAACAAGCCGAAGGCGTAGCGGTTCGCTGGCGCCGTCTCGAACCATGCGACCAGCGCCAAGCAGACCGGCAACAGGAGCGCGATCGGTCGCAGATTCCTCTCGCCCGCCGACCGGGCGCGCTGCAGCCCGAGCGCCAGCAGCGCCGCGCCGAGCAGCAGCGGAAACCATGTCTCGAAGGGATCGCGCGCGATCCCGGCGACCCAGCGCGAGGCGTAGTCCCACGCGAAGCCGCGCTCCGTAAAGGTGACGTACGCATACTCGCCGAGGGCGTGCTCGCGCGGGACGGCCCAATCGACGGGAAGCGGGAGCGGGAACGGAAAGAGCGGATAGCCGGAGAGCACGACGCCTCGCAGCATCCAAGCTGCGGCGAACGTGCCTGCGGCGCCAGATCCGGCCAGCAGTGTTCGCAGCGACGTGCGCAGAGGCGCGTCCGCAAGCTCCCACGCCGCGAGCAGAGCCGCGAGGAACGCGGCGTAGAAGCCGAGGTTCGTGCGCAGCGTGACGGCCGCCGCCGCGAGCGTCAGACACGCGACGAAGCCGAACCTGCGCTCCGCGCTCGGGCGCCCACGCAGCGAAGCGCATTCGAACGCGAGCGAGCCGAGCGCGAGCACGGCTGCGCTCGCGGCGACGTCCGTGACGAAGCTCGACGCCTGCCCGCGCATCGCCAACAGCGCTGCCGGAGCGAGCAACACGGAATCGAATGCGGCTTGCGTCCGCGTCCGCGCGTCGGCGCTGCGCAACCGCCAGATTCCGGTCAGCGCCTGGGCGCCGAGCAGTAGCACCATCATGCCGTTGGCGACGTGGTTGGCGCGATGGTGCCAAAAGCCGGAATCGAGCATCGCGAACAGCAGCAGGCCCGAGTTGTTGAAGCCGTGCGGACCGTGAAGGTTTGCGAGCCCCGGAACGACGGGCATCGCCTGCGCCCACCTCACGCCCTGAATGTGGTAGAGCCCGCTGTCCCAGGCGGCGTTGGAGGCCAGCGACAAGTTCGCCTCGAAGTACGCGAGCCCGAGCAGCCCGATCGCGAGTGGCCACGGCGGCTTGACCAGCAGCCGTCGAAGCTCGCCGCGCGCGATCACGAGGCCGATCGCGCCGACGAGCGACACCGTCAGCCAAGCGAATCCCGAGATCGGCGCGAAGAAGTGCCAGACGATCAGCAGCAGCAGCGTCAGCGCGAACCCCAACCAGGCATCGACGAACAGATCCCGCGGCGCGCTCGCGCGGGATCCCAACCAGCGGCGAGACAGGCTGCCGACGCCGACGAACGCGGCGAGCACCGAGAGCTGCGTCGCGATGATCAGGCCGCAGCCGGCGGCGTGCCGGATCGCGAAGCTCGCGAGCTCGCTCAGGATCGGATCTCCTTCTCCTCGCGCGCCGCCGACGCCGCCGCGGGCGATTTGCCATACGCGTGACGCGAGCGCAAACCGCGCGACTCAGGCGCCGCTGTGCTAACCGGGCGCCCGCCAAGTGAGGTGGCGGGTGAGCTGGAGAGAGCGGGTCGACACCTCCTACGCGGCCATCCCGGCGATGTGCTTCTTTGGACTCACCGAGTGGCATGCAGCCGTCGGTTGGCGTCCCGGGCTGCACGCCTCGTTGGTTGCGCGCGCGCTCCTCGCTGTGCTCTTGGTCTATGGCACGGCGGGAATGCTGATCGCCGCCATCGCGCTCGCCGTGCGGCGACCCCGCCTGCTTGGCGTCGGATGCGCAGCCGCCGCTCTCGTGCTGGCGCGCTGCCTCGTCTCCGCCGGCGGAGTCGCGCAGGACCTCGGCGCGCTCGCGCTCGCGTTCGCGGTGGCGAGCGCCGCCCACGCGCTGCTGCGGCGGATGCCTGCGCTCGCAGCGAGCCGGCCGTGGTGGGCGCTGACCTTCGCGAGCTTCGCATTCGCTCTCCTCGTGGAGGTGGGCGCGCAGAGCGATCCGAACGCCCAGCGCAGCGCGATCGCGCTGGGCGCGCTCAGCGGCGCGATCGGTCTGGGCGTCGCGTTCCGGCGGCGATCCCTGCCGGGCGCGCTCGCGCTCTGCGGCGGCTTCCTCGTGCTCGTCGTCGCGACTGGCTGGCTCGGCCTACGAACGCCGACGATCCAGCCCGACACTGCGCCGGAGCCCGGCCCCTCCGTCCTGCTCGTCACGATCGACACCGTGCGCGCGGATCACGTGGGCGCGTACGGCTATGCGCGCGCGCGAACGCCCACGCTCGACGGCTTGGCGGGGCGCGGGATTCGCTTCGAGAACGCCGTCACTTCGAGCGTGTGGACGGGGCCGTCTCACGCATCGATCTTCACCGGCCAATACCCCTGGCATCACGGCGTGAAGCTGAATGCGCAGCGGCTCGGCAGCGAAGTCGAGACCCTCGCCGAGCCGTTTCGAGCGCACGGCTACGCGACCGCCGCATTCATCGGCGGCTACACGACGACGGACTCGTCGCTCGGAATCGCCTCGCGCTTCCACTACTTCGACGACGACATGCGACGCTTCCGCTTCCTGCCGGAGGTGGCGGAGGGATCGCTGACGCTGATGCGCACGGCGACGGCCGCGTGGCGAATGTCCGGGGGCGCACCCAACAAGCCGTGGCAAGCGGAGCGGCAAGCGGACTCGGTCGCCGACGCCACGCTGCGCTGGCTCGATGCCAACCGCAGCGGAAAGTTCTTCATCTGGGTGCACCTCTTCGATCCCCATCTCCCCTACGCGCCGCCGTCGGATCTGCGCGCGCCGGCGGATCGAGCGGCGCGCGCAGACTACTTCCGGCTGACCGCGAGCGAGCGGGCGACCTTGATTCGTTCCCCGGCGCGCGTCGCGCAGATGGTGCGGCTCTACGACGACGAGATCGCATTCGCGGATCGCGAGCTCGGCAGAATCCTGGGCGCGGCCGAACGCACGGCCGGCGCCGGTTCGCTCTTGGTCGCAGTGCTGGCGGACCACGGCGAAGCCTTCGGCGAGCATGGCCTGTATTGGAACCGCGATCTCCACGAGGAATCGGTGCGGCTGCCCTTGATCCTCGCGGGCACCGGGGCGAGCGCGGAGCCGGGGCGAGTCGTGGTCGCTCAAACGCGCACGATCGACGTCGGCCCCACACTGCTGAGCCTGTGCGGGCTACCGCCCCTCGCTCGCGCGGACGGCGCAAGCGTCGCCGACGCGGTGCGCGGCAGCGCCGAACGCGAGACGCCTCCAGCCTTGAGCGCACAGTACCGATACGACGCCGACTACCATCGCCCGAGCTTCGCGGTGCGAACGAATCATTGGAAACTGATCCAGTGGCCCGCCGGATGGCGCGGAGGTTCCTTGGGGAGCTGGGATCCCGCTGCGGAGCATCTCTTCGACCTGAAGGCCGACCCCACCGAGCGAACGAATCGATCCGCTGCAGATGCCGACGTCGCCGCCGGCCTGCGTCCGCTGCTGGGAGCGATCGAGGACCGCGCGGCGTCGCCGACGATCGCACCTCGCGAGCGCGACGCTCTGCGAGCGCTCGGATACGTCGAATAGCGGATCGTGATCGAGAGAGAGGAACGGTTGACGGAACCCCGCGCACTCTTCGTCACGGGCGCCACGGGCTTCGTCGGACGCCGCGTGCTGGCCTGCGCCGCGGAGCGCTTCGGGCGCGTGATCGCGCTGGCGCGTAGCGAACCAGCGGATCTGCCCGCTGGAGTGGAGCTGCTGCACGGTGACTTGTTGGGGCCCGCGCCGCGCGCGTGGGAGCGCGCCCTCGCCGGCTGCGACGCCGTGCTCCACCTCGCGGCTACCACCGGCAAGGCGGCGCCCGCGGAGTACGAGCGCGGCATCGTCGACGCGACCGCGGCGCTCGCCGCCGCCGCGCAGCGCGCCGGCGTACGCCACTTCGTCTACGTGAGCTCGATCGCGGTGCGCTTCCCGGATCGCGCGCACTATCCGTACGCGCACGCCAAGCAGCGCGCGGAGCAGCGCGTACGCGAGAGCGGCGTGCGGGCGACGATCGTGCGGCCGACCATCGTCGCCGGCCCGGGTTCGCCCGTGATGCAGGGCTTCGCGACGCTCGCGCTCGCGCCGGTCACGCCCGTGTTCGGCGACGGACAGCGGCGGGTCGCGCCGATCCACGTGGACGACCTGGCGGCGCTGCTCGTGGAGATCGCAGCCGGCGAGCCGAGCGCCGAGCCGATCGAGCTCGGCGGGCCCGAGACGTTCACGCTCGACGCGCTGCTCTCGGGCCTGCGCGTCGCGCGTGGCGGCGGTCCGCCTCGTCTCGCGCACCTGCCGCTCGCGCCGATCCGGGCGCTGCTCGCAGCGCTCGAGCCCGCGCTGCGCCCGATATTGCCGCTCACCGCGGGCCAGCTCGCGACCTTCGCGAACGACGGCGTGCCCGTGCCGAGCGCCTTCCGCGCGCAGCGCACAGCCGCGCTGCGCGGCGTGCTGAGCGCGGACGCGGTCGCGCCCCCGGCGCCGCCGCGCGCCGCGGCCGAGACGCTGCGCGCGGAGTGCGGAGTCTTCGCGCGCCACTTGTTGGGGATCGCGCCCTCGCCCGCGCTCGTGCAGCGCTATGTGCGCCAACAGCGCGCGCTCGGGCTCGACGCGCCCGCCGGCTTCGATGCCTTGCTCGTGGCGTTCGCGCGCCGCGGCGGCCTCGCGCTCGCGCTCGCCGACTCCTATGCGGGCTGGCTCGCGCGCCGCAGCGTGCTGCGCACCAAGCTCGTCGGCGTGCTCGCGCTGCTCGAGACCGCACCGGAGAGCTTCGCCGCCGTCGACGCGCCCGACGCGCGCCTCGCTTGGCCGCGTCTCGTCCTGCGCGGCGTGGCGGAGCTGGCGACCGCGCTCGTCGCGATCGTGCTGCTCGCGCCGCTGCACGTTCTGCTGGGACGGCGATGAGCGCGCGGATCGTCGTGATCGGAGCCGGGCCCTCGGGCCTGCACTTCGCGCGCACGCTGCTCGAGCGCGGCATCGCCGTCACGCTCGTCGACGCAGGCAGACAGCGCGGCGCCGCGCCGCGGCCGGAGCTCACGCTCGACGGCTTGAAGCGCGAGCTACCGGACGCGACCGAGTTCTTCCTGGGACGCGAGTGGCAGGCGTTCGTGCGGCCCGACCGCGAAGACGAGTACTACGGGCTTCCGCCGGCGAAGGACTACGTCTTCGAGAGCGCACCGGGCCAGGCCACGCGCTCGGAAGGCTTCGAGCCGCTCTCCTCGTTCGCGGCCGGAGGGCTGGCCGAGGCGTGGACCGGCGGCTCCTACCCGTTCACGGCGAGCGAGACGCGCGCCTGGCCGTTCGAGTGGGCCGAGCTGCACGCCGCCTACGGCCGCGTCGCGCGCCGCATCGGCATCTCGGGCGCGAGCGACGACGAGCTGCGCGACGTGTTCCCCGCCCACGACGGGCTGCTGGAACCGCTGCCCCTCGACTCGCACGGCGCCGCGCTGCTCGCGAGCTATCAGGCCGCGCGCGAGCGCATCCGCGCGCGCGATCACGTGCGCCTCGGCTACGCGCGCATCGCGACGCTCTCGCGCGCGCTCGGCGACCGTCCCGCGTGCCATGCGTGTGGGCGCTGCCTGTGGGGCTGCCCGAGCGACGCGCTCTACACGCCCTCCGTCACGCTGCGCGAATGCGCGCGCGACGCGCGCTTCGAGTACCGCAGCGGCTGGCTCGCGACGCATCTCCGGCTCGACGCCGGGGGCCGCGCGACGGGCGTGGCGCTGCGCTCGCTCGACGGCGCGCGCGAGGAGACGCTCGCCGCGAGCGCGGTCGTGCTCGCGGCGGGCGCGCTCGGCACCTCGCGCGTCGTGCTCGAATCGCTGGCGCGGAGCGGCGAGCGCGCCGAGCTGCCGGGCCTGATGGACAACCGCCAGGTGCTGATGCCGTTCGTCAACTTGCACCTCGTTGGCAAGCGCTTCGAGTCCGCGAGCTACCAGTACCACCAGCTCGCGCTCGCCTACGAGCCGGGCGCGCCGCGCGACGCCGCCCACGGCCTGTTCACGACGCTGAAGACCGCGCTCGTGCATCCGATCGCCCACGCCCTGCCCGGCTCGCTCGCGCGCGGCCTCGGCGTGCTGCGCAACATCCACGCCGCGCTCGGCCTGCTGAACGTGAACTTCGCCGACGAGCGGCGCGACGATTGCCGCGTCGCGCTCGAACCGGCCGGTGCGCGCGGCGGATCGCGCCTCGTGCTCCGCTATGCGCCCGACCGGGGCGAGCCCGCGCGCGTCGGCGCCGCGCTGCGCGCGCTGCGGCGGATGTTGCTACGGCTCGGCTGCGTCGCGCCGCCGCCGATGACGCGCTGGCGCCCGATGGGCGCGAGCGTGCACTACGCCGGCACGCTGCCGATGTCGCGCGACGGCGGCGCGCTCAGCTGCGACGCGAGCGGCCGCTTGCGCGGGCTGCGCGGCGTGTGGATCGCCGACGGCGCGAGCTTCCCGACGCTGCCGGCGAAGAACCTCACCTTCACGCTGATGGCGAACGCGACGCGGATCGCGGAGCGCTTCGAGCCCTCCGCCTAGCGCTCGCTCCGTGCGGCCTCGCGCTCGCCGGCGCGCCAGATCCACGCGCATACCGCGAACGCGGCGACGAGGATCAGGCTCGGCAGCGCAGTCCAGTGGATCGGGCTCGCGGGGTCCGAGACGGTCTGGCGCAGCACGGTCAGCCAAGGCAGCTGCGGCCCGTGGGTGAGGATCTCGCGCCAGCACGCGAGCGGCACCGCCTCGCCCGTGTAGCCGGAGCTCGGCTGCTGGAAGCGCGACATCGAGAGCACCCACATGTGCGCGATCGACGCCGCGGCGATCACGGCGAACGCGGGGCGCGGCATGCGTCCCAGCCAGTCGGCCGCGGCGAGGAACCAGAGCGGCACGAGCGGCAGCAGGTAGCGGAAGCCGGTGTTCCACTGCAGCAGCGAGAACTGGTTCATGGCGCAGAAGAGCAGGAACGCCCACGCGAAGGCGGCGACGAAGCGGCGTTCGCGGCGCGGCAGGATCCAGCGCGCGGGGTCGCCGCCGAGCCAGCGCGACGGCAGGAACGCGAGCGCGAGGAACGGCGTCCACGGGATCAGTCCCCACGCGTCGTCGAACAAGTTGCGCGCGAAGACGTCGAGGCTCGGCCAGTCGATGCCGCGCACGCCGCGCGCGGTGAACTCGTTCTCCTGCTGATGCATCTGCCCGGGCGTGAACGGATCGCCGTACATCCAGGCCTGGGTCGCGAGCAAGAACAGCAGCGGCGGCAGCACGCCGGCGACGAACGGCAGCGACTCGCGCAGCGCGCGCGCGAAGCCGGCCTCCCGCCAGCGCGGTAGCGCCAGATAGAGCCCGAGCGCGGCGAGCGCGATCGCGCCGGCGTAGTCGAGCGCGAGGCACGAGCCTGCGAGCACGCCCGCCCAGAACACGCGCCTGCTCGCCTGGGGCGCCGCGTCTCCGGGCGCGCGCCACAGCAGCAGGAGCGCGCCGAACACTGCGCCGAGCAGGAACATGTTATGGACGAGGTGCGCGCTGCGATAGAACACGGGCGTTCCGAGACCGAACAGCAGCGCGAGCGCGGCGGCGCGCCGCGGCGAGACCCCGCGCTGCTCGAGCACGCGATGCATCAGCGCCACGAGCCCCGCTCCGAACGGCGCCATCAGCAGCAGCGAGGTGAGCGCGGCGCTCGCGCCGAAGCGCAGCAGCAGGCCGCGATCGCGCACGGCCCGGAAGAACGCCGCGCGGTTCGGCCGATCGGTGGCGTACTCCGCATCCTGCGCGCGCTGCGCCCAGTGCGCGAGCTCCCAGTTCTGGAGCGCATCGAGCGCGGGATCGAACACGAGCAGCGGCAGCACGGCGGGCAGCGAGCCGAGCACCTGGTTGCCGACGACCCAGTGTCGGGTCACGGGGTGGAAGTAGATGTCGGCGTGAAAGCCGGCGTAGTCGTCGAGGAAGAAATCGCCGCGCTCGATCAGCGCGAAGGCCGGGTAGTGCTCGCGCACGACGTTGGTCGCGAAGTGCACGCCGAACACGATCCATGCGATCAGGAACAGCCGCAGCCGCACGGAAGCGAGCGCGCGCATGGACTTATTGGGGCCGGCTCGCGCCGTCGCTCGTCACCGGCTCGCCGAGCACGGTCTCGACGATGTAGATCGGCCGTGGCTTGATCTCGTTGAAGACCCGGCCGAGGTACTCGCCCATGATGCCGAGGCAGATCAGCTGCACGCCGCCGAGGAAGAGCAGCGCGACCATGATCGTCGCCCAACCTTGCACGGTGACGCCCATCGCGCGCTGCACGAACACGGAAGCGAGATAGAGGAAGGCGAGGAACGAGGTGCCGTAGCCGAGCCAGGTCGCGAGCTTGAGCGGCGCGGTCGAGAACGAGGTGATGCCGTCGAGCGCGAACTTGAACATCTTGCGAACCGGGTACTTGGTCTCGCCCGCGATGCGGTGATCGCGCTCGTACTCGACGCCGGCCTGCGGGAAGCCGATCCAGCTGACGAGGCCGCGCACGAAGCGGTCCTTCTCGCGCAGCTGGTTGAGCTCGTTCAGCGCGCGCCGGCTCAGCAGCCGGAAGTCGCCCACGTCGACCGGGATGCGGATGCCGGTGATGCTGTCGAGCAGGCGGTAGAAGGCGGAGGCGGTGATCAGCTTGAACGCGCCTTCGCCGCGGCGCTTGCTGCGCACGCCGTACACGACGTCGAAGCCTGCCTGCCACTTCTCGACCATGCGCCCGATCACTTCGGGCGGATCCTGAAGGTCCGAGTCGATCACGACGGCGCAGTCGCCGGCCGCGCGGTCGAGACCCGCCGTGATCGCGATCTGGTGGCCGAAGTTGCGCGAGAGCTTCACCACGCGAACGCGCGGGTCTGCGCTCGCGAAGCTCGCCAGCAGCGCGAACGAGCCGTCCGCGCTGCCGTCGTCGACGTAGACGAGCTCCCAGGCCGCGCCCGGCAGCGAATCCAGCGCCTTCGACGCGCGCTCGTGGAACGCACGAATCCCGGCCGACTCGTTGTAGACCGGCACGACGACGGAGATGCGGTAGCGGCTGGACGGCATGGATCTCGCGAACTATCGGCCGGCCCGAGACGTGGCTTGGGCGCGAACCTGCGCACAGCGGTGAGTGCTCGCGGCGCCCGAAAAGGCGACGGCGCGCCTCGGGTCGCCCCGAGACGCGCCGTCCAGATCGAGCCGAACGCTCAGTTGAAGATGTACTTGAGCGTGCCGCCCCACATGCGGGGCGCGTTGAAGAACGTGGAGTAGCTGCCGGCCTGGAAGACCGAGTCGAACACGATCTGGTTCACGTACTCGTCCGTCAGGTTGTTCACCCAGAACGAGAGCTCCCAGTGCTCGTCCGGCGAGACCACGCCGACCTCCATGTTCATCAGCCAG
>DATBRS010000088.1:0-4892 GCA_036560185.1 Myxococcota bacterium
CGAAGGCGCCGTTCTCACCGCGCACGAGCGCGGGCTTCGCCTTCAGCTCCCGTTCGATCGCGGCCGCCAGCCTGGTGGCCTCGGGGAGATAGTTTCAACGCACGCAGTATTCGATCTCGATTCTCATGCGCCTCTCGCTGCGGCTGCTCAGCGGCGATCGCCTCGCCCGTCTTCCCAGTTATCGCCGCGCGCGCCGCCGCGGGTGCGGTCGTCGTCGCTGTCGTCTTCGTCGCGAGCCTGCTGCTCGTCGTCCCGCTCGTCGTGGCGCTGGCGCTCGGCGTCGCGTTGCGTCGCGCGCTGCTCGCCGTGCTCACGACCGCGCGGCTCGTTCGCGGCGCGCTCCGCCGCTTGGCGCTCCGCCTGCCCGCGCATCGCAGCATCGCCCGTACGGTGCTGCTCCTCGTTGCGCCGGAGAACGGCTTCGATCTGGTCCTGGCGCTGTGCCGAGTCCTGGCGCTGCTTGGCGTCTCGCAGCTCCTCGTTCAGCTCGCGCTGGCGCTCGTCCTGCTTCTCGTCGTTGTGCCGGATGTAGCGCTCGAGCTGTTCGCGCTTGGTGTCGCGGTCGGCGTGGCCGTTGTCGCCACCGGACGCCGGCGGGCCGCCGTGATTGTCGCCGTCGTCGTGGCCGTCGTGACCCGGCGGCCTCGGGCTGCCGTGTCCGTCGCGGGGGTCGCCGGGCCGGCCGTCGTGATCGTCATCGCGGTCCCAGTCGTGGCGCCCGTCGCGATCCCAGTTGTTTCGCGGGCGGTGGCCCTTCGCGTAGTAGTTGTTGTTCACGTAGTAGATGGGGCGCGGCCAATGCCGCGAGTCGCAGCGCTCCCAGTGGCGGTTCCACTGCCGCGAGCGGTTCCAGTTGCCCTGGTTCCAGCGGTAGAAATATCCGCCGTGGTAGTAGTAGTCGGGGTGGCCGTAGACCGAGTAGAGCCCGAGCCCCGAGTTGTAGATCAGCGAGACGTTGCCCGGGTATGCGTAGCGGTAGCCGTCGCGCGGGCTCGCGGGCGGATAGCTGCGGTAGTCGTCGTCGGCGTAGCCGCCGCCGTTCACGATGCAGCCGGAGAGCGTGCCGGCGGCGCCTACCACGAGAGCACTCAACGCGATCTTTCGAATCGTGCCGCGGAAGGACATGGCTTCGCGACCTCCTTGTGCGCCGTGTGACGGCGCAAGCGGTTCACCCTATTCAGCGCGGACCGTTCCCGCACGCGATTTCGGCTGCCTGCGGGGCGAAGTTGCGCGCTCGTGACGCCGCCCACGCGCTGCCGCATTCCTGCGCCAGCGCTGCGTTCTCGGCCGTTCGGCGCGCCCGGTTGACCCGCGGCGCGCGCGCGCGAACTCTCCCGCCGATGCCCGCGCCGCGCACGCTCTCCGAGATCGACTGGCCGCGCTGGAGCGGCGTCGAATGCACGCTGGTCTTCGTCGTGCGCGGCGGCGAGGTGCTGCTGATGCGCAAGAAGCGCGGCCTCGGCGCGGGCAAGATCAACGCGCCGGGCGGAAAGCTCGACGCGCAGGAGTCGCCGCTCGCCGCCGCGATCCGCGAGACGCGCGAGGAGGTCTGCGCGGTGCCGAGCGGCCTTTCGCGCGCCGGCCGCAACCGCTTCCACTTCACCGACGGCAGCGCGATCGACGTGCACGTATTTCGCGCCAGCGCGCTCGACGGCACGCCGGCGCCGACGCCCGAGGCGGATCCGTTCTGGTCGCCGCTCGAGAAGATCCCCTACGCCGAGATGTGGGAAGACGACGCGCTCTGGCTTCCGCACCTGCTGGCGCGGCGGCGCTTCTCCGGGCGCTTCCTGTTCGACGGCGACCGCATGCTCGACTGGGCGCTCGAGCTGCCGGACTGAGCCGAGCGCCGCGGCGCCGAGCTCGCGCGGTGCTCACGGCAGTGAGCCCCACGCCACCCAGTGCCGGTCCGAGACGACCTCGAGCGCGAAGTGCGCGAGGCCCGCAGCGGCGAGCTGCGCGCACACTTCGCTCGGGGTGTAGGCGGCGCACAGCGAGAGGAAGAAGTCGCGCTGCAGCAGCTCGGGCTCGGCGCCGGCCTCGCGCAGCACCAGCGCGCGCGCCTCGGCATCGCTCTCCGGCCGTAACAGATCGCCAACGAAGAGCGGCGCGCCGCGTGCGCCGAAGCGCAGCGCGCTCTGCCAGAGCGCGGCGGGATCGCGCAGGTGGTGCAGCAGCGAGTTCGAGTAGACGAGCGCGTAGTCGCGGCCCGGCGGCGCCTCGTCCGGCAGGTATGCGCGCGCGAAGCGCACGCGCGGAGCGAGTCCGCGCCGGGCGGCGTCCTCGCGCGCCAGCGCGAGCATCGCCTCCGAGCCGTCCACGCCGTCGATCGCGAGCCGCGGCAGCGCGTTCGCCACGCGGAACGTGACGTCGCCGGCGCCGCAGCCGAGATCGAGCGCGGCGCCGCGCAGCGTGGCCGCGCGCGTGCACTCGCAGAGCAGCGCGACGAAGCGATCGTGCGGGGCCGCGAAGTCGGCGCGCGCGTAGGCGAGCGCCTGCGCGGCATCATCCATCAGCTCGGGCTCGGGGCTGCGCTGCATCCGCTTGCCCACTCGCTACGGGTTCGGCCCGCCGGTCGCGAAGAACACCAGCAGCGTGACCTCTTCCTCGATCTCGAAGAACGAATGGCGCGATGTCGCACGCACGTACAGCAGCGAGCCGGGGCCGATGCGCCGCTCTTCGTCGCCGACGCGCACGCGGCCCTTGCCGCGCACGACGAGATAGACCTCGTCCTCGTCGTGAGGCGACTGCAGGTCCTTCGCGCCTCGCGGCAGCGTGTACACGCCGCACGAGAGCGCCGGCACGCGCAGGAACTCGCGGTAGGGGCGTCCGCTCAGCTGCTGGTTCTCGATCTCACCCTCGAGCTCGAACGCTTTCCAATCGCTGTCCGCCATCGCACGCGCCTCCCGCCTGGGCGCGCGCAGCTTATCGCGAGGCGGCTCGTCGCTAGCGGCGCGAGCCGAGCGCGACGCCGTGCTTCGCGATCAGGCGATACACGGCGGCGCGGCTGCGGCCGAGCTGGCGGGCGGCACGCGCGAGGTTGCCGCCGGCCTCGGCGAGCGCCGCGAGCAGCGCGTCGCGTTCTCGCTCGCGCTCGCGCAGGCGCAGCCCGGCCACGCTCGGGCGCAGCTCTTCGAGCAGCGCACTCGCGAGCGACGCCGTGACGCTCTCGCCGGCCTCGGCGCTCGCGGCGATGCGCTCGAGCGCGCGGCGGAGATCGGCTGCGCTCGCGATCCAGTGAGCGCGTCGCAGCGCGTTCAGCGCGCCGGCCGACAGCGCGTACGCCGGCGCGCCGAGCTCGCGCGCGATCTCGCCGATCAGGTCGGCGACGAGCACGGCGAGGTCCTCGCGGCGGTCGCGCAGCGCCGGAACCGCGATCGCGAAGCGTCGCAGCTCCGCGAACAGCTGCGCATCGGCGTTACCGGCCGGCCACGCGCTCGCCGCCGAAGCCAGCATGCGCACGCCCGCCGGTGCGTGTGCGAGCCAGGCGCGCCACTCCGCTTGGACGGCGATCGGCGCGTCGTCGAGCTGCGGCGCGAAAACGGTGGCCGCGCCGAGGCTCTCGCCGAGACGCGGCGGCAGGCCGCGCAGCGCGATGAACGCGGCCTCGTCGTTCGCACGCGCGTGCAGCCAGCGCGCGGCGCGCGTGCGGCCCGAGCCGGGCTCGCCGAACAACAGGACCGGGCAGCGCAGCGACGCTGCGCTCGCGAGCTGCTCGCGCAGCCGGCGCACGAGCGGCGCGTCGCCCGCGAACGCGCTCGCTTCGACGCCGTCTCTGCTTCGCGCGGCCGGGATCGTCCGCACCGTTCGTGCCGCCGCGCTCCGCGCTCGTCTCTCCTCCACGCGCCGCCCTCCGAGTTGTTGGGGAGAAGAACGTACGTGGAGTGGCGCGCGCGCGTCTCCAGCAGAAAACGCCAAAGCGCGCCGAACCGCGGCGCGCCTCACGGCAGAACGTGCGCGGCCTCGAGCTGCGCGAGCGCGTCGTCGAGCGCGAGTGCCTCCGCGGCGGCGATCACCTCGGGCGGCGCCCAGCGCGGGAACGGCACTTCGCGCGTCTCGTGCCGCCCGCGCGCGGTGTGCTCGTCGATCACGCGCGCGAGGCGCTCGCGCGGGAAGCGGGCAGCGGCTCGCACGAGCGCTGGCCAGAGGCGCCGGTGCACGAGGGTCTGCTTGCCCGCGAGCAGCCGGCAGACGAGCACCTCGGGCGCTTCTCCGAGCGCGCTCGCCAGCGCGTAGATCTCGTGCCCGCGCGGGTGCGCCCACCAGCTGCCGCGAATCGGCTCGCCCGCCACCCACTCCGCGAGCGAGGGCGCGGTGCCGCGCGCCGAGAGCAGCACGACGCCGTGGGCGCGCAAGAAGGCCAGCGCCGCGCGCGGCGTCTTCCGCGCCGGCGGGCTGCTCGCAGCTCGCGCTCGCTTCTTCGCCGCCATTGAGCACAGCCTACGCCGCCGCGAACCCGCGCGCGCAGCGCGCGTACACTGCTGCATGATGGCTACCCGCCCGCTGCTACTCGGCTGGTTCGTTTCGCGCGCAGCACAGCTGCGCTTCCCGAAGCTCTTTCTGCTCACCGCGGCGCTGTTCGCGCTCGACCTCGTGGTGCCCGACGTCATTCCGTTCGCCGACGAGCTGCTGCTCGGCCTCGCCACCGCGTTGCTCGGGAGCTGGCGCAGCCGCAAGAGCGCGGCGCCGAGCGAGCATCCGCGCGCAACCTGAATTTCCTGCGCGGGTTGGACGATTCAATGCAGATGATCGTCCAGCGCAGCGCGTCGCCCTCTGCCGTCTTCTTGCTCCTGCTCGTGTTCGTCGCGCTCACGGGCGCCTCGTGCGGCGTGCAGGTCGGCGGCACCGATCGCGACGGCGACGGGCTGTTCAGCAGCGAAGAGCTCAACTTCGGC
>DATBRS010000089.1:0-23979 GCA_036560185.1 Myxococcota bacterium
CGATCCTGCCTGATCCGGAGTACCGCGTGTTCCTGCAGCGCTTCGGCGAGGTAGGACAGCGCACGTTCTCGTCGTCCCACGATCGCGCGCTACACGACTGCATCCACGCGCTGTCGGTGGTGAAGGAAGATCCGCTCGCGACGCCCGCGCAACACGCAGCCGCCGAGGCCGCGCTCGCGGCGCTGCTCGCGACTGCGACGGCGCCGAGCGAGGCGGCGCTGCTGTCGCGGCTGCACTGGTGGACGGTCGAGTACGGGCTGGTCGGAACACCGAGTGATTATCGGATCTACGGCGCGGGCCTGCTTTCGTCGCTCGGCGAAGGCGAGGCGTGCCACGCTCCGAGCGTGCGCAAGCTGCCGCTGGGCGCCTCGTGCCTCGACGTCGACTACGACATCACGCGACCGCAGCCGCGACTCTTCGTCGCGCGCGACTTCGCGCAGCTGAGCGACGTGCTCGAGAGCGTCGCGGCGCGCTTTGCGCAGCGCCGCGGCGGCGCCCTCGGCCTCGCGACCGCGCTCGCGAGCGGCGAGGTCGCGACGCTCGCGCTCGACTCGGGCGCACACGCGACGGGCATCGTCGCGTCGGCCCCGGCGCTCGGCGGGACGCCCGCGCTCGTCACGCTCGCCGGCCGCTGCGCGCTCTCGTTCGAGGGCGAGCACTTATTGGGTGCGACGCCCCCGGGTGCACCGCTCGATCTGGTGGTCGCGCTCGGCCCGCTCGAGGGCGGAGCGAGCCCGCACGACGGCCGCGCGCTCCGGCGCTTCCTGCATCCCGCGCCGCGCTCGCGCTGGGATCTGCGTTTCGCGAGCGGTCTCCGGATCAGCGGCGAGCCGCGCGCCGAGATCGTGCGCCGCGAGCGGACGCTCGCGCTCTCGCTCGCGGACGCGGAGGCGTGGCTCGGCGAACGCCGCATCGATCTGGGGCCGATCGCGGTCGCCCTCGGCGAACGCGTCGACTCGGTCTTCGCGGGGGCAGCGGACCCCGCCTACTGGCCCGAGAGCGCGTTTCCGGGGAAGACCACACCGCCGCCGCGCTCGCGGCCAGCCTCCGACGCGCGCCTCGTGGCGCTGTATCGCGACGCGCTGCGGCTGTGGGAGCGCCCCGATTCGCCCGATCTCTTGCCCGGCTTCACACGAATCGCGGGCGAGCTGCGCGCGCACTATCCGCAGGATTGGCTGCTGCGCTGGAACCTGCTCGAATCGCTGCGCAAGCTGGACGCCGGCGTCGTGCTCGCGACCATGCTGCGCGACGATCTGCTCGCCGTGGAAGCGAGCACACCGGGCGATGCCGCCACGAAAGCGCCGATCGCGCGCGGGCTCCGCTACCTCGGCTTCGAGCCTGCCGGGTCGACTTCGCTCGCCTCTAGCTCGCTGCGCGCTTCGCCTGCGGGCCGCCAACCCAAACCGGGAGGCTCGCCATGAGCCGCAGCGCACCCGATCCCAACAACCCGATGGGCACCGACGGCTTCGAGTTCGTCGAGTACACGGCCCCGGATCCCGCGCAGCTCGCGGTGCTCTTCCGCCAGCTCGGCTTTCGCGCCGTCGCGCGCCACCGCTCGAAGAACGTCACGCTCTACCGCGAAGGCGGCGTGCACTTCATCCTGAACGCGGAGCCCAACTCGTTCTCGCAGGCCTTCGCGCGCGTGCACGGGCCCTCGATCTGCGCGATGGCGCTGCGCGTGCGCGACGCGGGGGCCGCGCTGGAGCGCGCCGTCTCGCTCGGCGCCGAGCGCGTCGAGAATCCCGTCGGCCCGATGGAGCTGAGCATCCCGGCCATCCGCGGCATCGGCGGCAGCCTGATCTATCTGGTCGATCGTTATGGCCCGAAGACGATCTACGACGTCGATTTCGTCGAGGTCGACGATTCCGCCGAGCACGGCAACGACTGCGGCCTGCTCGAGATCGACCACCTCACGCACAACGTGCATCAGGGCCGCATGAACGAGTGGGCGACGTTCTACGAGCGGCTGTTCGGCTTCCGCGAGCAGCACTACTTCGAGATCGAAGGCGAACAGACGGGCCTGCGCAGCCGCGCGATGGTGAGCCCGTGCGGGAAGATCCGCATCCCGATCAACGAGAGCGCCGACGACCGCTCGCAGATCGTCGAGTACCTGAACGCCTATCGCGGCGAAGGCATCCAGCACGTCGCGCTGCGCACGAACGACATCGAGGCCTCGATCGACGCGATCGCGCGACGCGGCATCCGCTTCCTCACGACGCCCGCGACCTATTACGAAGCGATCGACGCGCGTTTGCCCGGGCACGGCCTCGAGCTCGCGCGGCTCGAGAAGCGCGGAATTCTGGTGGACGGCACGACCGCTCCCGCGCCGCGCATCCTGCTGCAGATCTTCACCGAGAACGTGATCGGCCCGATCTTCTTCGAAGTGATCGAGCGTCGCGGCGACCTCGGCTTCGGCGAGGGCAACTTCAAGGCGCTGTTCGTCGCGATGGAAGAGGACCAGGTGCGGCGCGGCGTACTCTGAACGCGGAGCCGTCTCGCCAGCTTCACTGGCACGCGAGATCGTCCGCGCCCAACGGACGGCAGAAATCGCCCCACTTTCCGGTCTGCCGCCACATCGCTTCGAGCCCGAGCTCGCGGACGAATCCCCTGAAGCCGGGCGTCGCGCGAGTGTTCTGCAGGCCCGGATGCCAGATGAGAAAAAAGGAGCCGAAGCCGGGCGTAAGGAATTCGCGGCGCAGGAACGCGAGCGCGAGGTCGAGGTCGCCGTGCCGCTCCGCGACCATCGCGTTCAGGGCGTTCGCGCCGCGCGCCGCCTCGTTCGGCGCAGCGAGCCGTTCTCGCAGCCTGGCGAGCGCGGCTTCGCGAGGACCGAGCAGGGCGCGCCCGAGCGGGGTGTCGGCGAAGCCGGGCGCGATCGCGCTCATCGCGTGGGCGTCGGTCGCCTGCATCGCGAGCGACAGCTCGAAGATCCCGTCTCTCGGCGCGCCGAGCTCCCGCACGCGCTGGTTCTCGGCGATCGCCTCCGCCTTCCGTCCGAGCGCGAGCAGGGACAGCGAGGCACTAGTGAGAGGATCGTGGCGGCGAAGCCGCGTCAATTCGGCGAGCGCCTCGTTCGGACGGCCCACATTGATGAGGAAGTTTGCGAGGTCGAAGCTGATGTCCTCGCTCCCCGTCGCTTGTCGCAACGCGACGGCGCGCTCCATCGCGAGCTCAGCCTCCGTGAAGTCGAGGAACGACATCGCGACCCAGGCGCGCACTGCCTCGCTTCGCCAGCCGTCGGGCGCCAGCGCGTGCGCGCGCACCGCCGCCGCCGCCATGCGCTTCAGCGCCTCTTCCCTGTGAAGCGGATCGCGCGAGCGTCCGCCGTACGCGTAAGCCAGCTCCACCCAGGCGAGGGAAAACCCGGGATCGAGGCTCAGCGCGGATTCGAGCTCGGCGATGGCGCCCTCGGTGGTCTGCGGCGTGTGTTGGTAGAAGAGCGCCCTCCCCACGAGGTAGTGCACGTGCGCGGCCGGATCGGCCGTCCCGTGCCGGGCGCCTACGGCGTCGAGTCCGAGCTTCACCTCGAGCACACCTGCGACCGCCTCCGCGATTTCGCGCTGGATGCGGAGCACGTCGGCGAGCTCGCGATCGTAGGTGTCAGACCAGAGGTGGAAGCCGTCGCGAGCGTTGACGAGCTGGGCGGTGACGCGCAGCACGTTGCCGTCGCGGCGCACGCTGCCCTCGAGCACGTTGTCGACGCCGAGCCGCTTGCCGATCACGTCGATCCCGAGGCCCTGTCCCTTGAACGCGAAGGACGAAGTGCGGCCGGCGACCTTGAGCCCCGGCGTCTGCGCCAGCACGTTGATCAGCTCCTCGCTCAAGCCTTCCGCGAAGTAGGTCTGGCTCGCGTCGTCACTCATGTTTACGAACGGCAGGACGGCGAGCGTGACGGGGGCGTGCCGCTCGGCGGTAACGGGCTCGCCGAGCGGCGCCTCGGTACCCAGATCGCGCGTGCGCGTGACGAGCACTGCGGCGGCGAGCACCGCGCCTGCGAGCACGGTCATCCACGCGAGCGTCGAGCGCGCTCGCTGAGAGCTCGGAGCTTCGTGGATCGCCGCCGGCGGAACGCGAAACGCGCGCAATCGGTTTGGCAGATTCTTCAGCGCCTGCTCGCCGAGATCCTCGAGATCGAGCGCGATCTTTCCGCGCACCGCCTCGACGACCATCGCGGAGAGACACAGGCCGCCGGCTTCGGAGAGCTGCTGCATGCGCGCGGCGGTGTTCACGCCGTCGCCGAACAGCCGTCCGTCCTCGACGCGCACGTCGCCGAGATGCGCGCCGATGCGAAAGCGCATGCGGCGTGCATCGGGGAGCGCGACGTTGCGGGACTCGAGCACGCGCTGGATCTCGAGGGCGCACTCGACCGCGTCGCGCGCGGACGGGAACTCGGCGAGGAAGTTGTCGCCAGTGAAATCGACCAGCCGGCCGCGGTGCTCGGCGATCAACGTCGCCACCTGCTCCCGCCACGCGCGGAGCGTGCGGATCGTGGCGTCCTCGTCGTCGGCCATCAGGCGTGAGTAGCCGGCCACGTCGGCAGAGAGGATCGCAGCGAGTCGGCGATCGGCTTCGGGCGGCACGCGCGAGAGTAGACGTCCGCGAGGCAACGGAGTCAACATGGGTGCCCGCGCGCGTGAGGGATCCTCGATGCTCCAGCTCCACGACTACTGGCGCTCGTCAGCGAGCTATCGCGTTCGCATCGCGCTCGAGTGGAAGCGGATTCCGTTCGTGCGCGTGCCCGTTCACTTGTTGCGGGATGGTGGGCAGCAGCACGCGGCGGCGTATCGCGCGATCAATCCGCAGGAGATCGTGCCTACGCTCGTGGACGGCGGGCGGGCGATTCCGCAATCGCTCGCGATCCTCGAGTACCTCGAAGAGATCCACCCCGAGCCGCCGCTGCTGCCGCACGATGCGTTCGGCCGAGCGCGCGTGCGCTCCCTCGCCCTGGCGATCGCGTGCGAGACGCACCCGCTGCAGAACATCCGCGTCGCCGACTACCTCGCCGCGAAGTTCGGCGCCGACGACGACGCGAGAGCCGACTGGTATCGCCACTTCATCGAGCTCGGACTGCGCCCCGTCGAGCAGCGCCTCGCCCGCGAGCCGGAGACCGGTCACTTCTGCCACGGGGACGCGCCAACGCTCGCGGACTGCCTGGTCGTCCCGCAGCTCTACAACGCCGTGCGCCACGGCTGCGACGTGAGCGCCATGCCGACGCTCCTGCGCGTGCGCGACCACTGCCTCGCGCTCGAAGCCTTCCAGCGCGCGATGCCGGAGTCGGTGCAGACCGAGGCGGGCTGATCAGGCAGCGGTCGTGAGAAAGACTTCGAGCGCCGCGCTCAGCGCTGGGCCGTTGTCGAATGCGACCGCGTGGCCCGCGTTCGGAATCGAGACGAGCCGCGCGTCTGCGATCACACCGAGCATCTTGCGCGCCACGGGCTCGGGTAGCATCGCGCTGCGCTCGCCGCGCGCGAGCAGCACGCGGCAGCGCAGCTTCGCGAGCGCGTCCCAGAGCGTGGCCTCGGTCTCGCGCAGCTGCTCGTCGCTGCCGAGCAGCTCCAGCAGCAGCGGATCGAGCTTCGGCTCGAAGCGCCCGTCGCGGCGTTGCGCGAGGCTCGTGCGAGCGAGGCGGTCGAGCGCGGCCGGCGCGGCGAGCGGATACGCGAGACCCAACAACTGGCGGTACTCGGCGACGGCCTCGTAGGCGCGCGCCTGCTCGCTGACGTCGCCGGAGGCGCGCCGCCAGGCGTCGGCGCCGAGCGCGGGGCCGGCGTCGACGAGCGCGAGCGAGCGCACGCGCTCGGGGTGACGCGAAGCGAACAGCGCAGCGACGTTGCCACCGAGCGAATGCCCGACCAAGGCCGCGCGTTCGAGCCCGAGCGCGTCGAACAGCTCGGCGAGGTCGTGCGCGTGGTCGAACAGGTGGTAGCGGCCCTCGATCGACCAGCCGGAATCCCCGTGGCCACGCAGGTCGTAACAGATCGGCCGGAACGACTCCGGGAGCGCGCGCGCGGAGTCGTCCCACACCCAGCGATCGTTGGAGAAGCCGTGCACGAAGACGACGGGCGATCCCTCTCCGCGAGAATCGGTGACGGCGAGCTCGATGCCGTCGGTGTTGACGAGGTGAATTTCCATCGCTGCTCCTAGGCGCCGCCGCCGATCGAGCGCGCGAGGCGCTCGACCACGGCTTCGAGGTTGGGCTCGGCGAACAGCACGGCGGGCGGAATCTCGAGGCCCGCCGCCTCTTCGATGCGCGTGTGCAGCTCGACGCCCATCAGGGAGTCGAGGCCGAGCTCGGCGAGCGGGCGCTGCCAGTCGATGCGCGCGCGATCGGCGGCGCCGAGCCGCAGCACGATGGCGAGCGCGGCGCCGACGGCCTCGCGCAGGCTCGCGCGCCGCTCTTCGGGCGAGGCGCTCGCGAGCTTCGAGGCTCCGCTCGCGTTCGCGGCGCCGAGCTCCCGGAGCAGCGGCGAGCTCCCCGCGTCCCAGGCTTCGGGCGCGCTCGCGTGCAGCACGCAGGCCGTGACGCTCGCCTCGCCGATGCGCGTGAGCTGCGCCAGTGCGCCCGGCGTGATCGCGTCGCCGATGCCGAGCTCGAGCGCCGTCACCGCTTCGCCTTGCGCGCGCCGCGCGCGCGCGAGGTCGGCGAGCGAGGCGCTCTGCTTCGCCGCTTCCGCGCTCGCGTCCGCTCCGATCGTCGCGCTCGCGTCCGACACGAGCCAGATGAGCGCCGCGCCCCGCTCGCTCGCGAACGCGGTGATGCTGCGCGCGCGCGCGGCTGCTGCCGGCGCGTCCGCGACGCTCGGCGCAAAGACGACGGCGGCGAGCGGCACGCTCAGCTTCGCGCCCGCGGCCTCGAGGCTCTCTCCCTCGCCCATGCGTACGAGCTCGCGCGGCTTCTGCGCGGCGATCCAGTGCGCGAGCGCCGGGAAGGCCTCGATCTCGCCGATCGCGAGCAGCGCTCCGTTCGCGATGCGCTCGCGCGCGGCGAGGGGCGCGATCCGCGCCTCGCCGCGCAGCGCGAACGACACGACCACCTTCCCGATGTGGCGCGCCTGCGCCATGAAGCGAATCGCGCGGCCGAGCTGGTCGACGGGGAAGACCGTGACGAGCGTGCCGGCGAGCTCCGCCGGACTCGCGCTCGCGAGCGAAGCTCGGAGGGCGGCGGCCAGCTCCTCCGGCTTCGACGCGATCAGCCCGCGCGGATCGAGCGAGTGCAGCGAGAGGTTGCGGCGCGGCGCCCGGGGCGCGCTCTCCGCTGCGTGGCCAGTGCGATCGATCGCGACGTAGCGCCCGCCGGCCGCGAGCGCGGCGAGCGGCGCGCCGTCTCCCGCGAGATCGAACGCGACGTCGAAGCCGCGTCCCGCGCTGCTCGCGAGCAGATTCTCCGCGACGTGCGCCGCGCGTGAGTCCGCGACGGCTGCCGCGCCATGTGCGCGCAGGCTCGCGCGCTTGCGCTCGCTGCCCGCGGTCGCGACGACCTCGGCGCCCGCGCGGCGTGCGAGCGCGACCGCGGCGTGCCCGATCGCGCCGCCAGCCGAGTGCACGAGCACGCGCTCTCCCGCGCGCACGCGCGCGATGCCGAGCAGCGCGTACTGCGCGACCGCGCGCGCGAGCGGCAGCGCGGCGGCTTGCTCGAAGCCGAGGCCGGCCGGCTTGTGCGCAACGAGCGGGGCGTCCGCAATCACGCGCGACGCGAGCGCGCCGCGCGCGAAGCCGAGCACTTCGTCGCCCACGGCAAACCCCGTGACGCCGCGGCCGATCTCGCGCACGACGCCGGCGACCTCGCAGCCGAGGCCTCGCGCGCACTCGTCGCGCTCGAGGCCGAAGGTTTGGAGGACATCGAGGAACGACAGCCCCGCGGCTCTGACTTCGATCGCGAGCTCGCCGGGGCCCGGCGCACGCGACGCGGTCTCGCGCAGGACGGCGCCCGCGAGGCGCGTCGGCTCCGCGGCCTCTGCTGCGAACTCGCGCCCACCGGCTGCCTCGCGCCGCGGTCCCATCGCCGGCAGCGCGAGCGGTACGAGGCGCGGCGCGCTCATCACGCCGTCGCGCAGCGCACGCTGCGGCTCGTCGGCAGCGTTCTCCGCGAGCGGCCGCCAGGCGATCTCGTAGAGGAACGGGCCTGCCTCGGCTTTCACCGGCTTGGCGCAGCGCTCGAGCGCGACGCCGCGGAGCTGCGCGATCAGCGCGCCCCGCGCATCGAGTAGCGCGACCTCGCCGGAGACCTCGCCGGGCGCATCCTCGCCACACTGCGCCAGCCGCGCGTGCGCGAACAGCTCGCCGTTCGCGGCCGCGCTTCCGAGCGCGAGCGACGCGACGCGGGAGGGCTCGAAGCGCGAGAGCGGGTCGGCGACGCTGCGCTCCGCGAGGCGTGCGAGCAGCTGCAGCGCGACGTCGAGCAGCAGCGGCGCCACGGCCTCGTTGCGCGCGAGCGGCGCTAGGTGCGAGAGCTTCGCGAGCGCTTCGCCCGCGCCGAAGCTCGCTTCGCGCAGCACGCGGCGTTCCTTCGCGACCGCGAGGCCGCTCGCGTCGAGCGCGGCGTAGAACGCATCGCGCGTCTCGGGTGCCGGGCAGCGCGCGCGAATCGCGCCGAGCTCGGCGGCGCGGGAGGAAGTGTTGGGGGCGCGCAGCACCCGGCAGGCCGCGTGCTGCGTGAACGCCGCGCCGCTGCCCGCGAGCCGGCTCGCGAAGCGCAGCTCCGCGTCGTGCGCGCGCAGCTCGGCCGCGAGCTGCAGCGTGCGGGCTCCTCGCTTCGGAAGGGTGATGGGCGCGCTGAGCTCGAAACCCTCGAGCGCGGTCGCGTCGCCGGGCCAGAGCCGCGCGCCGAGGCCCAGCGCCGTCGCGAGCAGCTCCGCCGACGGCAACGCGATCTCGCTATCGCGCTTCGACTCGGCGCCGAGCGCCTCGCGGAACAGGTCGATCTGCCAGAAGCGCTCGCCGCCGCTCGCGGCCTCGAGCTCGGTCGCGTTTGCGCCGATCATCCCGGCGAACGGGTGGCTCGCGCGCTTGCCTTCGATCCCGCGCTTCGCGCCGAACCAATACTCCTCGCGCTGGAACGGATAGAGCGGCGTCGCGACCACGCGGCCCTCGGGATGGAGCCGAGCGAAGTCGACGCTCGCGCCGGCGCAGAAGAGCGCGCCGAGCGACGCGAGCATCTCCGCCGCGTCGTCGCCGTCGCGCCGCAGCGAGGCGGCGACCCTGACGCGCTGCTTCGCGGCGCGGCCGACCTCTTCGAGCGCGAGCTTCAGCACCGGATTCGGGCCGATCTCGAGGAACGTCGTGTGGCCGGCAGCGATCGCGCCCGCGGCGGCGTCCGCGAAGCGCACCGGCTGGCGCAAGTTCTCGCCCCAATAAGTCGGCGTGAGGGAGCTCCCGGCCACGACGCCCGGCGTCACCGTGCTGAAGAACGGCAGCGCGCTCTCGCTCGGCACCACGGAGGCGACGCGGCGCGTGAGCTCCGGCGCGAGCGCGTCCATGTGCGGGCCGTGCGACGCGAACTCGACGCGCAGCTTGCGCGCGAAGACGCCGCGCGCGTCGAACGCGGCGACGACGGCTTCGATCGCGTCGATGTCGCCCGAGAGCACCGTCATGCTGGGGCTGTTCGCGCCCGCGACGGCGGCGCGATTGCCGACGCGCTCGAGCTCGCCGGCGACGGCCTCCGCGGGCAGCGCCACCAGCGCCATCGCGCCGGCGGGCGCGAGCTCGCGCACCACCGCGCCGCGCGCGCAGGCGATCTGCGCGGCGTCCGCGAGCGAGATCGCGCCCGCGATGTGCGCCGCCGCGATCTCGCCGCTCGAATGGCCGATCACGGCCGCCGGCTTCACGCCCCAGCTCTCCCACTGGCGCGCGAGCGCGATCGCGATGCCCGTGAGCGCGGGCTGCAGTACGTCGATGCGGTCGAGCTCTGCTCCGCCCACCGCGCGCTCGAGCAGGTCGCGCAACGACCAGCTCACGTGCGCGCCTTGGGCGCGATCCCAGGCGTCGATGGCCGCAGCGAACACGGGCTCGGCTGAGAGCAGGCGCTTGCCCATGCCCGCCCAGTGCGTGCCGTGCCCTGAGAACGCGAACACGACTCCCGCGGGCTTTCCGCTCGCAACGCCGCTCGCCGTCGTCGGAGACGGCGCGCCCGACAGGAACCCCGCGAGCTCGCTCGCCAGCTCCTCGCGATCGCGCGCGACGAGCGCGAGCCGATTGCCGCGCAGCGTGCGCCGCCGCGCGTGGGTGTAGGCGATGTCGCGCAGCGTGGAGCCGGCCGCTCGCGCAGCGTCCTCGCGTACCGCGTCTGCGAGCTCGACGAGCGCGCGATCGGTGTGCGCACTGAGCACGACGAGCCGTGCGCGCCCGTCATCGCCCGGCAGCGCGGGCAAATCGGGCGCGCCTTCCAGCACGACGTGCGCGTTCGTGCCGCTGATGCCGAACGAGTTCACGCCGGCGAGCGCGCGCTCGGGATACGGCCAGGGCGCGAGCTTCGCTTGCACCCGCACCGGCACTTCGTCCCATGGAATCGCCCTGCTCGGCGTCTCGAAGTTCACCTGCGGCGGCAGCTCGCGGTGTTCGACGGCCAGCGTCGCCTTGATCAGGCCCGCGACGCCCGAGGCCGGCTCCGCGTGGCCGATGTTGCCCTTCACCGACGAGATCAGGAGGGGCCGATCCTTCGCGCGGCCGGGGCCCATCACGTCGGCGAGCGCGCGCACCTCGACGGGATCGCCCACGATCGTGCCGGTGCCGTGGGCCTCGACGAAGTGCACGTCCGACGGCGCGATGCCCGCGCGCTCGTACGCGTCGCGGATCGCCTGCGCCTGCCCGTAGCGGCCGGGCGCCATCATGTGCCCGCCGTCTCTGCCGTCGGCGCTGAAGCCCGTTCCGCGGATCACCGCGTGGATCGGGTCGCCGTTCGCGAGCGCCGCGGCGAGCGGGCGCAGGATGACGGCGCCGGCGCCCTCGGCGCGCACGAATCCGTTCGCGCGATCGTCGAAGGCCTTGATCTTGCCGTCGGGCGCCATCATTCCGACGCGCGAGAGCGCGATCATGCCCTCGGGCGTGAGGAACACGTTCACTCCGCCAGCGATCGCGGTGTGCGTCTCACCCGACCACAGGCTCTGGCAGGCGAGGTGCACCGCCAGCAGCGAGGTCGAGCACGCGGTGTCGATGAAAAAGCTCGGCCCGCGCGTACCCAGCCAGAACGAGATGCGGCCGGAGAGCACGGAGCCGGTGATTCCCGCCGCGCCCCAAACATCCATGCTGCGCCGGAAGCGATCCTCACCCAGCACGGCGATGTGCTCGCGCGAGTAGTCCTCGTTCATGCGGCCGAAGATCACGGCGACGCGCTCGCCCATCAGCGCGTCGTGGGGAATGCCCGCGTCGTCGAGCGCGTCGGCGACGACCTCGAGCGCGTAGCGCTGCTGCGGCTCCATCGCGACGACGTCGCGCGGCGAGAGCCCGAACACGAACGGATCGAACAGCTCCGGGTGATCGAGGAAGCCCGCCAGCTTCGACGAGATCTTCCCGGGCGTGCCGGGCCGCGGGTCGTAGATCTCGTCGATGTTGAAGCCGAGCTCGACGCGGTGCGCGGGCGGCTCGCTGATGCCGCTGCGGCCCTCGCGCAGCATGCGCCAGAACTCTTCCGGGCCGCGCACGCCGCCGGGAAAGCGCAGGCCGATGCCGATGATCGCGATCGGCTCCGCTACGCGCGGATTCAAACGCGCTCCCAGATCAAGTAGGCGGTGGGCGCTTGCGCGTTGATCGTGAGCGGCGGCGTCTCGAGGATCAGGCGGTCGCCGTCGATCTTGAAGATCCGTTCCTGATCGATGCCGCACCACTGCGGGAGCGAGGCGACCTCGACGTGGTGCACCACGCGATTTCCGCTCACCTCGAAGCGCCCGCAATAGGCGTTGAACTGGTCGTAGTTCACCGTCTTCGAGGTGTCGGCGAGATCGGCAGACTGCGGCTTCACGCGATCCGAGCCCATGAACGCCGCCGACATGAATCCCTGCGTGTTGTAGAAGACATAGCCGCGCGGGTCGGGACCGAACGGGTACGTGACGCCGCCGTTCGGGAGACGCAGCTCGAAGGACACCAGCTTCCAAGAGCCGTGCAGCGCGTGCCGGCCCATCTCGTCGCCCACAGAACCCCCTCGCGGATCGCGCGATGATCGGTGGGGGCCTGTGCAGTGTCCGCGGATTCCGCTGACCCAAAGCGCGTATGCGTCTAGACTTTCCGCCCGTTTGAGTCTGAGTGTGTTCGCCCCCGCATGAGACCCGGTGCGAGCTGCGCGGTAAGGTGCGTGACCTCGCGCACAGCGCTGCGGCTCGCCGCGTGCGACTCGACCTGCGCCGCGAGCGAAGCTTGGCGCGCGAGGAGGGCGGATGGCGAGCAGCATCGACGGCGGCAACGCGCGCAAGGGCGGCAAGGCCGCGACGCAGGAGGCGATCCTGGTCGCCGCAACGCAGCTCTTCATGGAGCGCGGCTACGAGGGCACGACCGTCGCCGACGTCGCGGAGCGCGCGGGCGTGAGCCGCGCGACCGTGTTCTGGCACTTCAGCGACAAGGGCGGCCTGTTCCGCGAAGCGTTCGTGCGACTGCTCACGCCGTTCCGCGACTCGCTGCAGCGCGACTTCCACGATCTGCCCGCCCCCAAGCGCCTGCACGAACAGCTCGGCAGCGCGGAGTTGTTCGCGCGGCAACACGGCCATGAGCTGGCGGCGTTCATCCGCTGGGGCTTCGAATCGCCGGACCATCGGGAAGGCGTGATCACCGCGCTGCTCGATCTGAACCAGCGTTATCAGGGCGTGCTGATCGAGACCGTCGCGGAGATCCTCGGGCCGGAGCGCGACGCGAAGGCGCTGGGCGGAGCGCTCTGGCTGGCCGTCGACGCGAACTTCTTCCTCTCGATCTTCGACAAGAGCGATCGCGGCTTCGAGATGCGTTCGTCCGCGGCGCGCGCGCTCGCGGATCTCGTGATCGAGAGCGCGGAGCTCTCGCGCGCCGCGCGCAGCGGGAGTTGAGCGGCGACTCAGCCGTCGCGCTGCAGCCGCCACCAGTGCAACGCGGCGATCACGAGCGCGTGGTCGATGTCGCCCGCGCGCAGGCGCGCCGCGAGTGAACGCTCGGGCACGAGCTCGACCCAGGTCTCCTCGAGCGGTCCGTTCTGCACTTCGGCAACGCGTTCGCAGTTCTCGGCAAGGAACGTGTGGACGCGGTTCCCGAACAATGCCGGGTTCGGGTTCACGTCGCCGAGCGCGCGCACGCTCGGCGCCGCGTAGCCCGTCTCTTCCAGCAGCTCACGAGCGGCGGCGATTGCGGGCGGCTCGCCGGGGTCGATGAGGCCGCCGGGGATCTCGAGCGTGACCTTGCTCGCCCCGTGCCGCCATTGACGCACCATCACGAGATCCCCGCGCGGCGTCGTCGCCACCACGTTCACCCACGGGTCCGCGTCGATCGTAAAAAAGGGATGGGTGGTATCGGAGTGCGGCGAGCGCACGGTGGCGCGCTGCACGCGGAAGACGCGGCAATCCTGCAGCGTCTCGCGGCCGATCACTTCCCACGCCGGCGGATCGCCGCCCTTGCCGCGGGCGCTCACTCCGGCCGTCCGAGCGCGATCTCGATGCCCGAATCGCCGGGTGCGGCAGGCGCGGCGGCGCTGCCCTCGAGGCCGCCTACATCCCGCGTGGTGGCGTTGCCGTCGAGATCGATGCGCGCGCTCAGCTGAAACGGTCCTTCCCACGGGAGCGTCGCGATCATGCGGTTCTCGGGCCCGAGCTTGAACTCGAACGGGAAGCGCGGCGCGGGCAGGCGAAGCACCGCGGTGGGCGGGCCGACCGCGCCGGCGCGTGCGATCACGAACAGCGTCGCGCCGTCCGGGACGTCGGAGCCAGCGGCGAGCCGAATGGTGCCGGAGATCGGCGGCCCGGCGTTCTCGGCGGCCGTCATGCCGGCGACCGCCGGCGCGCTCCCCATCAGCTCCGCGGGCGACGGTGGCATCGCAGCCGGCGCGCCGGCCATCGCGCGCTCGGCGCCCTCCGGAAAAATCTTCGAGAGATCGGGCTGCACGACGGGCTCGTTCGCGTCGAAGGGCTCGACCTTGCGGTGACACGCGCCGAGCGCGAGCGAAGCGGCGACGAGCAGGAGAGCGAGGGCGGTGCGGCTGACGAGCATGGGCGCGCACCTTAGCCGCAAGAAACTCGACCGCGCGCGACGGAGCGACGGAGATGGGGCTAGTCTGCGCCGGAGCCTAGGGGTGGATCGCGAACGCGATCCTGAGAGAACACCCTACGAACCTGATCTCGTTCATGCGAGCGGAGGGAAGGCTCACTGGCGCGATGCGCTGGCGAACCCTCCTTCCGCGATGCGAAGGAGCCGCGATGCCCGCCTATCGACTTCCCCCGCTCGGTCAGAATCCGTCGACGCGCGCCGAGGGCACGACCCCCGGCAGCTTCGCGAACGCGCCGCAGATCGGCGGTGCGCGCGCGTTCAGCTCGCCGGACACGCCGGGCATGCCGCAGCCGTCGGAGAAGACCGCGTGGGATTTCTTGCCGCGCGGCTGGCAGCGCGACGCAGCGACCGGCTTCGCGACTGCGCCGGCGGGCTTCGCCCCCTCGACCCAGCTCGAGTTCGCGCGCCTCGGCGTCGTGACGCCGCAGATGCGGCGGGTGGCGGAGCGCGAGCCCCACCTAACAGCCGAGCAGGTGCGCGACGAGGTCGCGGCGGGCCGCATGGTGATCCCCGCGAACCACGTGCACCTCGGCTACGCGCTCGACCCGATGGCGATCGGGCGCGCGAGCACGACCAAGGTGAACGCGAACATGGGCGCGTCGCCGATCTCGAGCTCGCTGGACGAGGAGGTCGAGAAGCTGCGCTGGGCAGAGCGCTGGGCCGCCGACACCGTGATGGATCTCTCGACGGGCGGAGACCTCGACGCGACGCGCGACGCGATCATCCGCGCGTCGAACGTGCCGATCGGAACGGTGCCGATCTACTCGATGATCATCGGGCGCAAGATCGAAGACCTCGACGAGAAGATGATCCTCGACGGCATCGAGCATCAAGCGCAGCAGGGCGTCGACTACATGACGGTGCACGCCGGCGTGCTGCGCGGGCATCTGCCGTTCGTGCAGCGCCGCCTGATCGGCATCGTCTCGCGCGGCGGATCGCTGCTCGCGAAGTGGATGATCACCCACGGCAAGCAGAACCCGATGTACACGCTCTGGGGCGAGATCTGCGAGATCCTGCGCCGCTACGACGTGACCTTCTCGATCGGCGACGGGCTGCGTCCCGGCGGCCTCGCGGACGCCACGGACGCGGCGCAGCTGGCCGAGCTCGAGACGCTCGGCGAGCTGACCGAGCGCGCGTGGGAGCACGGCGTGCAGGTGATGGTCGAGGGGCCGGGCCACGTGCCGTTCGATCAGATCGAATACAACATGAAGCTGCAGCGCCGGCTCTGTCACGGCGCGCCGTTCTACGTGCTCGGCCCACTCGTTACGGACATCTTCCCGGGCTACGACCACATCACGAGCGCAATCGGTGCAACGGCCGCCGCTTATCACGGCGCAGCGATGCTCTGCTACGTGACGCCGAAGGAACACCTCGGACTCCCCAAGAAGGACGACGTGAAGCAAGGCTGCGTCGCCTACAAGATCGCAGCGCATGCGGCCGACGTGGCGCTCGGCATCCCGGGCGCGCGTGATCGCGACGACGAGCTCACCAAAGCCCGCGCCGCGCTCAACTGGGAGCGTCACTTCGAGCTCTCGTTCGACCCGGACCTCGCGCGCGCGTATCACGACGAGGATCTCGACGTCGACACCGACTTCTGCGCGATGTGCGGCCACGATTGGTGCTCCGTGCGCATCAGCAAGGAGATCAATCAGTTCGTGAGCGGAAAGGACGAGCGCTACGCGTGGAGTGCGCCGAAGATCTCGGCGGCGCTCACGGCCGAGCAGCGCGAGGTGCTCGAGAAGCGCGGCGTGCTCACGCCCGCCGAGCTGCACCGGCTGGCGAGCAAGACGCGCGCGCAGGTGGGCGCCGACGCCGGCAAGGCCGCGTGTCACAGCGACGTCGCCTCGACCGAGCAAGCCCATCGGGTGCAAGGCGAATGAGGCGCGCCGGAAACTGAAAGCCCCGAGGCGGATTCCGCCTCGGGGCTCGCAACAGCCGGGTCTCACCCCCCAGCTCGACCTGGCTGTATGTCGAGTGTTTCGGCGAGCCCGCGCGCGGCTTGAGGGAAACTTCGCGGAGATAGCGGCGGTGACTGCGCAGCGGATGCTCACGGAAGAGGGAATTCCCGCGTATGTACGCGGGCTTGGACTCGCTGGCGCGAATGAGCGGATCGACGTCGCGCCGGGCGGCGACGGCAACATCAACTGGGTGCGGCGCGTGCGGGTGAGCGGCCCGCCCCCGCGCTCGTTCGTGCTGAAGCAAGCGCGGCCCGCGCTCGAGCGCTTCCCGCAGTACAGCGCGCCGACCGAGCGCTTGTTATTCGAGGCGCGCTGGTTCGAGCTCGCTCGCGCTCGCGATGACGTGGGCATCTGTCCGCACGTGCTCGCGCTGGATGAGCCGAACCGCGTGCTCGTACTCGAAGACCTGAGCAGTGCGGAGCGCCTCGACGCGGCGTTAGCCCGCGGTGCCGACGTCGCGCCGCAGCTGGAGGCGCTCGCGCGCTTCCTCGCGCGCGTGCACGCCGCGACTGACGGCGATGCAACGCTGCCCGCGCGCTTCGAGAACGAAGCGATGCGTCGCCTTCACGGCGAGCACATCTTCGTGCTGCCATTTCGAGCGAACGACTTCGGCCTCTCGCCGCGGCTCGAGGCCGCGGCGCACGAGGTGCGCGCCGACGCCGCGCTCGTGCGCGCCGCGGCCGGGGCGTACGCCCGCTACTCGACGCCGCGCGGCGCGCTCGTTCACGCCGATGTCCAGGCCGGCAACGTGCTGCTGCTCGCGAGCGGCGGCGTGAAGCTGCTCGACGCCGAGATCGCGCACATCGGCGACGCGGCGTTCGACCTCGGCACGCTGCTCGCGCATCTCGCGCTCCCGGCCGCCGCGCGGGGCGGCGATGCGAGCGCGCTGCTCGCGCGCGTGAGCGGCGCCTATCGCGGCGAACGCGCGTGCGGCGCCGAAATGATCGCGCGCGCGCAGGGCTACGCCGGCTTCGAGCTGATCCGTCGCACGATCGGCGCCGCGCGCGTGCCCGCCGTCGCGAGCGACGAGTGCGGGCTGCGCGTGCTCGAACTCGGTCGCGCTTGGGTGTCGGCTGCACCGGTTTGGTAGGCCGCCTTGCTGCGCGGTGGTCGCTAGAGCTCGGGCCCTTCCCCGTCGAGCGTCGCCCAGTGAATGCGCTCGTAGTCGAACGCGCCGCCCGCGATCGCGTTGAACTTCACGACTTCGAAATAGGGCGAGAGATCGAAATCGCGCGGGGTCAGCAGGGTCGGATGGCGCATCCGGAACAGCCCGGTGAAATGCTCGCTCTCGTGCCCGAGCACGCGGCCGAGCATGCCCGCGCGCCGGCCCTCCGGATCTGCCTGCGGGAAGTCCACCTGGGGCAGCACGGGGAATCCGACGCTGCCGAACAGGCGCCCGAGCAAGCTCGAGCAGATCACCTCGGTGGGTTGACCGCTGCCGAAGTGGAGCGCGTCGCGGCGGAAGCGCAGCGGCACCACGTGCACCGGCAGGAAGTAGCGGAGCAGGTCGAGCACGTTGCGCAGGTCGTACTGCCAGCCGATCGCGCCGATCGCCTCGTCGAGGATCTGCTTCAGGTGCTCGGGGCGCAGCCGGTGGGGGCGCACGATGCGGACGTTGTAGTCGATGTACTTCGCGAGCGGCGCGGCCATGACGCCGCGCGGCAACGCCTCGACCAGCAAGTGCTCGGCGTCCGCGCCGAACTCACGCCGGGTGCGCTCGGCTAAATCGCCGCCGTGCCGCAGCAGCTCGTCTCCGATGTAGAGCGCGGCATGCGACCAGCTGCTCTGGGTCAGATATCGGATCGCGACCGAGATGCGGTTGTCGCCCTCGATCAGCATCACGTCGCCCTTCTGGATGCTGCGGCGGAGCGCGTGGGGGTCGTTCCAGACGCGCTGCTCATAGGCCGGCACCGGCTCCGTGAGCCAGTCGAGCACCTTCCCGATGAGCCACTCGCGCAGTGTCATGCCGAACCGAGTTTCGGCTGCGCATGCCTCCAGAGTGAGCCGCTCGCGTCGAGCAAAACCGCGCAAACACGCGAAAAGACGCAGTTTTTTCGTAGCCTTCGCAAAGGGGGTCGGGTATGATCTCGCCCCGTTCCGAATAGCCCTTTGTTATCAAGGGCTTACGGGCGCTCGCGCATGGCGGGACTCGACGAACCGGGAAGACATCGAGAACCGAAAACGGGCGCCGGAGCCAGCAATGGACGTCAGGATCAAGGCAAGCCTCGCATTCACCATCAGCGGTCCCTCGCTCGAGGACGCGATGGCGGAGTACGACGAGCTCACGGTCGAGGGACTCGTGAAAGAGATCCTGGACAAGGCGATCGCCTGCGACTCCATCAAGGTCGAGGTTCTCGAGGGCCCGAACACGCTCGAGGACTACGACTCGCAGAGCGGCTGATCAGCGCCCGTCCGCCTCGAACAGCGTGAGTTGGAGCGGCCCGCTTCGGGCCGGCGGCGGTGCGAGCCGTGGCGTCGTTGCGCGCTGCGTCGTGGCTGCCGTGGCCTCGATCGGCAGCGAAGCCGTGAGCGGCGGCGCGAGCCGGCTGGGCTTCGGCGCCGGCGCGTAGATCCGAGCCGCGCGCGCGAACTCGAGGATCTGGCGATAGAAGCGCTGGAAGCGCTGCCCGTGTTCGAAGTGCTGGAGATGCGCGAGCTCGTGGCAGAGCGTGTTCACGAGGCTCGAGTACTTGAGCGGCCTCCCGGTCGCGGCGTGGCTGAGGCGAATGCGGATCGTGCCGTCGGCGTAACAAACGCCGTAGCGCCGCTTCACGCGCGGGGGCTCCGCTTCGATCGCGCGATATCGCAGCCCGAAGCGCGCCGCGAGCGCGGCGCCGTCGCGATTCAGCCGCGCGATCAACTCTTCGGGGCGAGCGCGCTCCACGGGCGAGCAGCTTCTCGGCGCGTGGGGCGAGCGTCAAGTATCGTGCGCACGTGCCGTCGGTCTCGATGCCGCTCTTTCCGCTCGCGGCGCCCGCGCTGTTCCCTCACTGCGTCGCGCCGCTGCACGTGTTCGAGCCGCGCTATCGCGCGCTCACGGCCGACGCGCTTGCCGGCGAGCGGCGCATCGGCATGGCCACCGTGCGCCCGGAAGCGATCGCGAAGATGGCGGGCGATCCCGCCTTGTTCGCGATCGGCTGCGCCGGTTTCATCGCGGAGCACCAGCGCTTGCCGGACGGCCGATACCTAATTCTCCTGAGCGCGACGACGCGCTTTCGCATTCTCGAGGAGCCCGCCCGTCCGCGCGAGCGGCTCTACCGCGTCGCCAGCGTCGAGTTGTTAGAGGAAGCGGCGGGCGACGGCGCGCGAGCGGCCGAGCAGCGGGCGTGCGTCGTGCGCGAGCTGCGCGTGCTCGCGGCGACGAGCGGCACCGATGCGAGCTTCGACGCGGAGCGACTCGATGCCCTCGACGACGGCCGTTTCGCCTGTGAGGTGGCGCAGGCGCTCCGCCTCCCGGGCCCGGAGAAGCAAGCGCTGCTCGAGGCGCCGACCGCGGCCGACCGCCTCGACGGGCTCGCGCAAACCCTGGCGTTCTACCGGGCCTCGGGGCCGAATCGAGGCGACGCGACGCTGCACTGAGCCGCGCCGCTCCGAGCGTGTGGAGAATTTCGGCAAAAATAGTCAAAATCAGGCAAACGGTTCTATTTCCGACCGATGGGAGAATTGGCAGGTGACACCGAAATGCGCCACCGGGCGCCGCTTCACACAAACGTGCGAAGCCCCCGTTTCGACGGCGAGTTTTCGGATGCAAACGGCGGTTCCCTAAGTGCTGAAACGGTTTTTCGCCTGAACCGCTCCGGTGTCGGGCCCGCGCTGCGATCGCAAGCGCGCGACTTTGCCGGCTTTGACGGGAAGTGTTCTACTCGGCCGCGTTTTGGCGGAGTCTGATCGGAGCATTCCGGCAGACCCCTCAGAATCCTCCTCCAACCCCCCATTCCTCCCCCGGACTCTGATGCCCTCGCCCCTCACGGCGTGGGATGGCGCGATCCGCCGTCTCGCTGCCGAGCTGCCGCCGCTCGCCCTGAAAGCGTGGATCCTGCCCCTCGGGATTCGCGCAGACGGCGCGACGCTCGTCCTGCTGGCGCCGACAGCGTTTCACGCCGAGCGCGTCCGCGTGAGGTACCTCGCGCTGCTGCACGGGCTGCTGGCCAGCGAGACCGACGCTCCGACCGGCGTGCGGATCGAGATCGATCCCTCCTTGGGGCTCGCGCCGGGCAGTCAGGAAAATGCACTGGCCGCATGCACGCGCGCGCCTCGAGGCGGACCGCTGGAAGCCGCAGCCGCGCCAGTGCTAGCGCTGGCGGCTCCACGCGCGCCGATCGCGCGTATCGAACCTGCGCTCGCGCCCGCCGCTCAGCTCTCGCTGCCGCACACCTTCGACACGTTCGTGGTCGGGCCAGGCAATGCCCTCGCGCGGGAGGCCTCGCTGGCGGTGGCGCGCGGGCGCGCCCTCGGCGCGGGCCCGCTCTGCTTGGTCGGGCCGGCGGGAACCGGCAAGTCGCACCTCGCACGCGCCGTCGTGCACGAGGCCAAGCGCGGAGGCGCTCAGCGCGCGCTCTACACCTCGGCCGAGGCCTTCACGAGCGAGCTGATGGTCTCGATCCGGGAGCAGGACACGCCCGCGTTTCGCCGGCGCTTCCGCCGCGAGTGCGATCTCTTCGTGCTCGAAGACGTGCAGTTCCTCGAGGGTAAGAACGCGACGCAGCTCGAGCTCTTCCACACGCTCGAGCATCTGCGGCTGGTCGGTACGCGCGTCGTGCTCACGGCCGACCGGTTGCCGCGCGAGCTGACGCGCCTCGACTCGCGCCTCGCCTCGCAGCTCTCGAGTGGGCTCGTCGCCGAGATGGATCTGCCCGACCGCGAGCTGCGCCGCGACATCCTGCGCGACCGGGCGGCGCGCGGCGGCTTCCGCCTGCCCGACGATTGCCTCGAGCTGCTCGTGGACAGCGTGTACGGCAGCGTGCGCGACCTCGAAGGCGTGCTGATGCAGCTCGTCGCGAGCGCGGCGCTGCTCGGACGCGCGATCGATCGCACGCTGGCCGAGAGCGCGCTGCGCAAGGTCGCGGGCCCGAGCGGCAGCGCGCTCTCCCTCGACGACGTGATCGACTCGGTCGCGCAGTTCTTCGGCGTGCGCCGCAGCGATCTCGCGAGCCGCTCGCGCAGGCGCGCGACGCTGCGGCCGCGCCAGCTCGCGATGTATCTCTGCCGCCAGTTCACGAACGCGAGCTTGTCCGAGATCGGGCGCGCGCTGGGCCGCGACCATCCCGCGGTCGCGAACGCGCTGCGTGCGATCGAGCGCGCCATGCTCGAGCGCGCGCCGCTGCGTTATCAGGTCGAGGAGCTGGCCGCGCGGCTCGAGCGTCGCGGCGCGAGGCGCTGACCGGCCGCGGCGCTCAGTGCGCCGTCTCGGCCTCGATGCGCTGCTTGACGCGCTGTACGCCCGCCTCGCCGCGGAAGCGCGACGGCCCCGACATCGGGCGCAGGTGCTCCGGCTCCAGCGACGGCGGATCGTTCGCCGGATCGTCGAAGCGCCGCAGGATCTTGTAGGTCGTGCTGCGCTCGACGGGCGTGCGGCCCATCTCGCGGATCAGCCGCCGCATCTCCTCGGGCGCGAGGTTCTCGCCGAAGTCGGCGCCCGATTCGCGGCTGATCGACTCCTCCATCAGCGTGCCGCCGAAGTCGTTCGCGCCGGCCGTCAGCGACACCTGCGCGAGCTTCGGGCCCATCTTCACCCACGACATCTGCAGGTTCACGATGTGAGGGCGCAGGAACAGGCGCGCCACCGCGATCATCTTCAAGTCCTCGGCCGCCGACGGCCCCGGCCGCGTGATGTCGACGTGCCCGAGCGTGTTCTTCTCGTGGATGAAGCCGAGCGGAACGAACTCGGTGAAGCCGCCCGTCTGCTTCTGCAGCTCGCGAATCACCTCGAGATGCGTCGCCACGTGATGCGGCTTCTCGAGGTGGCCGTACATGATCGTCGCCGTCGAGCGCAGGCCGACCTCGTGGGCGGTCTTCACGATCTCGACCCAGCGGTCCGTCATCAGCTTGTTGGGTGAGAGCTGCCGGCGAACCGAATCGTCGAGGATCTCAGCCGCGGTTCCAGGGATCGTCCCGAGGCCGGCCTCCTTCAGCCACGCGAGCAGCTTCTCGAACGACCAGCCGCTCTGCTTCTGCATGAAGCTGATCTCTTCGGGCGAGTACGCGTGGATGTGCAGCTTCGGGTACTTCGTCTTGATCGACTCGAGGATCAGCCGGTAGTGGGTGTGGTCCTTCTTCGGATCGATGCCGCCCTGGATGCAGACCTCGGTCGCGCCGCGCGCGACCGCGTCGTCGCACTTGGCGAGGATCTGCTCCATCGAGCGGTCGTAGGCGTCGGGCTCGTCGCGATGGCGCGCGAAGCCGCAGAACGAGCAGCCGACGTAACAGATGTTCGTGAAGTTGATGTTGCGGCACACCACGAACGAGACGTCGTCGCCCTTGTCTTGCTTGCGCGCGGCGTCGGCGGTCAGCAGCAGCGCCTGATAGTCGGCGCCCTCCGCCGCCAGCATCGCCACCACGTCTTCACGGCCGAGCTCGCGCCCGGCGAGCGCGCCCTCGAGCATGCGCGCGAAATCCGGCTTCACGTCGCCAAGCAGTCGCTCCAGCATCAGGCAGCCTCCAGGCTCATGCGCGGGCGCGCGTGGAAATCTTCCGCCGCCGCGCGCTGCACGGCTTCGAATACGATCGGATCGAAGAACTCGGGGCGCCGCGCGTGCTTCGGGTAGACCGGCAAGCGCTCGACCAGGCGCTTGCCGTGCGCCTCGGTGCGCGCGCGCAGATCGCGCAGCGCCGGCCACGGAGCCTCGGGGTTGATGAAGTCGACCGTGACGGGTGACACGCCGCCCCAGTCGCTCACGCCCGCGGCGAGCAGATCGCCGAACGCC
This sequence comes from Myxococcota bacterium, assembly GCA_036560185.1. Lineage (GTDB taxonomy): Bacteria > Myxococcota_A > UBA9160 > UBA9160 > UBA6930 > VGRF01. Next base: position 23,093 of record DATBRS010000089.1, read on the forward strand.
TCGGGCGAGAGATTCGGCGGCGCCTGCACGTTGATTCCGCGGCCGAGCACGAGCCGCGCGAGCGCACACCAAACGGCGACCTCCGAATCCGCCACCGGCGCGGCCCAGCGCATGCGCGTGCCGGGCTTCGGATGGAACGGCTGGATGATCGCCTCTTGGATGTGCCCATAGCGATCGTCGAGCTCGCGCATCGCCAGCAGTGTGTCGACGCGCTCCTCGGTGTTCTCGCCGATCCCTAACAGCATCCCCGTCGTGAACGGAATCTTCAGCTCGCCCGCCTCCGCATGCATGCGCAGGCGCACGGCGGGGTCCTTGTCCGGCGCGTACTGGTGCGCCATGCCCTTGCCGCGCAGTCGCGGGCTCACCGACTCGAGCATCAGGCCCATCGACGCGTTCCAGCGCCGCAACGCCACCATCTCTTCCTGCGTGAGGATCCCGGCGTTCGTGTGCGGCAGCATGCCGCCCTCGAACGCGACGCGGCAGCCCTCCACGAGATACTCGGCGGTGCTGCGGAAGCCGACGCCGGCGAGCCACTCGCGATAGGAGCGGTAGGCGATCTCGGGCTTGTCGCCGAGGCAGAACAGCGCCTCGATGCAGCCCGTGCGCACACCGCCGCGCGTCACGTCGGCCACCTCGGCGAGCGTGTAGGTCTTCGCTTCCGGTGAGTCGTCGAGCTTGGCGAAGGTGCAGTAGGCGCAGCGGTCGCGACACAGATTCGTGAGCGGGATGAAGACGTTGCGCGAGAACGTGACGGCATCGCCCTGCGCCTGGCGGGTGCTCTCGGCGGCGGCCTCGAACAGCGCGCCGCGGACGCTCGCGTCGCCCACGTGCTGCGCGAGCCAGAGCGCGTCCGCGCGCTCGATGCGGCCCGCGTCGAGCGCGTCGCG
>DATBRS010000090.1:0-2249 GCA_036560185.1 Myxococcota bacterium
CAGTTCCCGAGGCGGGCCGAGTGAGCCATTCGGCGCAGCAGCCCCCGGCCCGCCGCAAGCCGCGGTGCCCGCGAGCAACGCCCCCCGCGATAGAGTCCTCACCCGCGCGCACCGAACGAGGAGACCCCCCGATGCTCGACCTCCACTACTGGCCGACGCCCAACGGCAAGAAGGTCACGATCCTGCTCGAGGAGGCGGCGATTCCGTATCGCCTCGTGCCGTGCAACATCGGGCGCGGCGATCAGTTCAAGCCCGAGTTCCTGAAGTGGAACCCGAACCACCGCATGCCGCTGCTGATCGATCACGCGCCCGCAGACGGCGGCGCTCCCCTCTCCGTCTTCGAGTCCGGCGCGATCATGCTCTACCTCGCGGAGAAGAGCGGGAAGTTCTATCCGCGCGACGCGCGCGGCCGCGCCGAAGTGCAGCAGTGGTTGATCTGGCAGATGGCGAACCAGGGACCCAAGACCGGCGAGTGCGGGCACTTCCGCCGGCTCGGCGATTCGCAGGGCGACCAGAGCTACGCGGTGCGCCGCTTCAGCGACGAGGTGAACCGCCTCTGCGGCGTGCTCAACAACCGCCTCTACGACCGCCGCTATCTCGCCGGCGACAGCTACACGATCGCGGACATGATCTGTTATCCGTGGCTCGCGACGCCGGGCGCCTACGGCCAGGATCTCGACGAGTTCCGGTACCTGAAGCGCTGGCACACGGAGCTCTCGGCGCGGCCCGGTGTGCAGCGCGGCATGGCCGCGGGCCCGGATCTGCGCATCGATCCGGCCTCGCTCTCGAAGGAAGAGCAAGAGGCGCTGCGCAAGATGCTCTACAACCAGCGCGCGATCCCGGCGCCGGCGGGCGGTTTGTCGTGAGCGCGGGTGCCGCGGCGACCCATCCGGGCCGGCCGGCTCCGAACATCGCGCTGCTGCTCGCGCCGCTGACGCGCGGGCTCGCCGAGGAGGAGCGGCCCGTGTTCTTGGCGCGCCTCGAGCGCCTCGCGGCCGAGCGCTATCGCGCGTGGGCGCAGCAGGCGCCGCAGCACGCGGAGGCGCTGCTCGCGTGCGCTGCGAGCGAGGAGGAGATCGCCGGTAAGGCGGAGCGCCTGTTCCCCGTGAGCGCGGCCCAGAACGCGAAGCTCGACGCGCTGCTGCCCGAGGCGCGCCGCGTCTACGGCGCGATGTTCGTCGGCCTCGCGCTGCGCGAACAAATCGCGCTGCAGGCCCGCGCCGAGCTGCAGGGCGCGAACGTGTGGCGCGCCATCGCCGCGCAGCCGGGCATGCCCGAGACGAGGCGCGACGCGCTCGCCGTGTGCAGCGCGCTCGAGGAAGCGAGCGCGGCGCGTTTGGACGCGGCCCTCGCCGCCTGGGACGTGTGATGCGCGCTGCGCTCTGCCTAGTCACTTCAGCTGGCATCGCGCTGGCCGCCGCCGCGCGCGCCGAGCCGCCCGCGCCTGCACCGGCAATGCTGCCCACGCCCTACACGGCGGAGCAGATTCGCGAGGCCTGGCAGCCGGGTTTCAGCGTCGAGATGCGCACCCGCGAGGCGGGCGTGGATTCGAGCCAGCGCATGACGGTCCTCTCCGCGACGGCGGAGGCGGCCACGATTCGCGTCGAAACGCTGGACGCGAGCGGCGCGCCGAGCGCGCCTGCCAGCGAGTCCAGCGCGAAGTGGAGCGAGCTACGGGAGCACGCGCTGTTCGAGGCGTCGAGAGCCACGCGCGAGCGCGCGGAGTGCCGCTCGCCGCTCGGCGCGATGCCCGGCTGGCGCTATGAGACGCACGCTGCGAACGGCGACGCGCTCGCGATGTGCTTCGCCGACGCGACGCCTGGGCCTCCCGTCGAGTACGAGACGACGCGCGCAGGAAAATCCGTCTCGCGCACCGAGCACACTCGCTACGGACGACTGACGAGCAGCGGCGCGGAGACGCCGTGAGCGCCGCACCGCTCGCAGGCCGCCTGCCCCGTAGCGCGCTCGCTCAGACGCTGCGCGTGCTGGGCGTGCTGCACGGCTCGCTGCTCGTGCTCGGCGAGACGCTCCGCAGCTGGCGCCAGGGCCGCCCGCTCGCCTTCGTGCTCGACGACTTCCTGATCGGTGGCTTCGTGATCGGCGCAGCGCTCGCCTTTCGCGCGGACGACCTGCGCCGCCGCGCGCGCCGAGCCGCCCGCGCCTGCACCGGCAATGCTGCCCACGCCCTACACGGCGGAGCAGATTCGCGAGGCCTGGCAGCCGGGTTTCAGCGTCGAGATGCGCACCCG
>DATBRS010000091.1:0-7650 GCA_036560185.1 Myxococcota bacterium
AAGCCGAAGACCAAGGACGTCGTGCTCTTCACGCGCCAGTTCGCGACGATGATCGACGCCGGCCTCCCGTTGGTGCAGTGCCTCGACATTCTGGCCACGCAGCAGCCCAACAAGGGCTTCCAGAAGGTCCTGCGCGCGATCAAGTCCGACGTGGAGCAGGGCTCGACCTTCGCCGACGCGCTGCGCAAGCACGAGAAGACCTTCGACCAGCTCTACACCAATCTCGTCCAGGCCGGCGAGGTGGGCGGCATCCTCGACACCATCTTGAACCGCCTCGCGGCGTACATGGAGAAGGCCGAGCAGCTGAAGCGCAAGGTGAAGAGCGCGATGGTCTACCCGGGCACGATCGTGTGCGTGTCGATCGGCGTGATCACGCTGCTGCTGGTGAAGGTGATTCCGGTCTTCAAGAAGATGTTCGAGGAGTTCGGCGGCGCGCTGCCCGCGCCGACGCAGTTCGTGGTCGACGCTTCGGAGTTCATGCAGAAGTGGTTGGTGCTGATCCTCGGCCTGATGGTCGGCTCGGTGATCGCATTCCTGCAGGCGCGCCGCCGCTCGCCGCGCTTCCACCTCGCGACCGACGCGTTCTTCCTGAAGACCCCGGTGTTCGGCTCGCTGCTGCGCAAGGTCGCGGTGTCCCGCTTCACGCGCACGCTCGGCACGATGATCTCCTCCGGCGTGCCGATCCTCGACGCCCTCGAGATCTGCGCGAAGACCGCCGGAAACCTCGTGATCGAGAATGCGCTCTTCAAGACGCGCACCGCGATCTCCGAGGGCCGCACGATCGCGGAGCCGCTCGAGGCTTCGAACGTGTTCCCGGGCATGGTCGTGCAGATGATCGCGGTGGGTGAGGCCACCGGCGCGATGGACAGCATGCTCGGCAAGATCGCCGACTTCTACGACGAGGAAGTGGACGCCGCGGTGACGAACCTGACCGCCATGCTCGAACCGCTGATCATGGTGTTCCTCGGCGGCACGATCGGCGGCATTCTGATGGCGATGTATCTGCCGATCTTCAAGATCGCCGAGAACGTCAAGTAAGCGTGCCGATGTCGGCCGGAAATTCGCCGGCCGCCAGCGCCGACCCGAGGCGGCGGCTCGCGCAGCTGATGGCTGCGCGGCTGCTGCTCATGCTCGCGGTCTTCGCGCTCGCGCTGCTGGTCGTGGGCGCGGGGAAGGAGGGCGCGGAGCTCGCCGAGCGCGGGCTCTACGGCACGCTCACCTTCGCGTTCCTCTCGACCGCGGTCTGCGCGGCGCTCCTGCCGCGCATCGAGCGGCCGGAACGCTTGGCGGCGGCGCAGCTGATCGCCGACCTGCTCGCCGTCACCTCGATCCTGCTGTTCACCGAGGGCACGCGCTCGCCCTTCACCTTTCTCTACCTGCCCCTCACGGTGTACGCGGGGGTGCAGTTCGAGCGGCGCGGCGCGTACGCGACCGCGCTGGGCGCGTCCCTCTGCCTGGCCGGCGTGCTCGCGCTCGATGCCGCCGGCGTGTTCGGCGGCGCCCCGAAGATCGTGGCGTGGGAGCTGCGCTTCAGCGCTTGGGGCGCGCACACCGGTGCGCTGCTGATCGTCGCGATGCTCGCGAGCACGCTCGCGCGGGAGAACCGGCTCGCGGGCGTGCGGCTGGCGACCAGCGCGAGCGACCTGAAGGAGCTGCAGCGGCTGCACGAGCGCACGGTCGAGTCGCTGACGAGCGGACTGATTACGGTGGATGCGGACGGGCGCGTGACGTCGTGCAACCCAGAGGGCGTACGCATCCTGTCGCGAAGCCCCGAGGAGATCCTCGGCGCCAGCCTCGAGGCGCTCCTGCCCGGCATCACGGAGCTGATGGAGCGCGGCATGCCGGGCCCGCGGCGGGCGCGGCTCGTGCTCGTGCTCGCGGGCGGCGAGCATCGCCATCTCGGTGTCGCCGCCTCGGTGCTGCGGCCCACGCAGGGCGCGCCCGCGGGCCACGTCGTGATCTTCCAGGACGTCACCCAGGTGGTCGCGCTCGAGCGCGCGCTGCGGCAGCGCGAGCGGCTCGCCGCGGTGGGTGAGCTGGCAGCCGGCGTCGCGCACGAGGTGCGCAACCCGCTCGCAGCGATCTCGGGCTGCGTCGAGATGCTCCGCGCCGTCAATCGCGAGCGCAGCGGCGATCTCGAGCAAGAGCGCTTGATGAGCATCGTGCTGCGCGAGATCGAGCGCCTCGACGCGCTGATCGCCGACTTCCTGCAGTTCGCGCGGCCCGCAGCCCCGAAGCTCGAGGCCGTGCAGGTCGCACCCCTGCTGCGCGAGCTGGCGGAGATGTGCCGCGCGGCGTGTCCGGCCGGCGTGCGCGTCGGCGTGGAGGTCGCGGCCGGAGACGCGCTCCGCGTGCACGCGGACGCGAAGCAGCTGCGGCAGGTGCTGTGGAACCTCGTGCTGAATGCGGCGCAGGCGATGGGCGAGCGCGGTGAGATTCGTCTCGCCGCCGCGGCGACCGAGCGCGCGCTCCCTCAAGGCGCGGATGCGGAGGCCCGAAGCGGAGCGGCGAGCGGGAGGGGCGCGGTGGAGATCTCGGTGGCCGACGACGGCCCGGGTGTCGCACCCGAGGCGCTCGAGCGGATCTTCGATCCGTTCTTCACGACGAAGCCGTCCGGCACCGGGCTCGGGCTCGCGACCGTGCACCGCATCGTCACGAGCCACGGCGGCAGCATCGCCGTCGAGACCGCGAAAGGCGGCGGCGCGTGCTTCCGCGTGGTGTTGCCCGCGAGCGAGGCGCCCCGATGAGCCGGACTCCCCGCGTGTTGGTCGTCGACGACGAGCGCGGCATGCGCGACTTCCTGGAGATCTTCTTCCGCCGCGAGGGCATGGACGTCGCGACCGCGGCGAACGTCGCCGAGGCGCGCGCGCTGCTCGATGCCGACGACTTCGATCTGCTGATGACCGACGTGCAGATGCCGGGCGCGAGCGGGATCGAGCTGCTGCGTTCCGTGAAGGCGAGCGCGCCGGAGACCGTCGTCATCGTGATCACCGCCTTCGCCACCGCGGAGACGGCGATCGAGGCGATGAAAGAGGGCGCCTACGACTACCTGACGAAGCCGTTCAAGGTCGACGAGGTGCGCCTCGTCGTGAACAAGGCGCTCGAGAAGAAGCTGCTCACGGTCGAGAACAAGCGGCTGCGCAGCGAGCTGCGCACGCAGGCGCGGCAGCGCGTGCTGATCGGTACGAGCGCCGCGATGCAGCGCCTCTACGACCTGATGGCTCAGGTGGCGGCGACGCGCACGAGCGTGCTCGTGTGCGGCGAGAGCGGCACCGGCAAAGAGCTCGTCGCGCGCGGCATTCACGACCTCTCCGAGCGGCGCGAGAAGCCGTTCGTCGCGGTCAACTGCGGTGCGATTCCCGAGAACCTGCTCGAGTCCGAGCTCTTCGGTCACGTGAAGGGCTCGTTCACCGGCGCGGTCACGAACAAGCCGGGCCTGTTCGAGGTGGCCCACGGCGGCACGCTCTTCCTCGACGAGATCGGCGACCTGCCGCAGACGCTCCAGGTGAAGCTGCTGCGCGCGCTGCAGGAGAAGCAAGTGCGCCGCGTCGGCGGCAACACGGACACCGCGGTCGACGTCCGCATCATCACCGCGACCAATCGCGACCTGCACGCCGAGGCGTCGGCGGGGCGTTTCCGCGAGGATCTCTACTACCGGCTCAACGTCATCCAGCTCGCGCTGCCCCCGCTGCGCGAGCGCATGGAGGACGTGCCGCTGCTCGCGCAGCACTTCCTCGAGAAGTTCGCGCGCGAGCTCTCGCGCCCCGCATGCCGCCTCGCGGACGGCGCGCTGCAGCGCATCCTCGCGTACGAGTTTCCGGGCAACGTGCGCGAGCTGGAGAACACGATCGAGCGCGCGGTCGCACTGTGCCGCGGCGACGTGATCGAGGCGGAGCTGCTGCCGGCGGCGCTGCTCGCTCCGCGCAGCGCGAGCGCCGCGGCCTCACGCCTGCCTGCGCCCGGCGAGACGCTCGACGACCTCATGAACGCCTTCGAGCGCGAGCTCCTGCTCGCGGCGCTGGCGAAGACCGGCGGCGTGAAGAAGCGCGCCGCGCAGTTGTTGGGGATCACCTTCCGCTCGTTCCGCTACCGGCTCGAGAAGCTCGGCCTCGACGACGGCGCCGATCCGGAATGACGGCGCCGGCCGCGCGCGACTCGGCGCGCGCTTGGCTGCGGCGCAGAGCCGACGCGAGCGTGCGGGTCGAGGTGCTGGCGAGCCTCGGGGTGGTGATGGCGCTCGCGCTGCTGGTGCTGGTGGCGGCCGCCTACCGCAACCACGAGAACACGCTGCGCGAGGTACTCGGGCCTGCGCTGCTCGCGGAGTCGCGCGGCTCGGGCGAGTTTGCGCCTCGGCTCCCGTTCCACGCCGAGTGGTGGCGAGTGGATCTCGCGGGCCATGCGACGCCGCTCAGTGTCGCTCGCGCGCCGGCGGACGCGCGCGTGCTCGCGATCGCGCGCGCGGCACAGCAACGCGGCGAGGCCCTCCTGGACTTCGGCGCCGTCTGGGATCGCATCCTGTTTGCCGCGCCGCTGGCGAACGGCGACGTGACCGTGGCGCGGCTCCCGGCCGATGCATCGGCGCGTTTGCGTGCGCGGCCCGCCGCCGTGTTCGCCGCGCTCGCGCTCGCGGACGCGCTGGTGTTCGGCGCCTTCGGCTTCGTGTTGCTGCGCCGCCGTGTCGTCGCGCCGTTCGAAGCGCTAGCCGCGCTCGCGCGCGAGATCGGGGAGAGCGGTGAAGCGGTCGCGGCGCGCGTAGCCGGGCCGCGCGAGGCGCGCGCGGTCGCCGAGGCGCTGTACGAGATGAGCGTCGCGCTCACGGGCCGCACGAAGCAGCTGAGCGACGCGGTGGTCGAGCTGCGCGACGCGAATCAGCGGCTGCGCCAGACGCGCGACAGCCTCGAGCGCGCCGAACGGCTCGCGGCGGTCGGGCGGCTCGCCGCCGGTGTGGCGCACGAAGTCGGCAACCCGATGGGCGCGATCCTCGCCTTCGCCGAGCTCGTGCTGCGGGATCCCGGCATCTCGCCCGCGTCGCGCGCGCAGCTCGAGCGACTCTTGCGCGAGGGCGACCGCGTGCGAGGGACGCTGCGCCAGCTGCTCGACCTGGCACAGCCGTTGCGAACCGATTCGCGTGCGATCGAGCTCGCGCGCGTGGTGGGAGAGGCGACCGCGGCCGTGTCGGCGCAGCGGTCCTATGCGGAGATCGCGCTCGAAGCGGAGCTGCCGGCGGATCTCCCGCTCGCGTGGGGCGACCCCGACGCCGCGCATCGCATCTTGCTGAACTTGCTGCTGAACGCGGCCGAGGCAGTGCGCGGACAGCCCGAGCGGCGCGTGCGCGTGTCCCTGCGCCCCGTGAGGGAAGGGCGCCGTCGCGAAGACGCGGGCAGGCCGCCGCCGGCGAGTGCGCCGGCCATCGCAGTCGAGTGCGAAGTCGCCGACACCGGCTGCGGGATCGCCGAGGAGAATCGCGAGCGCATCTTCGAGCCGTTCTTCACGACGCGCGCCGCGGACGGAGGCACGGGACTCGGTCTCCCGAACGCGCTGCGCATGGCGGAGGACCAGGGTGGAGGGCTCTATCTCGGCTCGCCGCCTCCCGGCTTCCGAACTGCGTTCGTGCTGCGCCTGCCGACGCAGCGCGACGCCGAGGCAAATCTCCGGCAACGCGGCTCCGCAGCGGTGCGCAATTAGGGCGCAGCGCCGCTGATCTCGCGCGCCACGCCGCGCGCACCAGCTCCGCAGCGGATTGCGCACTCCGAAACAGATTGCGCAGCGCGGTGCCGTGCGGCTCAAGCGCGACGCCCCTTCGCCCGATATCGGGGGCGGCACGCGGCTTGCTCGAACCGGGCGGTCGCGAGGAGAAGCGTTTGCGTCCGCGCAGCAACGACGGCTTCACGATTGTCGAGGTCATGATCGTCGTGGCGATTGCGGCGGTCATGGTCGCGCTCGGCTATCCGAGCTGGCAGCGGATGAACGACAACATCGCGCTGAAGGCCGCGGCGCGCGCGGTGCAAGACACCTTCGGCCGCGCCCGCGAGCAAGCCGTACGCCTGGGCCGCCGGCAGCTCGTCTTTTCGCAGACGCCTCCGGCCGTCGACTCCTGCGGCCTCGCGATCCCGAGCCCGCTGCTCGTGCTCGACGATGCGAACTCGAACTGCTGCATCGACGCGGGCGAGACCGTCTGGGTGCCCGAGGAGCTCTCGCGAGCCGGCGTACAGCAGACGGCGTTCTGGGGCGTGACGAATGCGACCGTGCGCGTGCCCGAAGATGCCGGGACCGGAAACCGCACGCTCGGCGCCACGTTCGCGCGGCCGGCGGGTGGTCAGTCGCCGGGAGTGGCGTTCCGCGGAGACGGGGTTCCCGTCACGATGTCGGCCGCTTGCGCCGCGGGCAACGTCGGCAGCGGCGCCGGCGCTTACTACTTCACCAACGGACGTCCCGGCCTCGGCGCCGCGGAGCGGCGCGATCTCGCGGTCGTCCTGAGCGCGCTCGGCACCTCCAAGGTCTATTCGTGGGACGCCGTGACCGGGAGGTGGACGCAATGAGAGCCCAGCCTCGCGCTCATGCTAAGGCGGGCTTCAGCCTGCTGGAGACGATGATCGCGCTGACGATCCTCGCGGTGGGAATGCTCGGCATGCTCTCGATGCAGCTCACCGCGTTGGGATCGGCCTCGACGGGTCGCCACGTCAGCGACGCCGCGCGCATCGGCCTCGATCAGCTCGAGACGCTCAAGTATCAGAGCTGGGCGTCGACGGCGCCTGGCGGGTGGACCGCGCCGGCCGTGGTGACGGGCCCCGAGGCCGTCGCCCAACCGGCGATGGCGGCCGGAGGTGCGACCGCGCAGCAGACGTTCAACGTGAGCTGGCGGATCTCTGCTGTCGCTGGACTCATCGACGCGCGACAAATCGACGTGCGAGTGACGTGGCGCGAGCCGGGCGACAACGTCGCGATCCCGGTGCGCCGCTACGCCGTCTCGAGCTTCAAGTACCGCGGAGCGGGGACGCCGTAATGAGTGCGCTCTACCACCGGCGAACGGCGGGGTTCACGCTGATCGAGATGATGATCTCGGTGGCGGTGCTCGCGATCATAACGGTCTACATGACCGGCATGCTCGTGCTGCAATCGCGCAGCTACGAGACCGTCGACAATCTCACCGAGACGCAGCAATCCGAGCGCGCCATCGGTGATCTACTGGAGCGCGACGTGCTCGCGACGGGTCTGCTCGTCTCGGCGGGCGGCGTGGTCAGCGGCATCGACAATACGCCGCCGGCGGTCGCGGCGATTCCGCCCACCGACGTGTTATGCGTGACCGATGCCGACGCGGTCGCGAATCCGACCGGCCTCTCCGATGCGGGCCTGGGCATCGACATCACTGCCGGCTACGGCGGTCTGGGCAGCGACGTGCTCAACCTCTCGTCGAGCTCGCTCGAGCCCACGTCTGCGCCCGCCTACGACAACAGCGGACCTGCGGACGGCACCCTCGACAGCGACTTCTTCTTCTCGCCAGGCGCCGGGCAGGCGGGCGGCGTGATCGTCACGAACCCCGCGGACCCGACGCGGGGCAGCCAGTGCGGATTGATCACGAACGTGCAGGTCGGCCTGCCCACGCGCGTCACCGTCGACTGGCGAGTCACCGTCGGCGGACAGGCGCTGGTG
>DATBRS010000092.1:0-41087 GCA_036560185.1 Myxococcota bacterium
AACCACGCGACCGCCGGCGTCTCGTCGCTCGGTGTGAGCGCGCCGCCGATCGCGTGCGCGCGAAACACGCGAGCGCGGTGCGCGAAGAAGCCCGTGCGCTGGTACTCACCGACGAGCCCGTCGAGCGCGATCTCGAGCCCGGTCTCCTCGCGCAGCTCGCGCACCACCGCCGCCTCCTCGGATTCGCTCGGCGCGAGGTTTCCCCCCGGCAGCTCCCAGCCCATCAAGTCTCTGCGCAGCGCGAGCAGCACACGGCCGTTCGCGATGACGACGGCCTGCACGACTCGCCGCTCGCCGATGAGGCTCGGGGCCAGGATGCCCTTGAACGCATTGCGCGCGTGGTCGAGCGGCAGGCGAGCGAGCGCGCTGCAGGCACTCTGCCATCGGGCCGACTCGCGCGTCGCTGCGGAATCAGCGGCTCCAGATCGGTCAGAGGCCACTGTCAAACCCCGCTCGGCTGCGTCTCGTCAACCGACGATCTTGTTGAGCGGATACTCGACGATGCCGCACGCGCCGCGCTCCACGAGCTCGGGCAGCAGCTCGCGCACCAACTTCTCTTCGACCACCGTGTTGAGCGCGACCCAGCTCTCGTCGGCGAGCGTCGAGATCGTGGGCGCGCCGAGCGCGGGCAGCACGTCGAGCACGCGCTCGAGCTTGGCGCGCGGCACGTTCATCATCAGGCCGACGCGGTCGGCCGCGGCGATGGCGCCGTTCAGCAGCAGTAACAAGCGCTCCATCTTGCGGCGCTTCCAGGCGTCGGCGTGAGCTTGCTTGTTCGCGATGAAGCGCGGCGTGCTCTCCAGCACGGTGTCGATCACGCGCAGCCCATTCGCGCGGATCGAAGAGCCGGTCTCGGACACGTCGACGATCGCGTCGGCCAGCAGCGGCGGCTTCACCTCCGTCGCGCCGTACGAGAACTCGACCTCGGCTTTCACGCCGTGCCGCTTCAGGTAGCGCTTGGTGAGCCCGACGGTCTCGGTCGCGATGCGGCCGCCCGCGAGATCCTTCACCGAGCGGAAGCGCGAATCCTCTTTCACGGCGAGCAGCCAGCGCACCGGCCGGTAGTTCGGCCAGGGCGCGCGCAGATCGGCGAGTTCCTTCACTTTCGCGCCGTTCTCGAGCACCCAGTCCACGCCCGTGATGCCGGCGTCGAGCACGCCCTGCTCGACGTAGCGCGCGACTTCCTGCGCGCGGATCAAGACGCACGACAGCTCGGGGTCGTCGATCTCGGGATAGTAAGAGCGCTCGGGGAAGCGCAGCGTGAAGCCGGCGAGCGCGAACAGTCTCGCGGTCGTGTCCTGCAGGCTGCCCTTCGGCAGGCCGAGCACGAGCTGATGCTTCCCCGCGACGCGCTTCATTTCCCGTAGACCTGCGCGGGGTCGAACAGCGGCTCGCTGGTGACGCGCCAGCCGTCGCCCTCGTGCAGGCGATAGAAGCAGCTGCGGCGGCCGGTGTGACAGGCGGCGCCGCCTCGTTGTTCGACTTGCAGCAGCACGGCGTCGCCGTCGCAGTCGACGCGCAGGGACTTCAGCGCCTGCGTGTTGCCGCTCGATTCGCCCTTGTGCCAGAGCTCGTTGCGCGTCGTGCTCCAGTAGACGACTTCGCCGCGCTTCAGCGTCTCTCGGAACGCTCGCTCGTTCATGTAGGCGACCATCAAGATCTCGCCGGTCGCGTGGTCCTGCGCGATGGCAGTAATTAGGCCGCCGCGCTTCGAGAAATCCGGGAGTGTCTCCGCCGTCGCCATGAGGGGCGGCACCTTACCCGGAGGCCAACTCCGCTGCCAGACGAGCGCGCAGCGGCGCGAGCTGCGCGAACTCGGGCCCGCGCTCGTATGCCGCCTCGCGCTCCGTCGTCTCCGTGAGCTTCAGCACGCCGCGCGTTGCCATCAGGTCGAGCGCGTTCTTGAACGTCACCGGGTTCCAGCCCTCGGGCCGTCGCACCTCGCCGAGCAGCTGCGCGCGGCGGTGATAGGTCTCGCTCGCCTTCTCGAGCGACTTCGCGGTCGCCGGCGCGCCGAGGCTCTCGAGCGTGCAGAACGCGATGTAGTACGCCTCGAGCACGCAGCGCGTCTGCTCGGCGAGGAAGGTGAGCAGCGCGCGGCCCGACTCCTTCGCGCGCACGCGCTCGCCGCTGCGCTCGATCACGCCGCCGTGGGTAAAGGCATCGAGGAACGCGTCCACCTGCGCCGCCTGCGCGTCGGCGCGCGGCGCGAACCACTCGACGTCGAGCAACTCGAGCCAGAACATCGCGTGCTCGCGCAGCGCGCTCTCCTCGCACGAGCCGGACAGCAGGCGGCGAGCGATCAGGCTCGGCGCGGCCAGCGCGTGGTAGATGCCGTTGCGGTAGACGTCGAGCGCGCGGCGATTCGGCTCGTCGAAGTAGATCAGCTCGCCGCGCGAATCGTTCTCGGAGCGGATCAGACCGAGGCGGATCAGGAAGTCGATCGACTCGGCGAAGCGGTGCTCGATGTCGGCGTCGAGCGCGGGCGTGAGGCGCACGCCCTGCAGCCGCAACAAGCCGACGACCTGCGCGATGCGCGCCTCGAGGGCTTCGCGGAACATCCCGCGGTGCGGCTCGCCGAGCAGCGCGGCAGCCACGACGCTGGTCGCGGTCGCCACCATCGACCAATTGATGCGCTCCACCAGCTCGCGCCCGAAGCTCTCGACGAGCGCGCGCCGCTCCGGCTCGGCGTCGTCGCCGCGCTGCCACAGCTCCGCGCGCGCGCCGAGCGTCTCCGCGAGCGACACCGGCTCGCCGAAGTTCAGGTAGACGCTGCCGAAGCTGCGCGACAGCACCTTCCGCGCGCGCATGAGGCCGAGCATGCTCTCGTTCTCTTTCTTGCCGCCCGCGAGCTCGTGCACCATGGCGCCCTCTTCGACGAGGCGCTCGTAGCTGATCGCGACGGGCACGTAGAAGAGATCGCGGCGCCCGCTGTCGACGAATCCCTGGATCGTCCAGGAGAGCATGCCGAGGCGCGGCGTCAGCGCCTTGCCGGTGCGCGAGCGCGCACCCTCGATGAAGAACTCCTGCGTGAAGCCCTCGCGCACGAGGAACATCACGTAGGCGCGGAACACCGCCTTGTAGATCGGGTCGGCGAGCGAGCGGCGCATGAAGAACGCGCCGGCGCGCCGGAACAGGAAACCGAACGGTCCGAATGCCATGTTCTCGCGCGCGAGGATGTGCGGCGGCACCAAGTAGTTCTCGTAGAAGAGCCACGAGAGGATCAGGAAGTCGAAGTACGAGCGATGGCTCGGCACCAGCACGACGGGATGCTTGCGCGCGTGCTCCGCGATCTTCTCGAGCCCGCGCGTCTCGATGCGCTGGAACAGGCGCCGGAAGATCATGCCGACGACCGCCGCCAGCAGTGCGATCACCGCGGAGCTCATGTTCGCGGCGAGTTCGTCGAACGCGCGCTCGGATTGCGCGAGCGCCGCTTCCATCGTCCCGCGCCCGCTGCTCGCGCGCTCCGCGATCGCGGCCCGCACGCCCGGATCCGCGAGCACGATCTCGCGCACCTTGTGCCGCGGACGCAGCAGCGGCCCCTCGGCGACGCGCTCCTCCGCGGAAACGAACTGCATCACCTTGCGCCGCAGCCGCCGCACCAGCGCGTCGCGATCGGCCCCCTGCTCCTGAGCCAGGAACGCGGTGAGGTCGATCGGCTCACCGGTCTTGATGGACAGGTCGCGATAGGTCAACAGGAACGACGTCACCTTCGCCAAGTCGCCAGGCCGCGCCGACGCGCCGCGATACAGGTTCAGGAAGCGCCGCTCGGCGCGCGGGCCCTTGCGCCAGAACAGCGCGAGCGGAACCACGTGGACTGGCTTGCCCTCGGCCGCGACCTCGGCCAGCTCGTCCAAGAACTCGAGCTCGCGGTGGCTGCGCGCGATCGCCTCGGTGGGGCTCCGCAGCAGCGCGGCCAGGCGGGCGGTGCGTAGGAACAGGAAGGACGACTCGCCGGCGCTGGCGGCGCGCCGCAGCCGGGCTCTCCCCGTCTTCGCGGGATCGCCGCGATTCGCGCCGCGCAGCGCGCGCATCAGGAACGCCGGCACGCTGCGCCACCAGGGCGTGTAGTACCAGTACTGAATGCCATTGGCGTACGCCGAGAGCCGCAAGCCGTCGCGCGCGAAGAGCGTGTTGAACAGGAAGTAGTCGAGCCGGCTCGCGTAGCGCATCACGTACACGACGGCGCCCTTGGCCTCGGCATCGCGCAGCCGCGCGAGCGTCGCGTCGTCGAATGCGAGGTGCGCGAAGAAGCGGCGCGCGAAATAGCGGAACAGCACCTGGAAGCGCGGGGTCATCGCGCTCGCGGGGTCGGCGACAGTGGGCTTCGCCGCGCGAACGCGTGCGGGTTGGGCGTCCGACATGGCGGAGAGGATTACCGTGCGGAGCCGCGCGGCGCCCCCCGCACCGGGCTGCCCGCATGGAACGGGCCGGACCGGCTCACCGCTCCGGCCCGCCGAGTCGCTGGCCCGCGCGCGTTAGGCCGGCAGCATGATCTCGTTGATGCGCGCCGCGATCTCGTCCGCGGTCCACAGCCCGCCGGCGTCGGTCTTCTGCACGCCCGGCGCCGTCACCATGCGCATCTCCGCGATGCGGCCACCGCCCACGAAGAAGGTCTTGTCCGTCAGGTCGCCGGCGAGGTCGCTCGCGAGGAACACCACGAGCGGCGACACGAGCTTCGGATTCATGCGCTCCTGCAGCTTCGGATCCTGGAAGCCGCCGAGGTCCGAGGTGAGCCGCGTCAGCGCGACCGGCGCGAGCGCGAAGCAGCGGATCTTGCTCTTCTTGCCCTCGATCGCCGCGCAGCGCGTGAAGCCCCAGATGCCGGCCTTCGCGGCGCCATAGTTCGACTGGCCGAAGTTCCCGTTCAGACCCGAGGTCGACGAGGTGTTGATGATCACGCCACCTTGGCCGCGCTCCTTCATGTGGGCGAACGCCGGCCGCGTCACGCAGTAGGTGCCCTTCAGGTGCACCTGCACGACGATGTCGAACAGGTCCTCGGTGGTGTTCACGAGCGACTTGTCCCGCAGGATGCCCGCGTTGTTCACGCAGATGTCGAGCTTCCCGAAGGCGTCGATCGCCGCCTTCACGATGCGTTCGCCGCCCTCGACGGTCGCGACGCTGTCGTATTGCGCCTGCGCCGTGCCGCCGGCCGCCTTGATCTCCGCGACGACCTGATCCGCCATCGAGTGCGCGCCGCTGCCGCTGCCGTCGCGCGCACCGCCGAGGTCGTTGACCAGCACCTTCGCGCCTTCGCGCGCCAGCGCGAGCGCGTGCTCGCGACCGAGACCACCACCAGCGCCCGTCACGAGCGCGACCTTGCCGTCGAGAAGACCCATCGAAGCTCTCCACAAAAGTTGGGGTTGCGAGAGCGCGGCACGCTAGCAGCGATCGCGCGGGCAGTCGTCGGCGGCAGCGGGGCGGCGCGCAACAACTCGAATCCCTACGCGAACAGCACCGTCCGCAGCCGCGCGAAGCGCACGAAGCCGAGCTGCTCGTAGAGCCCGATCGCCGCGACGTTCCCGTCGACGACGGCGAGCTGCACGTGCTCCGCCGCATCCGCCAGCGCGCGCCGACACAGCTCCGCCACGCCCGCCCGCGCCAGCCCTCGCCTCCGAAACGACGGCCACGTGTAAACGCCCTGCAGCAGCCAGCCGCGCGGCGAGCGCACGTCCGCGTATCCCACGAAGCCGACGCGGCCCCGCTCCTCGGCCACGACCGCCTGCTTCACGCGTGCCGACACCCAGCGCTTGAAGCCGGCGGGGTCGGTCTCGCTCGGATCCGGGCGGTCCTCCTCGAGCAGGCTGGCGCGCGAGGCTTCGACGAGCGCGGGCAGGTCGTCGACGTCGGCGCTGCGCACGCGCACGCCGCGCGGCGGCGGCGGGAGCTGGGCGCCGCCGGGCTCGAGCGCGAAACCGTGCTCGATGCGGTCGAGCAGGATCTGTCGCCCGTGGTTCTCGAGCCAAGCGTGGAGCGGCCCCACCACGTCGGCCGTGCTCTTCACGAGGCCGCTCGCGACCGTCCCTAGGTAGGGAAAGAACGCGGCGAGCGCGGCAGGCTCGGCGGTCGCGTCGAGCACGAGCGACGGCTGCACGCTCGCGACGCCGACCAGCTCGTCCTCGCGCCACGCACCGAGCAGCTCGCTGCGCACGCGGCCGGGGCCCGCTTCACCGAGGCGCAGCGCCAGGTCGAGCAGGAACAGGTTCAGGCGCGCCGCGCGCTCGAGGCGCGCCACGACCGCGTCGCGCTCGCGCGACATCACGGGTCGCACGCGGACGCGCGACATTGCGGCTACTCGATCACCGCGAGCACGGCGCCCTCTTCCACGTTCTGCCCCTCGCTGACGCGCAGCTCGACGAGTCTGCCGCTGCACGGCGCCTCGACCGGGATCTCCATCTTCATCGACTCGAGAGTCAGGATCACGTCTTCGGCCGCGAGCTGGTCGCCGACCTTCTTTTCGATCTTCCACACGTTCCCAGTGATCTGCGCTTCGACCTGAGTCGGCATGCGTCACGCCCTCTTCTCTTCAATGGGATTCTGCACGAACCGCAAGCCGAGCAACGCGAGGCGCGCAGCGAGCCGTAGGCGAGCGAAGTCAATGCGGGGGCCGAAGTAAACGCGCCCGCGGTCGACGCGCAAGAATGTCCCCGTATCTTCCGCGCGCTTTTCCGCTGCCGGGACGAGGAGTTCATGCTCGAAACGCTGACGCGAGGGTTCAAGAGCGCGCGCGAGCGCTTGGCCGGTGTGCGGGAGCTCTCCGAAGCGAACGTGGACGAGGCGCTGCTCGCGGTGCGCGCGTCGCTGCTCGAGGCGGACGTCGACCTCGCGGTGGTGAAGGGTTTCCTCGCGCGCGTGAAGGAGCGCGCGCTGGGCCAGCGCGTCGAGACGCGCGTCAAGACGGGCGACGGGCGCGTGCTGCACGTGACCCCGGGCCAGCACTTCGTCGCGGTCTGCGAGCAGGAGCTCGTGGCGCTGATGGGACCGGTCGACCCGTCGCTCGCGAAGGACGCGGCGGGCGTGACCTCGATCCTGCTGCTCGGCCTGCAGGGCGTGGGCAAGACGACCGTCGCCGCCAAGCTCGCGCGTTACCTCGCGCGGCAGGGCCGCAAGCCGCTGTTGGTCGCCGCCGACGTCCATCGCCCGGCGGCGATGGAGCAGCTCGCGCAGCTCGGCGCCTCGATCGGCGTGCCGGTGCATCGCGAGGAGGGCGCGACGGACGCCGTCGCGATCTGCCGTGCGGGCCGCGAGCGCGCCCAGCGCGAGGGCCGCGATGCGATCCTCTACGACACCGCGGGGCGGCTCGCGATCGACGACGAGCTGATGCGCGAGCTCGAGGCGATCGAGCGCGCGGTCGCACCGGCGAATCGCATCCTGGTGTGCGACGCGCTGATGGGCCGCGACGCGGTCCAAGTCGCCGGCGCGTTCGCCGCGCGGCTCGCCCTCGACGGCCTCGTGCTCACCAAGCTCGACGGTGACGCGCGCGGCGGCGCGGCGCTCGCGGTGAAGGCAACGACCGGCGTCCCCATCAAATTCCTGGGCACCGGCGAGACGACCGACCGGCTCGAGGAGTTCCGTCCCGAGGGCCTGGCGTCGCGCATTCTCGGAATGGGCGACGTCGTCGGCTTGGTGAAGGACTTCGAGGAGGTCGTCGACGCGAAGCAGGCGGAGGAGGACGCCGCGCGCATGCTGAAGGGCCAGTTCGGCATGGACGACCTGCTGAGCCAGCTGCGCACGATCGGCAAGCTCGGTCCGCTGAAGGACGTGCTCGGCAAGCTGCCGATGTTCGGCGAGCTCGCGGATCACGTGGACGACCGCGAGCTCGGGCGCGTCGAGGCGCTGATCCAATCGATGACGCGGGCGGAGCGCGCGAAGCCGGAGCTGATCGACGACAGCCGCGCGCGCCGCATCGCGCGTGGCAGTGGCCGCGCCAAGCACGAAGTCGGCGAGCTGGTGAAGCGCTTCCGCCAGATGCGCGAGATGATGGGCATGCTCGGCGGCGCGATGGGCGGCGGCGGACTGCTCTCGCGAATCCCTGGCATGGGGCGCCTGGCGGGCGCGGGCCCCGGCGCCGCGGGCATGCCGGCCGGCTTCGATCCGATGTCGATGATGGGCGCGATCGGCAATCGCCAGATGCGGCGGCACGCCAAGGCGATGGACAAGAACGCCGCCAAGAAGAAGCGCAAAGCGGAGAAGGACGCCCGGAAGAAGGGGCGGCGGTAATGCAAGCGCAGCGCGCAGCGAGAAGCCGAGCGGAGTCGGACAGTGACCTCGGGGTCGGCAGCGCCCTGGCGCAGCGCGTCCGGGTCCACGGCATCGGGACTCCGCAAGCGCAGCGCGCAGCGAGGCGAAGCCGAGCGGAGTCGAACAGCGGCCTCGGGGCCCACAGCCGGGTCGAGTAAGGGGCGCTGCTTTGGCGTCCGATAGGCACAGAACGCGCCGCGGCGTTTGGGGGAACATGCGCATTCGTGATTGGCGGGTTTGGGTGTGCGCGCTGGCGCTGTCATCGAGCGCAGCGTCCGCCGCGCCCGAAGACTTCCCGAAGCCCGCCTCGATCGCGCCGCGCGTCGAGTTCTGGAAGCGCGTCTACTCGGAAGTGGGCACCGATGGCGGCTTCCTGCACGACCCGGACGATCTCGGCCTCGTCTACGAGAAGATCTCGCTGCCGAACGGGCGCTGGGATCGCGCGGGGCAGCGGCACGTCGACGCGCGCAAACGGCACATCATCTACGTGCTGCGGACCCTCGCGCACGGCAAGCGCAGCGGCTTCAGCGAGGAAGAGCAGCGCATCGTCGACCTGTTTCCCGCCGGCGCCGGCAGCCGCACGTTCGGCAACGCCGCGGCGAACGTGCGCTTCCAGCTGGGCCAGTCGGACAAGTTCCGCGCGGGCCTCGCTCGCCAGGGGCGCTGGGATGCGCACATCCGCCAGACCTTCGCCGACCGCGGGCTACCGACGGAGCTCGGCGCCCTCCCCCACGTCGAGTCGTCGTTCAACCCGGCCGCGCGCTCGTCGGTCGGCGCCTCCGGCATTTGGCAGTTCATGCCGTCGACGGGTCGGCTCTATCTGCGCGTCGACTCGGCCGTCGACGAGCGCAACGATCCGTTCCTCGCGAGCGTGGCCGCCGCGCGCCTGCTCAAGTCGAACTACGACAACACGGGGGCGTGGCCGCTCGCGATCACGGCCTACAACCACGGCCTCGGCGGCATGCAGCGCGCGGCGCGGCAGCTCGGTACCAAGGACATCGGCGTCATCATCGACCGCTATCGGAGCCGCTCCTTCGGCTTCGCGTCGAAGAATTTCTACGCCTCGTTCCTGGCGGCGCTCGAGATCGATCGCGAGCCCGAGCGCTACTTCGGCGCGGTACGGCGCGACCCGGCGGAAGACCCCGAGCGCGTGATCCTGGATCACTACTACCGGCCGCCGGCGCTGGCCGCGGCGTTCGGCGTCACGGTCGAGGCGCTGCGCGAGCTGAACCCCGCCGTCAGCGAGTCGGTGTGGACGGGACGCCGGCTGCTGCCCCAAGGCTACGAGCTGCGCGTGCCGCGCGATCCGCTGCGCGCGGCGCCGAAGGTCGTGCTCGCGAGCATCGCGAGCGCGGAGCGGATCGGCGCGCAGGTGGCGGAGACCTCGGGCACGCACAAGGTGCGTCGCGGCGAGACGCTCTCCACGATCGCGCGCAAGTACCGCGTCTCGGTGCGTGCGCTGCAGCGCGAGAACGGACTGCGCAGCGCGAATCGCATCAGCGTCGGGCAGCGGCTCAAGATCCCGGGCTACAACCCGCGGCCGCCCGCTCCGGTCGCGCCGGCGGCGGCGCAGATCGCGAGCGCGGCGCCCGAGCCGGCACCGGCCGAAGGCGTCTACCGCGTGAAGCGCGGCGACACGCTCGCCTCGATCGCGCGCCGCTTCGGCGTCTCGGCGCGCGATCTCGCCGTGGTGAACCGGATCCAGAACGCCAACCAAATTCACCCCGGTCAAGTGATCGAGCTGCCGGGCGGCTCGCTCAGCGCGAAGCCAGAGGATCGCTCCCACGCCGGCACCTACACCGTCCGCAGCGGGGACACGCTCGACTCGATCGCACGAAAATTCGGCGTCGAGGTCTCGGAGCTGATCTCGCTCAACGGCATCCGTAACAAGCATCGCATCGCGATCGGGCAGTCGCTCTACATCCCGGGCCCGCCCGAGCCCGCGCCCGCCGCGGAGACGCCCGCGCTCGCAGAGACGCAGGCACAGGCGGCGAGCAGCGCGCCGCTCGCCGCGGCCGCCGCGAGCCCGGCGCCGAGCGAACCCGCCGCAGCGACGGCGCCGGAGGCCGTCGCGACCTCGTACGTCGTTCGCCGCGGCGACACGCTCGAGAAGATCGCGGCGCTCACCGGCGTCCCCCAAGACGAGCTGATCGCGCGGAACGGCATCCGCAACAAGCACCGCATCGCGATCGGACAGACGCTCGAGCTGCGCGCACCCGAGGCCCCGAGCGAGCCCGCGGCCGAGGAACCGAGCGCGGCGCCCGAGGTCGCGCCCGCCGTGGGCGCCGGCGGCCGCTGAGCCCTAGTCAGTCTGGATCAACGCTTGGTCTGGCAAGCGCAACGCCGTGAGCTTGCCGCCATACACCGCGCCGGTGTCGATCCCGATGCTGAAGGGATCGTTCCAGCGCACGCCGAAGTCGGCGCGCGGCGTGTGGCCGTAGATGATCGTGACGCCGAGGTTGTGCGGCAGCTCGGCGGTCGTGCGATTCCACAACAAGTCTTCGACGCGCGAGACGCGCAGCGCGTAGCTCGGGTCGCCGGATTGCAGGCCGCGCTCGCCGAGCCCGGCGTGCACGAACAGGTAGTCGCCCTCGCCGTGCGAGAGCACGAGCTGCTTGTAGAAGCGCTCGTGCGCGGGCGGCAGCTCGAAGCGGTCGGGATCCGACTTGCCGCTGCCGAAGTAGCCGTAGCTCGCGAGCGTGCGGTCGCCGCCGTTCATCAGGAACGCGTCGCCGCCGAAGTAGGGCGCGCCGCGCCAGCCCAGGAAGTCGAGGAACATCGACTCGTGATTTCCCATCAGGAACTTGCAGTCGACGCGGCGCGAGAGATCGATCAAGCGGCTCACCACGCCGGCCGCTTCGGCGCCGCGGTCGATGTAGTCGCCGAGGAACACGAGGCGGTCGCCCGGCTGCAGGGGGAGCTTCGCGAGCAGCTCGTCGAGCTTGCGCAGGTCCCCGTGGATGTCTCCGACCGCGTAGAGCATTCCCGCCCTCTTCGGTCAGCCGGCCAGCGCGCTGGATGACGCTGCCGGCGCGGGGGAACGTGCGGCGAGCTGCCCACAGGCGGCGTCGATGTCGGCGCCGCGGCTGCGCCGCAGCGTGACGGTGAGCCCCGCGTTCGCCACCACCGCCATGAAGCGCTCCGCCGCTTCCGGCGTGGGCGCGCGATACGGCGAGCCGGGGTGCGGGTTCACCGGGATCAGGTTGAGCTTCGCCGGCATGCCGCGCAGCAGCGCGACCAGGCGCTCCGCGTCCGCGAGCGAGTCGTTCACGCCGGCGAGCAGCGTGTACTCGAAGAAGATCGGGTGCCGGCGCGTCAGGCGCGGGATGCCGCGCAGCGCGCTGAACAGCTCGGCGAGCGGGAACTTCTTGTTGATGGGAACCAGCTCGTCGCGCAGCGCATCGGTCGCGGCATGCAGCGAGACGGCGAGATTCACTGGCACCTGCTCGAGCAGGTCCGCGATGCGCGGAACGACGCCCGCCGTCGAGACCGTCACGCGCCGCGGCGCCATCGCGAAGCCTCGCGGATGGATCAGCGTCTTCACCGCCTCGACCACATTGGCGAGATTCAGCAGCGGCTCGCCCATGCCCATGAACACGATGTTGGTGATGCGCCGCCCCGCCGGCAGCAGCGCGCCCATGCGCACGACCTGCTCGACGATCTCGGAGGTCGTGAGGTTGCGGTCGAGGCCGAGCGTGCCGGTCGCGCAGAACGAGCAGGCGAGCGGGCAGCCGACTTGCGTCGACACGCACAGTGTCGTGCGACCCTCCTCGGGGATCAGCACCGCCTCGATCACGCGCTCGTCGTGGGTGACGAGCGCAGCCTTGATCGTGCCGTCCACGGAGAACTGCGGATCCTGGACGCGCAGCGCCCGAGTGCCGTAATCACTCGCGAGCCGCTCGCGCAGCTCCGCCGGCAGGTCGGTCATCGCCGCGGGGTCGTCGACTCCGCGCGCGTACAGCCACTGCACGACTTGATCCGCGCGGTAGGCCGAGATGCCCTCCGCTTTGAAGCGCGCGCGCAGCGCGTCGGGCGCGAAGTCGCGCAGGTTCGGGCGCAGCGGCCTCACGGGGCGCGCCGCCGATGGCTGAAGAAGTGCAGCGGCCGGCCCTCGGCACGCCACATCGCCTCGTAGGCCGTGACGAGCCGTCCAGGGATCTCGGGCAAGAACGGCGCCGGCAGCGCGTTCTCGAGCAGCGGCTCGGCCCGTAACACCTCGTCGATGTGCTTTGCGTACGGGACGTCGTCGGTGGCGATGTGGAGCAGCCCGCCCGGTAGCAAGCGCTTCGCGAGCTGGTGCACGAGGGGCGCCTGCACGAGCCGCCGGCGGTGATGCCGCGCCTTCGGCCACGGATCGGAGAAGTTGATCCAGAAGGTGCGCACGCTCGCATCCTCGAGCGCGTCCCGCACGACGTCCTCGCCGCGCGCGCAGATCATGCGAATGTTCGGATCACCCGCCTTCGCGATGCGGCGCGCCATCTTCAGCACGCGCTTCCACGACAGCTCGACGCCCAGATGCGGCACGCTCGGCTCGCCGACTGCTAGCTCGCGCAGGAACTCACCGCGCCCGAACCCGATCTCGACGACCAGCGCCCCGATCGGCGCGCGCAGCTCCGGCGCGAACAGCGCGTCCCACCCCTTCGCGCGCACGTCCTCGATCGTGACGCGCCGGTCGGGCCCGGGGATGTCGGTCTTCAAAGTTCGACTCATGGAGCCGCGAAAGTAGACACTTCGCGCAGTGCAGTCGCGACGCACGAACGCCGACACCGCACGAGCACCAAGGAGAGCGAAGCCGAGAGCGCCTCAACGGCGCTCTCGGCTTCGCCCCCCCTGTGCCCCGCCCTCGCTCCGATTCGGGTTCCACCGCGCAACGCCGGCGCGGGGGCGCGCGGGGCGGACGGATCGCAGCGGAGGGGCCGGTCATCGCCCACATCGCGGCGCACCTCACTAGCGACGCATCCGCGGTCGCGAGCGCGCAAGCGCGCCCCCACGCCGCGCGCCGCCTCCACCCAACCCCGCACAGCAAAAGCGCCAAGGCCCCGGAGTCGCGACCGCCCGCCCCGCGCGCCCCCGCGCCGCCTCGATGCTCTTACGCTCGCGACCGCGACCGCCGGTGGTTCAAATAGTCCACCGTCAGAAACGACCCCAACGCCGTCGGCGACGTAAAGAACGCCCGCCCGCGATTGATCTCCGTCATCCGCTCGACGAATCCGACGAGCTCCGGCGAATCATCGAGCATGAACGTGTTGATCGTGATCGAGCGCGACGTAATTCGCTTGACGGTCTTGAGCGTCTCCGCGACGGCGTGCGGCGACACCCCGCCGAAGCCCATCGGCCACTCGACGCGCAGCTCCTTGCCGAGGAAGTAGGCGGTCGGCTGGCCGTCCGTGATCACCAGGATCTGCGGACTCGGGCTCGGGTGTTCTTGAATCAGGCGCTCCGCGACCAGCAGGCCCTCCTGCAGATTCGTGAACGGGTCGCCCATGTCCCAGGTCGCGTACGGGAGCTTCTGGATCGGCAGCTCCTTCGCGCGCGTGGAGAAGCCCACCACGAAGAAATGGTCGCGCGGGAAGCGCGTGCGGATCAGGTGGTCGAGGGCGAGCGCGACGCGCTTCGCCGCCGGGAAGCGCCCTGCCCAGGACATCGACCAGCTCATGTCCAGTAACAACACCGTCGTCGTCTGGGTGGAGAAATCGCACTCGTTCACCTCGAGATCACCCAGCGTGAGCGAGACGGCGCCGCGCGCGGCGCCCCGCCCTTCGAGCGCCGCGCGCTTCAGCGCGTTCAGCAGCGTGCGCACGACGTGCAGATTCATCGCGTCGCCGAACTCCCAGGGCCGCGTCTCGTCCGGCCGCGGCGTGGCGACGCCATGGGCAACGGTGTCGTGGCTGCCGGGCCGGCCCTTGCGCAGCTGGTTGTAGACCGCGGCGAGGGCCTGCGCGCCGATCCTGCGGATCGCGCGCGGCGTCAGCTCTGCGCCGTCCTTGCCGTCGCGCAGGAAGCCCGCGTCGCGCAGGTTCTGATCGAGGTCGCGCAGAATGATCAGCGAGCGCGCGCCGTCCTCGGAGAGCAGCTCGCGCAGCTGCTCGGGGGTGAGGCGCTCGAAGTTGCCGCTGCGCAGATCCTGCGCGAGCCGCTGCAGGGCCTCGAGGCGCTCGCGAATCTCCTGCGCCTGCTCGTAGTCCGCGCTCTGCTTGCCGCGAAAGCGCTGCGCGTTCTCGCGCATGAACTCTTCCAGCTGCTTCAAGCGCTCGAGCTCGCCGAGCAGCTCCTGGAACTCCTCGCCCGCCTCTTCGTCGGCGAACTCGTGATCGCGGAACGCCTCGATGCGCTGCGAGAGCGACGCGTTCTCGCGATGTCGCTTCTCGAGGAAGTCGTTGAGCGCGCGCGACTCCGCGCCGTGCGCCTCGCGCTGCGCCGCCTCCTCGCGCGCCAGGATGTCGTCGAGCTTCGCGGCGAGCTCGTCGGTCGCGTGATCGAGGTTGTATTGCTGCAGCAGCTTCTGCGCCTCCCGGCGCAGCTCTTGGATGAGCTCCTCGGTGCCCATCACCCGGAAGTTCATGCCCGCCATCTCGAAGCCGCTGCGGCGCATCATCTCGAGCGCCTCTTCCGGCGAGAGGCCCTCCATCATCAGGTCCGAGAGCGCGTCCAATGCGCGGCGCACGTCCAGGCTGAATTCTGCCTGCGTGCCGTCCCAGCGGCTGTAGCGCCAGGCTCGCGCGCGTTGCGCCCCGCTCGCGGTCACGCTCCGTACCGCGCGCCGCTCTCGGTCGCCGACTTGTTGAGGCGATTGGCGAGGTGGAGGCCCTCGAGGATGAATTCGATCGCCGCCGCGAGGTGCTCGGGCGTCTCGCCGCCCGCGAGCCGCGCCGCTGCGTCGCGCAGGCCGCGGATCTCCTCGAGCCCGTCGAGGTAGTCGCCCGCCGGCATCTCGGCGCTGACCTCCACCTTCCATCCCTGGTTGAAGGACTCGACCACCGAGGCCACGCCCTCGAGCGGAACCAGCGCGTCGAACACGAGCCGCGTCGCGCGCTGCACGAGCGCGCGCACGATCTCGCTCTCCGAGCGCTCCTCGCCGGCGTATTCGAGCTCGAGCTTGCCCGCGGTCGACTGCACGATCGCGTCGAGGTCGGTGATGCGCGGCACCGCGTGCGCTTCACCGAGCTTGAGCGCGCGCCGCAGCGCGTTGGCCACGAGCGTCTCGTAGTTCGAGATCGACATGCGCACCGAGACGCCCGAGGCCTGGTTCACGTCGGGGCTCGCGCGGCCTTGCAGCGTGAGCTCGCCGATGATCGCCTCCATGAAGGCCGGCACGTGCACCGCGATGCCGTCGGCGCGCGGCAGCCTCGCTTCCTGCTTCACCACGGCGAGCTCGAGCTCTCGCGTCGCGGGATAGTGCGTGCGCACCTGCGCGGCGTAGCGGTCTTTCAGCGGCGTGATGATGCGGCCGCGGCTGGTGTAGTCCTCGGGGTTCGCGCTCGCGACGACGAGCACGTCGAGCGGGAGCCGCACCGCGTAGCCCTTCACCTGCACGTCGCGCTCCTGCATCACGTTGAACAGGCCGACCTGCACCTTCTCCGTGAGATCCGGCAGCTCGTTGATGCAGAAGATCCCGCGGTTCGTGCGCGGCAGCAGGCCGAAGTGGATCGTGAGCTCGTCGCCGAGCGAGCGGCCCTCGGCGACCTTGATCGGGTCGACGTCGCCAATCAGGTCGGCGATCGAGACGTCCGGCGTGGCGAGCTTCTCCGCGTAGCGCGCGTCGCGCGCGATCCACGCGATCGGCGTAGCGTCGCCTCGCTCGGAAACGAGCTGGCGCGCGTACGCCGAGACCGGCGCGAACGGGTCGTCGTGGATCTCGCTGCCGGCGACGATCGGCAGCCACGCGTCGAGCAACCCGACCAGCGCGCGAATCATGCGGCTCTTGGCCTGGCCGCGTTCGCCCAGAAAGATCAGGTCGTGCCCGCACAGCAGCGCGTTCTCGACCGCGGGCACCACCGTCTCCTCGTAGCCGACGATGCCTGGGAACAGCGGCTCGCCCTTGCGCAGCTTCGCGAGCAGGTTGGCGCGAATCTCTTCGCGCAACGTACGCGGCCGGTGACCCGCGCGACGCAGCTCGCCGAGCGTGTTGAGGGCCGGCGCAGCTTCGGTCGTGCTCATCGGGATCTCCTCGACGTTGGCCGAGGGATACCACGCCCGGCGCTGCGGAGCGCGGATCGCGCCGCGCTCCGCGCGCTCAGCGCGTCCGCTCCGGCTGCTTGGTGAGCAGGCGGACGCGGTGCTGGATGATCTCGAGCTTGCCGTTGTCGTCCTTCTTCAGGTTCGGCGGCAACTGCTTCGCCTCGATCAAGCCGCGCGTGTGCGCGGTGCGCTCCGCGCTGGCGGGATGATCCGTGAAGAACTTCGGCACGCGCTGCGTCTCCGACATCGTCATCCCCTCGAACATGGTGACGATGCCGTTCGGGTCGTAGCCCGCGCGCGGCAGCAGCTCGACGGCGAACTCGTCGGATTGGCTCTCCGCCTCGCGCCCGAAGGTATTGAGGATGCCCTGGGTGCCGAAGCCGGTCAGCAGATCGACGGCGCCGGGATTGATGCCGCCGATCGCGCTGCCGATCACCGCGGCGTTGCGCAGCAGGCCCGCCGAGCGCGCGCGCTGATAGTTCTCGGCCATGTGGCGGTGCACGACGTGGCCGATCTCGTGCCCGAGTACGCCGGCGAGCTCGCTCACGTTGCGCACGCGCAGGATCAGGCCGGTGTGCACGAAGATGTTGCCGCCGAACACCGCGAACGCGTTCAGCGTGTCGTCCTCGATCACCGTGAACGTGTACTCGAAGGGTTGCGGGCCGGACGCCTGCACGAGGCGCTGCCCGATGTCGTCGATGTAGCTCGCGACGATGTCGTCGTGCAGCACGAGCACGTGCTGGCGCACTTCCGTCGACGCGCGCCGTCCGAGCTCCTCCTCGTCCGTGATCGTCGGCGCCGCGCAGGCGGCGAGCAGCGCCGCGAGCAGCGCGGCCGCGAGCGCTCGGGCCCGGTCAGTCGTGGTTGCCATTCGCGTCTCCTTGCGTGCGTAGGCTCTCCGTGACGTGTCGCAAGATGGAAAGCACCGAGTCGTCGAACGAGCGGTTGTCGACGATCGGCAGATCCTGCGCTTCTGCCAACTCGAGAATGTGATCTTGGATGCGGAGAATCGCATCCAAGTTCTCCAGATAACGGTGCGTGGCGCGCTGCTTGGCCTCGCTCGCGCGGGCAGTGAAGCGACTGCGGAAGGCGTCGCGCTCGAGCGTCGAGACCGCCAGGAAGATCACGTGCGCGTCGGCGTGGTGGCGCATCGGGTCGACCATGCCGGGCAGGATCGACACGCCCTCCATGATCATGCTCGTGTTCTCCTCGATCGCGCGGTCGATCATCGCCCGCACGCCGACGGTCACCGCCATCGCCTGCGCTCGGAAGCCGGCGATCACCGGATCATCGGCAGCGACGGAATCGGGCACCGACAGGTGCGCGTCGTACGACGACGCGTGAATCGCGGGCATCAGCTCGCGGGAGAGCATGATGCGCATGACCTGGCGAATCGCGTCGGTCGAGTAGACGCGCGTGATGCCGAGGCGCGTCGCCACGGATTGCGCGAGGGCGCTCTTGCCGACGCCGGCGGCGCCGCCGAGCAGCAGGATCAGCGGCTTGCCCGCCTCCTGGAAGGTGCGCCAGGCGCGGTAGCGCTGGCCTACGCGCGCGCCGAGCTTGGCGCCGAGCGTCTCCTGGGCGATCTGGCGCAGCTCGTCGCGGGAGATCTCGCGCAAGCGGCGCGCGTAGAGCGACGTCTCGATGTCGCGCGCGACCGCGAAGGCGTCGTCGGGGTCGATCGCTGCGGCGAGCAGCGACTGCGCCAGGATGCCCTTCGAGAACGGCGTGGTCTCACCGTCGGCGCGGCGATCGTCGCGCACCTGAATCGCGGGCGGAACGAAGGCCGGCTCCGGCGGCGTCTCGAGCGCGCCTCCGAGCAGCTCCTCCACCATCTGCGCGAGCTCGTCGCGGCGCACGAACTCGCGGCCGCGGATCTTGTCGCGCACCGCAGTCGCGGCGCGATACGCGGCGTCGAAGCTGGCACCGCGCGACAGCAACGAGTGAACCATGATGCCGCGCATGAAGGGCCGCCGACCCGTGCCGTCCTCGACCAGCGGCATGCCAGACGCGCGCGGCGGTGCACTCATTTTTCCAGCCTAACCGAGCGCTCAGTGCGCAGCGAGCAAGCGAAGGCGCAGTGGAGAAGTGTGACGCCTCTCGCAACTTTGCCGCTACATCCTCGAATCGACTACCGAAAAGCATTGACTCGCGAGGAGCTACACGTAACCTGGCGCGCGGGACGAATCACGCTGCCACGGTTGCTGGATTCTCTCTGGGCCGCTCGATCTGCGCGTGTCCCCTCCGCACGCCGACCGCACTTGTCGCCGCTGATTAGGCCGAATCCTCCCATTCGCTCCCGGCGAGTAGCCGCGCTGAACAGGCGCGACGCAGGAGAACGGCATGCGCACGATCGCGGTGGTCAATCAGAAAGGCGGCTGCGGCAAGACGACCACGGTCGTGAACCTCGCGGGCGCGCTCGCGGAGCAGGGATCACGGGTCCTGGTCGTCGACATGGATCCCCAGGCGCACGCGACGCTCGCGCTCGGGATCGACGCGGAGACGCTCGACGAGAATCTCTACGAGATCCTGATCGAGCCGATCGGGGCGCCGCGCGCGGGCCGGCTCGCGAAGGTGCTGAAGCGGCATGGCGAGCGCCTGCACGTCGCGCCCTCCGGCATCGTGCTCTCTGCGCTCGAGCAGAAGCTCACGGCCGAGCGCGCGGACGGCCGCACCGAGCGCCTCGCGAGTGCGCTCGCCGCGGTCGCAGACGACTACGACTACGCGCTGATCGATTGCCCGCCCAACGTGGGCGTGCTCACGTTCAACGCGCTGCGCGCCGCGCGCGAGGTGATCGTCCCGCTCGAGACGAGCGAGTTCGCCGTGCACGGCGTGCAGAAGCTGCTCGAGACGATCGCGCTGCTCGCCGACCGCGTCGGCCATGCGCTCGACGTCCGCATCGTGTGCACGCTGTACGACGGCCGCACGCGCTATGCGCGAGAGACGCTCGGCGAGATCCGCGCGCTCTTTCCCGAGCTGTGCTTCGACACCGTGATCCGCGCCAACGTGAAGCTGCGCGAGGCGGCGCGCAGCGGGCAGCCGATTCAAAGCTTCGCGCCGCGTGCGGCGGGCGCGCAGGACTACGCGGGGCTCGCGCTCGAGGTCACGCTCGGACGGCCGGCGTTCCCCGCCGAGCAGCCGGTCTCCTCGGCGCCGCAGCGCGAAGTGACGATCTCGTATCGCGACACGCAGGCGCACGACGTGCGCATCGCCGGCGACTTCAACGGCTGGGTCCCCGACAAGGACGTGCGTTCGCGCCTGCACGTGACCGGGCGCGAGCGTGTGTGGACCAAGGTGCTGACGCTGCCGCCCGGCACCTACCGCTATCGCTACCTCGTCGACGGCGAGTGGCGCGAAGACCCGGGCAACCCGGAGCAGGCCGAGGCGCCGCTCGGCGGTCGGCACTCCGTGCTCGTCGTGCGCTGAACGGCGAATGGCGCGCGGCCTCGCCGAGGTGCTCGGCGCCTACCTGGATGCGAAGCCCCCGCCCGCGCCGCTCCGCACCCTCTTCGTTCCCGTCAGCGGCCGGGCGCAGGTCGCGGCAAGCGTCGCGCTCGGGGTCCTTCGGGAGCTGAGCGCGAGCGGGCTTCGGCTGCGCGTAGAGGCCTGCGATCCGGGGGCGGGGGCCCTGTGCGGCGACCTCCTCCGCTGGCGCGGTGAGGCGGCGCCGCAGCTCCTCGTGCAGGTCGCGACGTCCTCGCGAAGTCCCCGTCCCGACTACGTTCTTGCGGTCTTGGATGCATCGGCGCGCGAGGCCGGGCCGAGCGCAGGCTGGCTCGCGCCCGACGCCGGTATCCCGGTCGGGATCATCGAGCTCGGCGGCGCGCCGTTCGCGCGTGCGCCCGAATCGGGTGAGGTCGCGCGCGCGCCGCAGCGACTGGCGACGGTCCCCGAGGCCGACGCGCTGCGCACTGCGCTCGGGCTCGAGCCGGCGTCGCTACGCCGCGTCGCGGCGGTGGTCGCGCGCTGGCTGAGCGCGTCCGACGCGACGCGGTCGCCGGGGCTTTGCGAGCCCCCTGGGGCTTTCTCCCCTGTCCAAGAACGAACGTGAGTGACTTTTTTTGTCACCTCCCCCGCTGGGCCGGCCACAACACGCTCGGGGCCACAGGCGATCTGCACGTTTCGGAAGCGGAAGGGGAACCCGGAAATGGCGAACTCTGCGAGCGCGGCCCGAGCGATGACCACGGACGAGCAGTTAGTCGACCTCGTACGCGGTGGGGATCGCGAGGCCTTCGAGGCCCTCTACCGGAAGTTCTTCCCGCGCATCTATCGCTTCGTGCAGAAGCGCATGGGGAATCGCTCGGACGTCGAAGAGACGGTCCAAGAGATCTTCATCGCGACTTTCTCCTCGTTGGGTGCGTTCCGCGGCGACGCTCCGTTCGGCGCTTGGGTCTACGGGCTCGCGCGCCGCACGATCGCGAACCGCTTCAAGCGCAAGCGCGCCGAGACCGTGCCGTGGAACGACTCGGACATCGCGTTCTCGGACGCCGCGAGCGCGGTGCACGACGATGCGAATGCGCCCAATCCACACGCGGCGTACGAGCGCAGCGAGCGGCTCGCGCAGATCGAGTCGGCCGCACGCCAGTTATCGCCGTCGCAGTGGGAGTACTTCCGCTTACATCACTTGGAAGACGTCCCGATCGAGGACATCGCGCGCGACGCGCATCTCAGCCGCGACGCCGTGAAGTCGCACCTGTATCGCGCGCGAAAGCTGTTACTGGCGCGCTGACGCGAGCGACTCGAGGTGCCCGCTCGGGCGAGCCGTCGCGCGCTCGCGCGGGGTAAGCTCGCGCCGTGACCGTGCTCTCGATCGCGCCGCAGCCCGGCGAGCCGCTGGCGGCCTGGTTCTCGCCCGAGCGGCGACTCCCGTTCGGGCGTGAGCAGCGCTTCGAGTGCGCGAGCTTCGGCGACCGCGTGAGCGGCCACCACTGGCTTCCCGAGCGTCCGCCCGCCGGCCTCGTGCTCGCCGTGCACGATCTCGAACGGAGCGCGCGCGACGCTGCGCTGCTCGAGGCGGCGCGCGTGTGGCTGCGCGCCGGCTGGGCGTGCGCCGCGATCGATCTGCCGCTGCACGGCGAGCGCTACAACGCGAAGCTCTCGCGGCGCGCCGTCGCCGCCGCCGCGTCGGATCGCAGCGCCGACCGCGCGCTCTGGGATGGGCTCCTCGCGCAGGCGCTGCGCGACCTCGCGCGCGCGCTCGACGCGCTCGCCTCCCAGCGCGAGTTGCCGCCGGTCGTCGGCGTCGCGTTCGGCGGCGCCGCGCCAATCGCCCTCGCCCACGCGAGCCTCGACCCGCGCGTGCGGCGCGTGAGTGCGCTCGGCGCGCCGCGCCCGATCCCGCAGGAGCTCGCGGCGCTTGCCGCGAAACCGCTCGCGTGGATCTCGCGGGCAGACGATCTGTCGCTCGCGCCCTGAGCAGCGGGTGTGCTCGCCAGCAGCGCCTGCTAACGCATTCGCTTCACCGCTCACCCTCGAGGACCGCATGACGCTCCGCGCACTCGCACTGGCCGTGATCACGGCCGCGGTGTTCTCCGCGTGCAACGGCAACTCCCAAGGCGTCGTCGACGAGAGCGCCGGGACGCCGGTCGCCCAGATCGGCGATCAGACGATCACGCAGGGCGAGCTCGACGCGTGGATCAAGGAAGAGCTGTGGCGGAGCCAGACCGACGACGGCAACGCGGCGAAGGTCTTCAGCCTGCGCCAGCGCGGACTCGATCGCATGATCGACCAGCGCCTGATCGACGCCGAGGCGAAGAAGCGGGGCGTCGACGCGGATCGACTGCTCGACGACGAAGCGGCCAAGCGCGTGGCGGTGACCGACGAAGAAGTGAAGGCGTTCTACGAGCAGCATGCGAAGGACTGGGGCGATCGGAAGCTCGAGGCCGAAGCCGCCGGGATCCGCGACTACCTCGAGCGGCAGAAGGGCGCCGGCGCCGCGCAGGCGTTCGTCGCAGATCTGCGCGCGGCCGCCGACGTGGAGACCCTGCTGGAGCAGCCGCGCGTTTCGATCGCCGGCACGGGCCACGCGAAGGGCCCCGAGAGCGCGCCCGTCACGCTGATCGAGTTCAGCGACTACGAGTGCCCGTTCTGCCGGCGCGCAGAGCCGGTCGTCGAACAACTGCTGAAGGAGTACGCCGGCAAGGTGCGCTTCGAATACCGCCACTTCCCGCTCGAGAGCATTCACCCGCAGGCGCGCGGCGCGGCGGAGGCCGCTGTGTGCGCAGACGAACAGGGGCGCTTCTGGCAGTACCACCAGGAGATCTTCGCCGGTGAGGGCGGCTCGCTCGCGCCGCCCGCGCTGCTCGCTCGCGCCGCGAAGGCGGGACTCGACGTGAATGCGTTCCAAGCCTGCGTCGCGAGCGGACGGAGCCGAGCTCGCGTGGACGCCGACCTCGCGGCGGGCAAGGCAGCCGGCGTCTCGGGCACGCCCGCGTTCTTCGTGAACGGCGTGCCGTTCTCCGGCGCGATCCCGATCGAGGAATTCCGGCGCGCGGTCGACGCCGAGCTCGCGCGCGCGGGCCAGAGCTGAGGCCTACGCGCGGCCGCCGATCCGCTCGAGCAGCGCGTCGCGCTCCGCGTGCATGCGCGCCGGCGTTTTCGCTTCGAGATTGAGGCGGAGCAGCGGCTCGGTGTTCGACGGCCGAAGGTTGAACCACCAGTCGTCGTAGCGGACGAGCAGCCCGTCGAGGCGCGAGAGCTCGCGCGCGCCGGCGTGCTCCTTCGCGAGGGCCTCGATGATCGCGTGGGCGTCGCCGACGTGACGATTGATCTCGCCGCTCGCGGCGTAGCGGCGCAGCGGCGCGACGAGCTCGGAGAGCGGCCGCGCGGCGGCCGACAACAGGCTCGTGACCGCCGCGAACGCGGCGATGCCGTCGTCGGCGACGAGCGTGTCCGAGAAGCGGAAATAGAAGTGGCCGGAGAGCTCGCCCGCGAACACCGCGCCACTCTCGCGCATGTGCGCCTTCACGAACGAGTGCCCGACGCGGCACATCTCCGGCTTGCCGCCGGCGGCGCGGATCTCCTCCGCGGTCGCCCAGCTGGAGCGAAGGTCGTAGAGCACCGTCCCGCCGGGCCGCCGCGCGAGCTGGCCGCGCGCCAGCAAGCCGGTCATTAGGTCCGACGGCACCGGCTCGCCGCGCTCGTCCACGAACACCGCCCGGTCGGCGTCACCGTCGAACGCCACGCCGAAATCGGCGCCGGTGCGCTTCACCGCTGCGCACACGTCGCGCAGGTTCTCGTGCCTCAGTGGATCGGCGGGATGGTTTGGGAAGGTCCCGTCGGGCTCGAAGAAGAGCCGCTCGACGCGCAGTGGCAGGCGCGCGAGCACGGGCTCGAGGCCGACCGCCGCCATCCCGTTCGCGCAGTCGATCGCGACCCGGAGCGGCGCGACGCTGCTGCCGGCGACCGTGAGCACCTGCCGCACGTAGGCGTCGACGATGTCCTTGCACTCGCGCCCACCGCGGCGCGCGTTCGGCGCGGCGGGCGGCGCGCCCGCGAGGCGCTCGATCTCACGCAGCCCGCTCGCCTCGCCGACCGGGACCGCGTTGCGGCCGCAGATCTTCATGCCGTTGTACTGCGCCGGGTTGTGCGACGCGGTCAGCATGATGCCGCCGTCTGCGCCGAGCGCGTCGACGGCGAAGTAGAGCATCGGCGTCGCGGCGAGGCCGATGTCGAGCACCGCCGCGCCTTCCTCACGCACGCCGCGCACGAGGGCCTCGCCGAGCTCGGGCGAGTGGGATCGCGCATCGCGCCCGATCACGATCCGGCTGGCGCGCAGGAAGCGCGCGCTGGCGCGGCCGATGCGATGGGCCGCATCCGCGTCCAGCTCGCTCGGGACGACGCCGCGAATGTCGTACGCCTTGAAGATGGACATGCGCGCGCAGCCTACCGGCAAGCCCAGCGCCGCGAGACGTCGTTGACCGCTCCGCGTTCGAGGGTCACTCTGCAACCCATGTTGGGAATCGCCGGACTCGGCATGGGTGAGCTCCTCGTGATCCTCGTGATCGTGTTCATGGTCTTCGGCGCCAGGCGGCTCCCCGAGATCGGCTCGGGCCTCGGCAACGCGATCAAGAACTTCCGCTCGGGTCTCTCGGGGAAGGACGAGATCGACGTCACTCCGAAGAAGGACGAGCTGTCGGACGGGAAGAAGCCGTAGCCGCCGCAGTCGCCTCGCTCTCCTGAGTGGCCACTGGCAGGGCGACCGGGGCGCGCTCTGTGCGGAGAGAGACTCCCTTCGCGCCCGGCGGTAGCGCTGGGAAGATGGCCTCGAAGGCCCCGCCGGCCCTCAGCTCGCGCGCGTGGGCTTCGTGCTCCGCGTGCAGCCGCTCGATCGAGAGCTCACGCAGCTCGCGATGCGAGATCGGCGGCCCAGCGATCACCGGCTCTCCGATCGCAGTCCCCTGCGCGTCGACCCAAACCGCGCGCAGTAGAAGCGGTGCGCGCGCGGCGACCTCCGGCGGAAGCTGCCCGCGAACCACGGTGAGGACGCCGCCGACCGCGCTCTCGAGGCTCGTGACCGACACTTCGATCGTGTCGCCGCGTAGCGAGGCCGCGACATGCGCGGTCTCGACGAGCGTCGTCTCGGCGCGCGGCGAGAACGCGAGCGCGAGTCCGATCGAGCACAGCGAAACGGCGGCGATCCACATGCCGCTCTCGATCGCGAGCGCTGCCGCCGCCTGAGCGGTGCGCGCCCAGCCCGATGCCTCCTCCACGCTCGCGGCGGGTGCAGCGACCGCCGCTTCCAGCGCGCGCTCGACGCTGCGGCTCGCGGCGGCGCGCTTCGCGGGACGCTCGCTGCGCGCGCGCGGCTCGCGCGGGCGCGGCGCGGGCGGCGCCTCGAAGCGCGCGTCGGCGGCGAGCTCGCGCGCGCCGCCTCCGAGCAGATCCCAGTCGCGCGGCGCGCCGAGTGAATCGAGGTCACGATCGTCGCTCTCGACCGTGGCCGGAGGGGGCGGCGGAGGCTCGGGGCGTTTGCGAGCCCCACCCTGCGGCTTGGCATCCTCGTCGAATTCCCACTTCTCTTCACCCGAGGACAGCTCGCCGCCCGTCTCGCCGAGCGAGAGCGACGAATCGTTTCCCTCGAACAGGTCCTGCGTCGGCTCCGGGGCGCGCGGAGCGCCGGGATTCGTGGCTTCGGCCACGACCTCGTCGATGATCGACGCGCGCGACGCATCGGGGCGCTGCACGATGAAGGCGGTCTTGCAGCGCGAGCAGCGCACTTTGGCGCCGGTCGGCGAGATGCGCGCCTCGTCGAGCCGGAATTTGGTGTGGCAGCTCTCGCATTCGACGATCACAGAGCGCCCTCGGCAAGCGGCGACGTGAAGCCGCCGCGCTGCTTGCGTTTTCGGACGGGCCAGCGCGCCGCTTGAGGCGTGCGACACCCTCCGAAAGGGCTGACTCCGCTCGCGTGGCCGCTATGGTCGGCCGGCTTCGCCCCCCGACATCCCCGAGCGAGCGAGCCATGGCCGTCCTGATCAAGCGGTACGCGAATCGCAAGCTCTACAACACGGCGACCAGCCGTTACATCACGCTGCGTGGGATCTCGGACCTGCTCGAGAGCGGCAACGAAGTGCGCGTGATCGACAACGAGACCGGCGAGGACATGACCGCGGTCACGCTGTCGCAGATTCTCGTCGAGACGGAGCGCGGGGGACGCTCGGCGCCGGGGTCGCTCCTCTCCGAGCTCTTCCAGCGGGGCGGCAGCGCCATCGTCGATCGCGTTCGCCAGGGCGTAGACGAGGCGCGCGAGGATCTGGATGAGCTGCGCGGCAACCTGCGCGGGCTGATCGGGGCGAACGGCAAGGAGCGAGAGCCCGTCTCCTCTGCCCAGGCGGAGCTCGAGCGCGTGCTGCAGAAGGGGTTCGAGCGCATGGCGCAGGCGCTCGACATTCCGCGGCGCTCCGAGCTGCGCGAGATCTCCGAGCGGCTCGATCGGCTCACGCGGCTGATCGAGGAGCGCGAGGCCCGAGAAGCGCGGGCCGGGGAGGAGCCGCCGCCGCGGCGCCGCGCGGGCGAGCGCTGAGCGCGCTCCGCGCGCGGCCGGAGCGCAGCGCGCCTACGCTCGCTACGTGAGCAGCACGCGCGTCGTCGCCGTCGTCGAGGATCCCCGCTACGCGGAGCATCGCGGCCCCGCCGGCCATCCCGAGCGCCCCGATCGCCTGGTCGCCGTGGGTGAAGCGCTCGCGGCGCGGCGCGCTTCGCTGACGCCGCTCGGCGCGCGCGCGGCCGACGACGGCGAGCTGCTGCGCATCCACGCCGCCGGGCATCTCGCGCTCGTCGCCGAGGCCGCCGCCCGCGCGCCGAGCCGCCTCGACCCCGACACCTACGCCTCCGCCGCGAGCGATTCCGTCGCGCGGCTCGCCGCTGGCGCGGCGATCGATCTCACGCTCGCGGTCGCGCGCGGCAACGCGCACGCCGGCCTCGCGGCGGTGCGGCCTCCGGGGCATCACGCCGAAGCGGCGCGCCCGATGGGCTTCTGCCTCTACAACAACGTCGCGCTCGCCGCGCGCGCCGCACAGCGCGAGCTCTCCGTCGGGAAGGTCCTGATCGTCGACTGGGACGTTCACCATGGCAACGGCACGCAGCACAGCTTCGAGGACGACCCGTCGGTGCTGTACTTCTCGACGCATCAGTATCCGCACTATCCGGGTACCGGCGCATGGCACGAGATCGGCACGGGGCGCGGCGAGGGCGCGACGGTGAACGTGCCGATGCCGGCGGCGTGCGGTGACGAGGAGTACCTCGCGGTCTTCACGCGCGTGCTCGCGCCGATCGCGCGGGGCTTCGCCCCGGACCTAATCATTCTCTCCGCGGGCTTCGACGCGCATCGCGACGATCCGCTGGCGTCGATGGAGCTGAGCGAAGCCGGTTATTACGGAATGGCGGCCGGCGTGCGCGCGCTCGCCGACGAGCTGTGCGGGGGCCGCCTTTCCTGCGTGCTCGAGGGCGGCTACGCGGCCAGCGGGCTGCGCGAGGGCGTGGGCGCGCTGGTCGACGCGCTGACGGCGCCCACACTCGAGGCACCTCCCGCCGCACCGCTCGAGTCCGAAAGCCGAGCCGCTCGGCTCGTGGAGCGCGCGGCGCGGATCCATCGCGGGCGATTCCGCGATGTGGGGATTTCCTAGGGCGCGACCCTCCGCGGACCGAGCGGAGGTCCCCTTCGCTCTCATCGCTCGTGAGATCGGTCACGGACGCGAACCCCATTCCTAGGGGTGCGTGCAGCATCCACTCCCAGATCTTGTGCAATTGCGGAATCTGGGGCGCCCCGCAGAAAATTTTTGCCCCGGCGCGAGAACCGTAGTAGAAAGGGCCATCGGTGGGGTTTGGTGGGGATCAGTGGTGATTCTGACCGACGGGAACGCGGGAATCGGACGGAGCAGCTTCCAGGATGGCCCGAGGTCGCTTCACCTACACGATGGACGCAAAGGGTCGGCTGGCGATCCCGCAGGTGATGCGAGTGGAGCTTCAACGCCAAAGCGCGCGGCCTCCGGTGCTGACGAATCTCGCGGGCGCACCCGCCCTCGGACTCTACTCCGCCGAGCGCTGGGACGAGATCGAGACCCAGCTGGCCGCGATGTCGCAGGTCGAGCCCGACGTGCAGTCGATGAAGCGCCTGCTGCTCTCCGGTGCCCAAGAGTGCCCTTTCGACAGCCAGGGACGCCTGCTCGTCCCGGCGGATCTGCGCGAGTACGCCGGGCTCGACCGCGATGTGCTGATCGCCGGTGTAGGCGCGCGCATCGAGATCTGGGACAAGACGCGCTTCGAGCGCGAGCTGGCCAGCGCGCAGGATCGCGGCGGCGAGCTCGCTCGGATCGCGGCGGGATTGGGTCTGTGAGGACTTCGAGCGATGGGGGGACCGAAGGACCGTCCTTCGGTCGAGAGAGGGACGGGGTGTCTCCGGAGCAACCATGCGAAGTGCGCGAAGAGAATGGGGGCTCGACGCGCGCAGCCGCATGGTTCTCCGGAACACCCCTGCCCTGACCTGATCCCCCGTCGTCGCGGGTTCGTTTCGCGGACGGTTTTGGGTTCTTCGCGGTGGCTGCGGATGCGGCCTCTGCGGTCGAGCGGTGGGGGGCCGTTCGATTCGTGCCATCAGTGCCGCCGGAGCGCGGCAGGAATCGGGCAACGAGCGAGACGCCGGCCCGGAAGCACCGTGCACCATCAACCCGTTCTGCTCGAGGAAACGTTGCACTGGCTCGGCGTCCGGCCGGGCGCGCTGGTCGTCGACGGCACGCTCGGCGACGGCGGCCACGCCGAGGCGATCCTCGAGCGCAGCGGGCCGGACGGGCGCCTGATCGGCCTCGATCGCGACCCCGACGCGCTGCGCATCGCGGGGCAGCGCCTCGCCCGCTTTGGCGCGCGCGTCTCGCTCGAGCATGCCTCGTTCCGCGAGCTGACGCGCGTGCTGGCGGGCGCCGGCACGCCCCGACTCGACGGTGTGCTGCTCGACCTCGGGGTTTCGTCGCGCCAGCTCGATCAGCCGGAGCGCGGGTTCCGCTTCGGCACCGAGACCGCGCGCGCGACGGCGCTCGACATGCGCATGGACCCGACGCGCGGCGAGACGGCGGCCGAGCTGCTGGCGCGCGCTTCCGAGACCGAGCTCCGCGAGTGCTTTCGCGAGTACGGCGAGCTGCCCGGCGCGAACCGCCTCGCACGCACGATCGCGGGGCGCCGCGGCGCGCAGCCGCTGCGCACCACCGCCGACCTGCTCGCCGCGATCCGCGACGCGCGCATCGGCGGCGGCCGCAAGCACAACCCGGCGACGCTCGTGTTCCAGGCGCTGCGCATCGCGGTCAACGACGAGCTCGGCGCGCTCGACGCCGGCCTCGAGTCCGCGATTGCTGCGCTCGCGCCCGGCGGCCGGCTGTGCGTCATCGCGTACCACTCGCTCGAAGACCGCCTCGTGAAGCAGCGCTTCGCGCGCGAGGAGCGCCCGTGCATCTGCGCCCCTGCGGCGCCGGTCTGCAGCTGCGGGAAAAAACCACGGCTCGCGCGCGCGACGCGCAAAGCGGTGCGTCCGAGCGATCTCGAGATTCGTAACAACCCCCGCGCGCGCTCCGCGAGATTGCGCGCCGCGGAAAAGCTGCCGGAGGCTGCATGAGCGCGACGACACAAGAGGATTGGCTGCGCAGGGATCTCGCCCGCCCGCGGGCGGACAAGCAGCGCTCGCTGCCTCTGATTCCGATCACGCTGGGCGTCTTCATCGCCTACGTCGCGCTGGTCGCGCTGCGCGGCGAGATCCAGCGCCTCGCCTACGAGCTCGGCGCATCGGTGCAGACCGAGCAGCTGCTGCTGGAGCGCGAGCGCGGGGCTCAAGTCGCCGTGCTCCGACTGCGCGATCCGCGCCGCCTGCGCGAGCTCGCGGAGGCGCGCGGCTTCGTCGTCCCGGAACGCGTGATCCAGCTCTCGCGCGAGGCAGCGCGGCCGTGAGAAGCGCCGACCTGCGCCGCGCGATCGCGCGCGTCCGCATCGTCGGCGTGGCGCTCCTGCTCGGCTACTGCTTGTTAGGGCTGCGCGCCGCGCACCTGTCGCTGGTGGACGAGCGGGGCGAGCGGCTCGCTCCGCGCCAGGCGCACGCGGTGCTGCGGCTCGCGCCCGCGCGCGGCGCGATCACCGATCGCAGCGGCGCGGAGCTCGCGATGACCGTGCCGGCGCCGTCCGTCTACGCAGTGCCGAAACAGGTGAGCGACCCGCTCGCCACCGCGCGCGCGCTCGCACCGCTGCTGGGGATGTCGGTGCGCGCGATCGAGGCGCGCCTCACGCTCGGCGGCGGCTTCGTCTACATCGCGCGCTGGCTCGACGCGCGCAGCGCGAAGCGGGTCGAGGCGCTCGCGCTGCCCGGCATCGGCCTGCTCTCCGAGCCGCGCCGCACCTATCCGCACGGAGCGCTCGCCGGGCGCTTGGTGGGCTTCGCGAACGTCGACGGCCTCGGCGTGCGCGGGATCGAGCAAGCGCAGGACGACTGGCTCGCCGGGCACGCCGAGACCGTGGCGGTGCAGCGCGATGCGCGCGGCCGCATCCTCGCGTACGCGGGCCACGATCCGCGCAGCACCGCAGGCGGCGACGTCGCGTTGACGCTCGACGCGGTGCTGCAAGCCGAAGCGGAGGCCGCGCTCGCCGACACCGTGCGAGCGACCGGCGCCAAGGGCGGCTTCGTGATCGCGCTCGATCCGGCGAGTGGCGACGTGCTCGCGCTCGCCGAGGCGCCCGCCTTCGATCCCAATCAGTTTCGCAGCGCGAAATACGCGGAGACGCGGCAGCGCGTCTTCACCGACGCGATCGAGCCCGGCTCGACGTTCAAGACCTTCCTGATCGCTACTGCGCTCGAGCGCGCCGCACTGCAGCCCGGCGATCGCTTCGACTGTGAGGACGGCGCGTGGCGCGTGCCGGGCAAGACGCTGCGCGACACCCATCCGCACGGCGTGCTCGACGTCGCAGGCGTGCTGCGCGTCTCGAGCAACATCGGGGCCGCCAAGATCGGCTACGCGCTCGGCGCGGAGCAGCACTATCAGGGCTTGACCGCGTTCGGCTTCGGCGCGCGCACTGGAAGCGGTTTCCCCGACGAATCGCCGGGGCTGCTGCGCGACTGGCGGCGCTGGCGCCCGGTCGACCACGCGACCGTCTCGTTCGGCCAGGGTGTGAGCGTGACGGCCATGCAGCTCGCGACCGCCACCGCAGCGCTCGCGAACGGAGGCATCCTGCGCGCCCCGCGGCTGGTCGCCGCGCGCCGCACGCCGGGCGGCGTCTGGCAAACGACGCCGCCGAACGAGGGGCGCCGCGTGCTGCGCGAAGGCGTAGCCGCGCAGATGCGCGAGCTGCTCGAGGGCGTCGTGCACGTCGAGGGCACGGCGGTGCGCGCGAGCCTCGAAGGCGTGCGCGTCGGCGGCAAGACCGGCACCGCGCAGCCGCTCGACCCGAAGACGCATCGCTACCGCACCGATCGCTACATCGGCTGGTTCATCGGCACCGCGCCGATCGAGGCGCCGCGCATCGTGATCGTGGCGATGGTCGACGAGCCGCGCGGGATCGCGCACACGGGCGGTTCGACCGCCGCGCCGCTGTTCGCGCGCACCGCCGCAGCCGCGCTCGCGCGTCAAGGCGTGCGCACGGCGGCGGTGTTCGGCCTGCCGGCGCCGGCCTACGTCGGCTGGACGCCGGAGGCCGGCGTCCCGGCGCGGCTGGCTTCGATCCAAGCGCATTGGCCGACCGCGTCGCCCGAGGTCGCCCGCGCGCTGATCGCGGCGCAAACCCCGGACGACGCGAAGGGCCCGGCCGCTGCGCCGACGCCCGCCGCGATTCCGGCTTCGCTGCCAGCGGTGGGCTCGCCGCCGCCCCCGGCATCGCCGGCAACGAGCGGCGGCGAGCGGGTTCCAAGCGTCGCTGCCGTGAATGGCGTCACCGACGCGACGCGCGCACCTCTCGAAGCTGCGCGGGCCGCTGCGGACGAGCCGCCGCTCGGCGCGGCGCGCGCCGAGCTTGCGCAGGCAGCGCTCCCCGTCTCGACCCTTGCGCATGTGCCGGAACTCACGCCGTGAAGCTCTCTCAGCTGCTCGCTGCTCTCCCGCCCGCGCTCGCTCCCGCACAGCGGCCGGCGCTCGATCCGGTGATCCGCGGAATCCGCTACGACTCGCGCGCTGTCGCGCCGGGCGATCTGTTCGTGGCGATGCGCGGGGCGACGGCCGACGGCCACGCCTACGTCGCGCAGGCGCTCGCACTCGGCGCGGTCGCGCTGCTGGTCGAGGAAGCGCCGGCGAACGCGGGCCAGGCGGCGGTCGCGATCGTGCCGGATGCGCGGCGCGCGCTGGCGCCGATCGCGAACGCGTTCTTCGGCGCGCCCTCCTCGGAGCTCTCGCTCGTCGGGATCACGGGCACGAACGGGAAGACCAGCACGACCTTCCTGACCGAATCGATCCTGCGCGCCGCGGGCGAGCGCACGGGCCTGATCGGAACCGTCGAGGTCCGCTACGCCGACGAGCGCATCCGCGCCGTCAACACGACGCCGGAGAGCCTCGACCTGCAGCGCCTGCTGCGCGACATGCGCACGCGCGGCGTCTCCGCCGTCGCGATGGAGGTCTCGTCGCACGGCCTCGAGCTAGGACGCGTCGACGGCTGCTCGTTCCGCATCGCAGCCATCACGAACCTCACCCAGGACCACCTCGACTTCCACGCCACGATGGACGCTTATCAGGCTGCGAAGGAGCGGCTGTTTCACACCTACCTCGCCGCCGACGGCGTCGCGGTGATCAACGTCGACGAACCGCGCCACGTCGGATTCGTGGCCGCCGCGCAAAAGCGCGGCGCGCGCTGCCTGCTCGTGAGCAAGCGACAGGGCGCGCGCGCCGACGTGCGCGTGGTCGCGGCGGAGGTCTCGCTCGCGGGTACGCGCGCGCGGCTCGCGCTGCCGAGCGGCGAGCTCGCGGTCGAGCTGCCGCTGGTGGGCGATTTCAACCTGGAGAACCTGACGGTCGCGGTGGGCATCGGGATCGGGCTCGGCATCGCGCCCAACGTGATCGCGCGCGGCGTCGCCGCTTGCCCGCAGGTGCCCGGCCGGATGCAGCGCGTCGGCGCGGAGCTCGCCGGCGTGCCGACCGTGCTCGTCGACTACGCGCACACGCCGGACGCGGTCGAGAAGGTGTTACGGGCGGCGCGCCCACTCACGCGAGGCAGACTGACCGCCGTCTTCGGCTGCGGCGGCGACCGCGATCGCAGCAAGCGCCCGAAGATGGCGGAGGCCGTCGCCAAGCTGGCCGATCGCGCGGTGCTGACCAGCGACAACCCGCGCACCGAGGATCCGCAGCGCATCCTCAGCGACGTCGAGGCCGGGCTCGGCGGGATGACGCGCGTCGCGGCACGCGAGCTCGCGAGCGCACAGCGCGCCTACGTGGCGCTGCTCGATCGGCGCGAAGCGATCGAGCTCGCCGTCGCGAGCGCGGCACCCGAGGACACGATCGTGATCGCGGGCAAGGGTCACGAGGATTACCAGATCATCGGGCGCGAGAAGTTCCCGTTCGACGATCGCGACGAGGCGCAGCGCGCGCTCGCGAGGCGCGCCCGATGAGCTCGCGCTTCAGCGCGCGCGACGCCGCGGTGTGGACCGGCGCGACGCTCGCGCGCGGCGACCCGGCCGCCCCGTTCACGAGCGTCTCGATCGACACGCGCACGCTCGCGCCGGGCTGCCTGTTCGTCGCGATTCGCGGCGAGAACCACGACGCCCACGGCTTCCTCGCGAACGCCCTCGCCTCCGGCGCGGCCGGCTTCCTGGTCGAGCGCGCGGACGCCGTGCCGTCCGGCGCGAAGCTGCCCGTGCTGGTCGCGCCCGACTCGACGCGCGCGCTCGGCGCGCTCGCCGCCGGGCATCGCGCGGGCTTCTCCGGCCCGGTCGTCGCGATCACCGGCAGCAACGGCAAGACGACGACGAAGGAGATGTGCGCCGCGGTGCTGCGCGAGCTCGGACCCTGCCTCGCGACGGAGGGCAACCTCAACAACCAGTTCGGGCTGCCGCTCACGCTGCTGCGCCGCGAGGCCGAGCACCGCACGCTGGTGGTCGAGCTCGGCATGAATCACCGCGGCGAGATCGCGCCG
This sequence comes from Myxococcota bacterium, assembly GCA_036560185.1. Classification (GTDB taxonomy): domain Bacteria; phylum Myxococcota_A; class UBA9160; order UBA9160; family UBA6930; genus VGRF01. Next base: position 34,000 of record DATBRS010000092.1, read on the forward strand.
CTCGCCGCGATCGCGAACGCGACGATCGGCGTGATCACGACGATCGGCACCGCTCACATCGAGTTCCTGGGCTCGCGCGAAGCGATCGCCGACGAGAAGGGCGACCTCACCGCCGCGATCCCCAGCGGCGGCGTCGCGATCCTCCCCAGCGACGATCCCCTCGCGCGCGCGCAGGCCAAGCGCTGCCGCGCGCGCGTCGTGTTCTTCGGCCGCGGGGCGGATTGCGACGTGCGCGCCGAGGGCGTGCGGGCCGACGGCGACGGCTTCGCGTTCCGAGCGATCACGCCGCAAGGCGCCGTCGAGCTGCGCGCCGCGGGCCTCGGCGAGCCGACCGTGACGAACGCGCTGGCCGCGAGCGCGGCCTGCCTGGCGGCGGGCGCCACGCTAGAGCAGCTGGCCGCCGGGCTCGCGCGCTACGAGCCGGCGCGAGGCCGCATGCAGCAGCGCCGGCTGCCGAACGGCGCGCTGCTGATCGACGACACCTACAACGCGAACCCGCAGTCGATGGAGGCGGCGCTCGCGAGCCTCGCGCGGCTGCGCGGCGCGGGCCGAGCGTTCGCGGTGCTCGGCGACATGGGAGAGCTCGGCGCCCACGCCGCGGCGGGCCACCGCGGCGTCGGCGCGCGCGCCGGCGAGCTGCGCGTCGACGCGCTGTACGCGCTCGGCGAGCAGGCGGAGCTGGTGCGCTCCGCAGCGGTCGCCGCGGGCCTCGAGCCCGGGCGCGCGCATCTCGCCGCCAGCCACGCGGAGATCGCCGACGCGCTGCGCGCGACGCTGCGCGCCGGCGACGTCGCGCTGATCAAGGGCTCGCGCTCGATGCGCATGGAACGCGTCGTCGAGGCGCTCACCGGTACGAAGGACGATCACTGATGCTGTACCACCTGCTCGTTCCGCTCGCGGAGACCTACAGCGCGCTGAACGTGTTCCGCTACATCACGTTCCGCACCGCGGCGGCGACGCTCACCGCGCTCTTCTTGTCCTTCCTGTTGGGGAGCTCGCTGATCCGCTGGCTGCAGCAGCTGCGCGTCGGCCAGCCGATTCGCGAGATCGGCCCGGATCACCAGCAGAAGGCCGGGACGCCGACCATGGGCGGGCTGCTGATCCTGCTCGTGCTCTCGGTCTCCGTCGTGCTGTGGGCGGATCTCGCCAGCCGCCCGACGTGGATCGTGCTCGGTCTGACGCTCGGATACGGCGCGCTCGGATTCGTCGACGACTACCAGAAAGTGACCAAGCAGAACGCCGACGGAATCAGCGCGCGCGCGAAGCTGCTGTGGCAGGGCTTGCTCGCGCTCGGGGTCGCGCTGCTGATCTACACCGATCCCGGCTTCGACGGCATGCTGCAGGTGCCCTTCTTCAAAACGTTCACGCCGCACATCGGTTGGTTCTACATCCCGCTCGCCGCGCTGTTCATCGCGTTCATGAGCAACGCGGTGAATCTCACCGACGGCCTCGACGGCCTCGCGATCGGCCCGGTGATGATCACGGCGGGGACCTTCCTGCTGCTCGCCTATGCCGCCGGCCACGCCACGATCGCGGATTACCTCGCGATCAAGCGCGTTCCGGGCGCCGGCGAGCTCGCGATCTTCTGCGGTGCGCTGGTCGGCGGCGGGCTCGGCTTCCTGGGGTTCAACGCGTCGCCCGCGCAGGTGTTCATGGGCGACGTGGGCGCGCTCGCGCTCGGCGGCGCGCTCGCCGGCATCGCCGTGGTGATTCGGCAGGAGATCCTGCTCGCGGTCGTGGGCGGGATCTTCGTGGTGGAGGCGCTCTCGGTGATGCTGCAGGTCGCGTATTTCCGGGCCACCGGCGGCAAGCGCATCTTCCTGATGGCGCCGCTGCATCACCACTTCGAGAAGGCGGGCTGGGCGGAGCAGAAGATCGTGGTGCGCTTCTGGATCGTCTCGATCGTGCTCGCGCTGATCGCTTTGTCTTCGCTGAAGCTGCGATGAGCGAGGTGGGGCGTGTGAGGAGCATTGCGGCGATCGGAGTCCTCGCGACGTCCGCGCCGTGCGGCGGGCCGGGGGCTGCTGCGCCGAATGGCTCACTCGGCCCTGGGCGGGGACGGCGGCGTCGCAGACTCGCCGCGGTGCTGCGCGCTTCGGGCATGCATTCTCGCGAGGCCCCGCTCCGCTTGATTTCGGCTCCGCAGCCCCCGGCCCGCCGCACGGCGCTCGTGGTCGAGGGCGTGGACGTGGGACGCGCCGAGAGTCGGGGGTTGGGGGAGCGGCGCCTCCGCGGCGTTGAGCCGCGTCGGCGCCGTTGCGCGCATTCGGGTCGACGCGCGCATTCGAGAGTAATCGGGACGGTGTGTTGTCTGGGGGAGGAGCGTCAGCGGTGAACGCGCTCGAGCTCGCGGGGAAGAACGTGTTGGTGCTCGGCCTGGGGATTACTGGGCGGAGCGCGGCGTCGTTCTGCGCGGAGCGCGGGGCGCGGGTCGTAGTGGCGGATGATCGGGCGGACGCGGATGCGAGCGATCTTCCTGCTTCGATCGAGGTGCGCCTGGGTGCGCCGGCGCCGGATCCGGCGGAGTTCGACCTCGTGGTGCCGAGCCCGGGCGTTCCGTTCGCGCGCTACGGCGCGCGCGCGCGCGTCGCGTGGGGCGACCTCGAGCTCGCCTACCGCGCGCTCGCGATCCCGCTCGCGGCCGTCACCGGCACGAACGGCAAGTCGACCACGGTGCGGCTGATCGAAGCCATGCTGCGCGCGGCCGGACTGCGCGCGCGCGCGGCGGGCAACGTCGGAGACGCCGCGCTCGGGCTGGTGGGCGAGCCGCTCGACGCCGCGGTGCTCGAGGTCTCGTCGTTCCAGCTCGAAGCCGTGGACGCCTTCCGCCCGCGCGCCGCGGTGCTGCTCAACGTCACGCCGGATCACTTGGATCGGCATGGCGACATGGCCGGTTATCTCGCCGCCAAGCTGCGCCTGTTCGCGCGGCAGACGCGCGACGACGTGGCGATCCTCTCCGCGGATTGCCCGGTGACGCGCGCGCTGCGCGACGACCAGTTCGCGGCGCGCGTCTGGCGCTTCTCGGCGCGCGGCCCCGTCGAGCGCGGCGCTTGTTACGACGCGGGCGCACTTCTGATCCGCCTCGAGTCCGGGATTCACCGCTTCGCGCTCGACTCGCTGCCGCCGCTCGAGGGCCCGCAGCGCAGCAACGCGCTCGCCGCGCTGCTCGCCGTCGCCGCGCTCGGCGCCGATCCGGCCCGCGCGCTCGGGGCGCTCGCGAGCTTCCGAGGGCTCCCGCATCGCTGCGAGCTCGTCGCGGAGGCGCACGGTGTGCGCTGGCTCGACGATTCGAAGGCCACCAACCCGAGCGCTGCGGTGGCTGCGGTCGCAAACCTGCCGGGGCCGCTGCTCTGGATCCTCGGCGGCAAGGACAAGGGCCTCGACTTCGCCGAGCTGCTCGAGGCGCCGCTCGGGCGCGTGAAACGCGCGCTGCTGATCGGCGACTCCGCGGCCGCGATCGCCGCGAGCCTCTCGGGCAAGCTCGCCTTCGAGCCGGTGGGGACGCTCGCGCGCGCCGTCGCGCGCGCGCGCGAGCTCGCGGCGGCGGGTGACACCGTTCTGCTGTCGCCTGCCTGCGCGAGCTTCGATCAGTTCCGCAACTACGAGGAGCGCGGGCAGCAGTTCGCCGCGCTCGCCCGGGCCGCCAGCCAGGAGCCGCGATGAGAGCCGCCGACTTCGTATCCCCCCGCTCGAACGACGCCGACGTCGGCGCGATCGCCTCCTCGGTGGGCATCCTCGCGCTGATCGGCGCCGTCGCCGTGTTCAGCGCCACCGCCACCTTCAGCGACGCGACCTTCTCCCCGCACTTCGTCCGCCACGCCGCCGGCATCGTGCTGGGCGGACTGCTGTTGTTCGGCTCGGCGCGCCTGCCGCTCGTGGCCTGGTATCGGCTCGCGTACGCGCTGTACGGCGTGGCGCTCGCCGCGCTGGTCGCGACGCTCGCGCTCGGCTTCGTCGCGGGTGGCGCGCGCCGCTGGCTGATGCTTCCCGGCGGCGTCGTGTTCCAGCCCGTCGAGCTCGCGAAGCTCGCGACCGTGCTCGCGGTCTGCGCGTATCTGTCGCGCAACGAGGTGCGGGGCGCGCTCACGGCGCGCAGCTGCGTGCTCGCCCTCGGGTTCGCCGCGGTTCCGATGGCACTGTGCCTGCTGCAGCCCGATCTCGGCAGCGCGGTGGTGATCGCGGCGCTGGTCGGCTTGATCGTGTTCGTCGCCGGCGCGCCCGTGCGGCTGCTCGCGATCCCGGCGCTCGCGGGCGCAGCCGGCGTGGCGCTGTACTGCGCGCTCAATCCCTACGCGATGCGGCGCGTTCTCGCATTCCGCAATCCGTGGGACGACCCGGCGGGCATCGGCTTCCAGCTGGTGCAGTCGTTCGTCGCGTTCGGGCGCGGCGGGCTGTTCGGCACGGGGCCCGGCAACGGCCTCCAAAAGCTCCACTACCTGCCCGAGGCGCACACCGACTTCATCTTGTCCGTGATCGCGGAGGAGGCCGGCCTGATCGGCGTCGGCTTCGTGCTCGGGCTGTTCGTCGTGCTCGTGCTCACGGGCCTGCGCATCGCGCGGCGCGCGACCCACCGCTTCGGCTTGTTGCTGGGATTCGGTGCGACCCTGCTGATCGGCCTGCCGGCGCTGCTCAACGGCGCGGTGGTCATGGGCCTGTTGCCGCCGAAGGGCCTCACGCTGCCGTTCCTCTCGTATGGACGCAGCTCGCTGCTCGTCGCCTGCATCGCCGCCGGCATCCTGATCTCGATCGCGCGCGCGAGCGCACCGGCACGGCGTGGGAGCCGCGCGGCATGAGCGCGCGCATCGCCATCGCCGGCGGCGGGACGGGCGGGCACGTCACGCCCGCGCTCGCGCTCGGCGAGGAGCTGCGCGCGCGCGGAGCGGAGCTCGTGTTCGTCGGCGCAGAGCGCGGCATCGAGAAGCGACTCGTGCCCGAGGCGGGCTTCGAGCTCGTGCTGCTCGATGCGCGGCCGGTGATCGGCCGCGGCGTCGGCGAGCGCATCGCCGCGCTCGCCGCGCTGGTGCGCGCGACGTTCGCCGCACGCGCGCTGCTGCGCGGGCGCCGCATCGCGCTGGTGATCTCCGTCGGGGGCTACGCCTCGGTGCCCGCCGCGCTCGCCGCGGCGCTCACCCGTACGCCGCTCGCGCTCGTGAACACGGACGCCGTGCCCGGCGCGGCGAATCGGCTGATGGCGCGCTTCGCGACGCGCATCTTCGCTGGCTTCGCGGGCACGGTGGAAGCGCTGCCCGCGCGCAGTGCCGTGCGCGCGGTCGTCACGGGCGTGCCGCTGCGCCGCGCGCTGCGCGACAAGTTCGCGAACGCGGCCAGCGCCGCGCGCGCGGACGCATCGCGCCCGCCGCAGCTGTTCGTGTTCGGCGGCAGCCTCGGCGCCCGCCAGATCAACGAGCTGATGATGGAGCTCGCGAAGCCGCTCGCCGAGGCGGGCGTCGGCATCGTCCACCAGACCGGCGAGGCGGATCGCGAGCGCGTGGCCGCCGCTTATCAGGCCGCCGGCACGCGAGCCGAGGTGGTCGCCTTCGAGCGCGACATGCCGCGGCGCTACGCCGCCGCCGACCTCGTGGTCTGCCGCGCGGGCGCGATCTCGATCGCGGAGCTCGCGCTCGCGGGCCGCGCGGCGCTGCTGATCCCGCTCGCGCACGTGGGCGGCGGCGAGCAGTTCGCGAACGCCCGGGAGCTCGAGCGCGTCGGGGCCGCGCGCGTGCTCGAATCGCGCGGCCTGTCCTGCGCGACGTTCTCGAGCGCGCTGTTCGAGCTGCTCGGCGATCGCGAGCGGCTCGCGGCGATGAGCGCGCGCGCCCTGGCGGCTGCGCGGCCCGATGCCTGCGAAGCGATCGCCGAGGCTTGCCTCGCGCTCGCGGGGAGCCGGCCCTGATGCCTCGCTTCCGCGGCGTGAAGCAGATCCACTTCGTGGGCATCGGCGGCATCGGCATGTGCGGCCTCGCCGAGCTGCTGCTCGCCCAGGGCTACGGCGTGAGCGGCAGCGATCTCGCGAGCGGCGCGACGGTCGAGCGCCTGCGCCGCCTGGGCGCCCGCGTCGCCATCGGCCACGACTCCGACCACGTCGGCGATGCCGACGTGGTCGTGGTCTCGAGCGCCGTACGCCGCGACAACCCCGAGCTCGCCGCCGCCCGCGCGCGCGGTGTGCCGGTGATTCCGCGCGCGGAGATGCTGGCCGAGGTGATGCGCCTCAAGGACGGCATCGCGGTCGCGGGCACCCACGGCAAGACCACGACCACGTCGCTGATCGCGCACCTGCTCGCTGCGGCGGGGCTCGATCCCACCGTGGTCGTCGGCGGCCGCGTGATCGGGTCCGGGGCTGGACCGAGCGAGCAACCGGCCTGGCAAGCGGCCCAGCACCGCGAAGCGGGGCAGGCCGCGCGCAGCGAGCCGCAGGCGAGCGGAGAGTCGGACAGAACCGGTGCGCGCTTGGGCAAGGGGCCGTTTCTGGTGGCCGAGGCGGACGAGAGCGACGGCTCCTTCCTCCATCTCTCGCCCGTCGTGGCGGTGATCACGAACATCGAGCCCGAGCACCTCGATCACTACGGCACCGCCGACGTGATGGAGAATGCCTTCGCCGCGTTCGCCAACCGCCTGCCCTTCTGGGGCCGCGCAGTGCTCTGCCTCGACGACCCCGGCGTGCAGCGGCTGCTGCCGCGGATCGCGCGCCGGCGCACGACCTACGGCCTCTCGGAGCCCGCGGACTGGGTGGCGCGCGACCTCGCGCGCGACGGCGCCGGCTCGCGCTTCGCCGTCTCGCGCGGCGGCGAGTCGCTCGGCACGGCGCGCGTGCGCATCCCCGGCCGGCACAACGTGGCGAACGCGCTCGCGGCGCTCGCCGTCGCCGCCGAGCTCGAGGTGCCGTTCCCGCAAGCTGCGGACGCGCTCGCGAGCTTCGCGGGCGTCGAGCGCCGCTTCGAGCTGAAGGGCACGGCGCGCGGCGTGCGCGTGGTCGACGACTACGGGCATCACCCGACCGAGCTGCGCGCGACGCTGGCCGCCGCGCGCGAGCAGCACGCGGGGCGCATCGTCGTCGTGTTCCAGCCGCATCGCTACACGCGCACGCGCGA
>DATBRS010000093.1:0-13537 GCA_036560185.1 Myxococcota bacterium
AGCTCGAGGGGGCTCGGCGGCGTCTTCGGGAACCAGCGCGGCGCCTCGGGCAAGGGCGCCGCCGGATCGCGGGCCAGGAGCTGCTCGATCAGCTGCATGCCGCCCGCACCGTCGAACATGCAGTGATGCGCCTTGGTCACGAACGCGAAGCGCCCGCCGTCGAGCCCCTCGATCACCCAGCTCTCCCAGAGCGGACGGCCTCGATCGAGCGGCGTCTCCGCGATGTGTGACACCAAACGGCGTAGCTGCGCCTCGGCGCCGGGATGCGCGACGGCGACGTGCCGCAGGTGGTGCTCGAGCTGGAAGCGCTCGTCGTCGACCCAGACGGCGCGCGCGCTGCCCGGAATTTGCACGACCCGCTGCCGATAGCGCGGCATGCGCGGCAGAGCCGCCGCGACGGCTTCCCGAATCGCCTCGAAGTTCACGCCACCGCCGCGCGCGAGCGGGCCGCACGCGAAGAGCTGCACGGCGACGCCGTGCATCGGGAGCCGGCGGCTCTCCCAGCGCAGGAAGTCGTTGTCCTGGGCGGAGAGGCGGGAGTACGCGTAGCGGCTCATGGCGGGCCTCCGTGAAGAAGGCGAAGAGCAACCCGCGTGCCTGGCGAACGCGCACGCCGCGCGCCTCGCCGCAGCGCGTTGTTGCGGTTCGCCTCGGCCGCCGCGCGGCGCGAAGCCAAACGCCCCGCCTGCACGAGTACAGACGGGGCGCTGGCTACGGCGCGCGCGTTGGCAGGGCAGATTCACTCGCGCCGCGAGACGTTGCGCCAGTCCAGCGCGTCGGCAGGAGTAACCCGCGCGTCGTGCTGCGGTTGCGCTCGCGCGCTCGGACCGCGCAGTGCGCGCTAGAACCGCAGCGGGAGCGCGAGCGGGCCGCGCAGCAGCACCGAACGCCGGTACGCCACCGCGCTCGGGTCGCCGCTCCACTTCGCGAAACGGCGCAGCAGGGCGCCGAGCGCGAGCTCCGCCTCGAGCCGCGCGAGGGGCGCACCGAGGCAGAAGTGCGGGCCCCCTCCGAACGCGACGTGGCGGTTGTCCGCGCGCCCGATGTCGAGGCGATGCGGCGCCGCGAACTGCGCGGGGTCGTGGTTCGCGGCCGCCAGCAGGAGCCCCACCGGTCGCCCGCGCGGAATGCGCTGCCCGCCGAGCTCGACGTCCTCGGCGGCGATGCGGTCGGTGAACTGCACCGGCGAGTCGAAGCGCAGGAACTCCTCGACGGCCGTGGGCATCAGGCTCGGCTGTGCGCGTAGCCGCTCGGCCTGATCGGGGAAGCGCAGCAGGGCGAGCACGGCGTTGGAGATCAGGTTCGTGGTCGTCTCGTGGCCGGCCGCGAGCAGCAGCGCGCAGAGCGAGAGCAGATCGCCTTCGCCGAGCACGCGGCCGTCCTGCTCGGCGGCGATCATCGCGGAGAGCAGGTCGTCGCGGGGCTCCGCGCGCCGCAGCGCGAGCATGCCGCGGAAGTAGCCGGCGAGCGCGCTGGCGGCCTCGCGCGCGCGGCCCAGGCCGCGCTCCGCATTCAGCGGGTCGATGATCTGCACGACGCCGCTCGACCAGCCCCGGAACCGTTCGCGATCCTCGAGCGGTACCCCTAACAGCTCGGCGATCACGATCACGGGCAGCGGGTGCGCGAGGTCGCGTACCAGCTCGAAATCGGGGCGCTCACCGGCCTCGTCGAGCAGCGTCTCGACGATCGCCTCGATGCGCGGGCGCAGCGCGGCGACGCGCCGCGGCGTGAACGCCTTGGTAACGAGGCCGCGGATGCGCGCGTGATCGGGCCCGTCGAGGTTCAGCAGGTTGCGGTCGATCAGGTTCAGGAAGTCCGGTGCGTCGCGGTTCAGCCAGCGAATCAGGCGGAACGGGGCGGCCTGGCTCCGGTCGGCGGAGAAGCGCGGGTCGCGCAGCAGCGCGACGACGTCGTCGTAGCGGCTCGCGACGAACATCCCGAACGGCGCGCGGTAGATGCCGCCCGCCTCGCGCACGCGGGCGTAGCTCGGGTACGGGTCGCGCCGGTTCTCCGAGAGGAACGGATTGAATAGGCCGATCGCGGGGGCGAGCAGGCGCAGCAGCCAATCCTGGCGCACGAGCCACTGCAACAGGCGGAGCATCGATTTCCCTCGCGCGCTGCATGTGATGCTAGGCGAAGCCGGGCGGCGGACGGGCGCGTTTCTCTTGTAACCTGCCCCATCTTCACGCGGCGGAGGGCGAGTCCATGGCGAGCAACGGCGCAAACGGGGCGGATCGCAAGTTCAAGTGGGTCGGCACCCGTCCGATCCGGCACGACGGCGTCGACAAGGTCACGGGCAAGGCGAACTTCGGCGCGGATCTCGCTTTCCCCGACATGCTGTGGGGCAAGATCCTGCGCAGCCCGCACGCGCACGCGAACATCAAGCGCATCGACGTCTCGAGGGCGCTGAAGATCGACGGCGTGCGCACGATCGCGACGGCGGCCGACCTGCCCGATCTCGCGTCGGCGGAGGCGGCTGGCGGCGAGGGCCATGGCGGCGATTTCCGCGACCTCTCGCTGAACTGCATGGCGCGCGACAAGGTGCTCTATCACGGCCACGCGCTCGCGGCGGTGGCGGCCACGACGCAGGAGATCGCCGACCTCGCGCTCGCGGCGATCGAGGTCGAGTACGAGGTGCTGAAGCCCGTGCTCTCGATCGACGAGGCGATCGCGCCCGGCGCGCCGATCCTGCATCCGCAGCTGCGCACGAAGGGCATGAAGGATTCGGGGCCGACCAACGTCGCGTCGCGCATCGCGTTCGCGAAGGGCGACGCCGCGAAGGGCTTCGAGCAGGCCGAGGTCGTGGTCGAAGGCAGCTATCGCACGCAGACCGTGCATCAGGGCTACATCGAGCCGCACGCCGTGGTCGCGCGCACCAACGCCGACGGCCAATCGGTGGTGTGGTGTTGCACGCAGGGCGCCTTCGTCGTGCGCAGCTACTGCGCCGCGGTGCTCGGCCTCGATCTCTCGCAGCTGAAAGTGATCCCGAGCGAGATCGGCGGCGGCTTCGGCGGCAAGACGACGGTCTACACCGAGCCGATCGCGGTGCTGCTCTCCCGAAAGACGGGCCGGCCGGTGAAGATGGTGATGTCGCGCGAGGACGTGTTCCGCGCGACCGGGCCCGCGGGCGCCGCGCAGATCGAAGTGAAGCTCGGCGCGAAGCGCGACGGCACGCTCGTCGCCGCCAGCGCGCGCCTCTGGTACGAGGCCGGCGGCTTCCCCGGCTCGCCCGTCGGCGCCGGCGCGATGACGGTGTTCGCGGCCTACGACATCCCGAACTGCGCGATCGAGGGCTTCGACGTCGTGACGACGAAGCCGAAGACGGCGGCGTATCGCGCGCCGGGGGCGCCCCAGGCGGCGTTCGCCATGGAGCAGGCGCTCGACGAGCTCGCCGCGAAGCTGCGCGTCGATCCGATCGACCTGCGCCTCGCGAACGCGGCCAAGGAAGGCACGCAGGCGCCCTACGGCGCGAAGTTCAACCGCATCGGCTTCGTCGAGACGCTCGAGGCCGCGAAGCGGCATCCGCACTACCGCGCGCCGCTCGGCCCGAACCAAGGCCGCGGCGTCGCGTCGGGCTTCTGGTTCAACGTCGGCATGCAGTCGAGCGCCGAGGTGCATCTCGCCGAGGACGGCACCGCGACCGTAATCACTGGCAACCCCGACATCGGCGGCTCGCGCGCCTCGATGGCGATCTGTGCCGCCGAGGAGCTCGGCATCGACGTGATGAAGGTGCGGCCGGTCGTCGGCGACACCGAGACGGCGGGCTACTGCGACCTGACGGGCGGCAGCCGCGTCACGTTCGCGACCGGCCTCGCGGTGATCGAGGCGTCGCGCGACGTGATCGCGCAGCTGCGCCAGCGCGCCGCGAAGACTTGGGGCTGCGACGTCGCGCAGGTCGAGTTCGTGGACGGGCGCTGCCTGCCGACGAAGGCCTCGGGGCTCGATCACGCGCCGCTCACGGTCGCCGCGCTCGCGAAGTCGATGGGCAAGACCGGCGGCCCGCTGAACGGCCGCGCGCAGGTGAATCCGCCCGCCGGCGGCCCTGGCTTCGCGACCCACCTGTGCGACGTGCAGGTCGATCCGGAGACCGGCCGCGTGGACGTGCTCCGCTACACCGCGATCCAGGACGCCGGCCGTGCGGTGCACCCGGCCTACGTCGAAGGCCAGATGCAGGGCGGCGCCTCTCAGGGAATCGGTTGGGCGCTGAACGAGGAGTACGTGTTCGACAAGCGCGGTGTGATGGAGAACGCCGGCTTCCTCGACTACCGCATGCCGGTCGCGAGCGATCTCCCGATGATCGACACCGTCGTGATCGAGGTGCCGAATCCGGGCCATCCCTACGGCGTTCGTGGCGTCGGTGAGACCCCGATCGTGGCGCCGCTCGCGACGGTCGCGAACGCGGTGCACGCGGCGACGGGCAAGCGGCTCACGCAGCTGCCGATCTCGCCGCCGCGCCTGCTCGCGGCGCTGCAGCAGTAACAACCGGAGCGGCGAAGCAGGTTCCGTGGCGATCGTGACCATCCCCCCGTCCTTGCGCGCGCTGACCGGCGCCGAGTGCGTGACGCTCGGTGCCGCGAACGTGGCGGCGTTGTTGCGGGCGCTCGAGGCCCGCTACCCGGGCTTCGGCGCAGCGCTCGGCCCGCGTTTCGCGGTCGCGATCGACGGCGACATCCGCAGCGACGCGGACTACGAGCCGCTCGCCGAGCGGACCGAAGTGACGTTCCTGCCCCCGCTCTCGGGCGGCTGACGGTTTCGAGGAATCAGGAGAACCCCCATGCAGAAGTCGTTCGAAGCGCCGCGCTCGGTAGACGAGGCGGTCGCCGCGCTCGCGAAGCACGGCGCCGCGGCGCGCGTGCTCGCCGGCGGCACCGATCTGCTCGTGCAGATGCGCAGTGGCGCGAAGCAGCCCGCGGTGCTCGTGGATCTGAAGCAGATCGCGGAGCTGATGGCGATCTCGCTCGACGCGAGAGGCGCGACGATCGGCGCCGCCGTATGCGGCGACGAGCTGTCGCAGCGCAAGGACCTCTGCGCGCTCTGGCCCGGCCTGTTCGAGGCGGCCGCGCTGATCGGCTCGAAGCAAGTGCAGGGACGCGCCTCGATCGGCGGCAACCTGTGCAACTCGTCGCCGGCCGCGGACACCACACCCGCGCTGATCGCGAACGAGGCGCGCTGCATCATCGCGGGGCCGAACGGCCGCCGCGAAGTGCTGGCGGAGAAGTTCAACACGGGCCCGGGCAAGAACGTGCTCGCGCCCGACGAGCTGCTCGTCGCGCTCTTCCTGCCGCGCCCCGCGGCGCGCACCGCCGATGCGTACCTGCGCTTGATCCCGCGCACGGAGATGGACATCGCGGTGGTGGGCGCCGGCGTGCGCGTCACGCTCGCGGCGGACGGCACCTGCAGCGCCGCGCGCGTGGCGCTCGGCGCCGTCGGGCCGACGGCGTTCCTCGTGCCCGAAGCCGCGGCCGCGCTGGTCGGCAAGCGCATCGACGACGCCTCGCTCGCCGCCGCAGCGTCCGCCGCGTCCGCCGCGGCGCGCCCGATCGACGACAAGCGCGGCACCGTCGTCTACCGCAAGCAGGTCTCCGGCGTGCTCACCAAGCGCGCCGCGAAGATCGCGGCCGACCGCGCCGCCGCTCGTCAATAAGCCCAGAGAAGCGGAGAACCAGCCCCAATGTCGAAGCTCCACATCGAGACCACGATCAACGGCGAGGCCGCCGAGTTCCTGTGCGACCCGCACCAGACGCTGCTCGACGCGCTGCGTAACAACGTCGGCTTGACCGGCGTGAAGGAAGGCTGCGCGACCGGCGACTGCGGCGCGTGCAGCGTGATGTTCGACGGCCGCCTCACCTGCGCCTGTCTCGTGCTCGCCGCCGAGGCTCGCGGTCGAAGCATCGAGACCATCGAGGGGGTCGCGAAGGCCGGGCAGCTGCATCCGGTGCAGCAGAAGCTGCTCGAGCACGCGGGCCTGCAGTGCGGCGTGTGCACGCCCGGCATCGTGGTGGCGGCCAAGGCGCTGCTGGAGAAGAACCCCGATCCGAGCGAGCGCGAGATCCGTTTCGGCCTCGCCGGCAACCTGTGCCGCTGCACGGGCTACGACAAGATCATTCGCGCCGTGCAGGACGCCGCCGCCTCGATGCGGGCGTAGCGGACGAGCTCGCGATGACGAGGGGCGCCGAGCTTTTGCTCCTCCTGCTCGCGGGGATGGCGCTGTTCCGCCTCGCGCGTCCGCTGCGCGACCGGCTCGAGGCCTGGTTCGAGCGCAACTTCCCGAACGAACGCCGCAATCGCGTCGTCGAGCTGCGCAGGCGCAGAGACGGCGGCTTCGGCGCGGAGGATCTCGATGGCGACGATTGAGCGCGTCTCCCTGGGCCCGCGGCTGTTCGCGAACGGGGTGACGATCGGCCTCGTGATCCTGCTGCTGATCGCGCTGAATTCCTCGTTCACGATCGTTCAGCCCGGCAACGTCGGCGTGGTCTTCAACCAGATGACGGGCTCGCTCCGCACGACGGGGCAGGGGCTCGTGTGGCGCATTCCGGCGATCACGAAGGTCCAGTCGTATCCGGTGGCGCTCCGCACCTACACGATGGTCGCGCGCTCGGGCGAGGGGTCTTCAGGCGGAGACGACGCGATCGACCTGCCCACGAAGGAAGGCCAGCACATCCGGCAGGACATCTCGGTCACCTTCAACACGTCGCAAGATCGCGCGGCCGACGTGTTCAGGGCCTTCCGCGGCGCCGACATCGAAGACATCGAAGCGACCTTCATCCGCCGCACGATCATCACGGTCGCGCAGAACGCCGCGGGGCAGATGTCGCTCACCGGCATCATTTCGGAAGACCGCGGCCTGCTGCAGACGCGCATCGAGAAAGGGCTGCACGACGAGATGTCGAAGATGGGCTTCATCGTCGACAAGGTGAACCTGGGCGCGAGCCACCTGCCGCAGACGATCGAGCAGCAGCTCCAACAGAAGATGGGCGCGCAGCAGCAAGCGCAGCAAGCCGAGTACGAGCTGCAGCGGCAGGTGACGCTCGCGAAGGCGCGCGTCGCCGAGGCGCAGGGCGAGGCCGACTCGACGCTGGTGAAGGCGAAGGCGCAAGCCGAGGCGAACCGTTTGCTGCAGGAATCGCTGACGCCGCTGCTGGTCGAGACCAAGAAGATCGAGAAGTGGAACGGGCAGCTGCCGAGCGTCACCGGTGGCGCGATGCCGTTCCTCGACGTCTCGCCGCGCGGGAAGCAGGAGTGACGCGCGCGCGGCGCTAGCGCAGCGCCTCGAGCACTCGCCGCCCCGCTGCATCGCCGGCCGTCACCGGCACGATGGCGATCTCGTCCGCGCCCGCTTCGACGTAATCACTCGCGCGGGCGCGCAGGGAGCTCGCGTCGCCGAGCAGGGCGACGGCGTCGAGCAGCGCGCGCGGCACCGCCTGCGCGAGCGCTCGCTGAGGCTCGCCGGCGCGCGCGCGATCGACGAGCGCGCCGAACCCCGCTGCGCGAAACATCTCGCCGTAGCCCGGCGCTGCGAGATAGACGCACACCTGGCGCGCGAGCTGCGCGATGCCCTCCGCGCTCGGCTCGTGCGCGGCGGCGACCCACACCGCGAGGCGCGGGCAGGGGCGGCCCGCGGCGTGCGCGGCGCCCTCGAGCGCGTCGCGAACGCCGCGCACGGCGGCGGGTGTCACCAGGTTCAGCACGACGCGATCGGCCTCGCGCGCGCCGACGCCGAGCATCTTCGGGCCGAACGCCGCGAGCGTGAGCTCCGGCGCGGGCGCTGCGACGCGCAGCTTGAAACCGCGCTCGTTGCGCTCGCCGCGCAGCAGCGGGCGCAGCGCGCTGAGCGTCTCCCGCGCGAGCGCGGGCAAGCGCGCGTACGGCCGTGCGTGCCAGCCCGCGACGATCGTGGGGCTCGAGGCGCCGAGCGCGAGCCGCGCCGGGCGGCCGCCGAGCTCGGAGACGCTGCCGGCGCCGAGCGCGAGCGCGACGGGGCTGCGCACACCGAGCGCGAGCGGGCCGAGCGTGAGCGCGATGCGCGCCGTGTCGCGCGCGATGGCCGCACCGAGCGCGAACGCGTCGAAGGTGGCCATCTCCCCGATCCACAGCTCGCGGTAGCCGAGCCGCTCCGCCTCGCGCGCGATCGCGAGCGCCTCGTCCGCCGGACGATCGAGCCAATACGGCAGCACGACGGCGTCGGCGCTGGGATCGAACATCGCGCCTCGCGTGTGCGTCACAACGCGGACCGTATCGCGCGCGCCGCTAGGCTGCGCGCGCCAAACCAGGAGAGACCATGACCTCGCGTCGCTGCCTCGTTCGAACGCTCTCGATCCCGCTCGCCGTCGCGCTCGGAGTCAGCGCGGTCGCCGCGCAGACCCTCCCGCAACCGCGCAATCAGGTGAGTTTCAACGTCGGCGCCGAGCGCGAGGTGGCGAACGATTGGACCACCGGCACGATCGGCACCACCGCGTCGGGCTCGGACGCAGCCGAGCTCTCCGCGCGCGTCAACAAACAGATGGGCGAGGCGCTCGCGCTCGCGAAGCAGGCGCAGGGCGTGAAGGTGACGAGCGGCGCGTACAACACCTACCCGGAGTACGGCGACGGCAATCGCATCCTGCGCTGGCAGGCGAGCCAAGACCTGATCCTCGAGAGCAAGGACACCGGCGCCGTCGCGAAGCTGTGCGGCAAGCTGCAGGAGCGCGGCTTGCTGCTCCGTAACATCTCTTTCTCGGTGTCGCGCGAGACGCAGCGCAAGCTCGAGGACGAGCTGGTCGCCGAGGCGATCGCCGCCTTTCGCGTGCGCGCCGCGCTGGTCGCGAAGAGCTTCGGCAAGGCGAGCTACGGCCTGATCAGCGTGAACGTCGGCGGCGGAGGGTTCCAGCCGCCGATGCCGATGATGCGCGCGGAGAAGGCGACGATGGCGATGGACGCGGCGGCGCCGAGCTTCGAGGGCGGCACGAGCCGCGTGCGCATGGACGTGAACGGGACGATCGAGCTGGAGTAGGGCGGGGCGTTCGCGCCGAGTCAGCGCGCTGCGGCGAAGCGGCGGATCGCAGCGAGCGCTTCCGGCTCGTCGAGCAGGGGCGCGTGGCCGCGGCCGGGAACCGTGACCGCGATCGTGTCGGGCTTGCGGCGTTGCATCGCGGCAACGGTCTCGGCGCTGAGGATGTCCGAGTGCGCGCCGCGGATGACGAGCGTCGCAATGCGCGCGAGCGGGGACCAGAGCTGCCACGGGTCGCTGGCCGGAGGCGTGGCGGCGGATCCGGCGAGCGGCTCGGAGATGCGCGGGTCGTAGTCGAAGCGCACGCCGCCGTCGGGCGTGGCGACGCAGCAGCGCCGCGCGAACGAGAGCCAGTCGGCGGCGCTGAAATCTGGGAACGCGACGGCGTTGGCGGCGCGACAGGCGCCCGCGGCTTCGTCCCAGCTGCGCATCGCGCCCGTCTTGCCGACGTAGCCGCGGATGCGCGCGAGGCCGGCCTCCTCGACGACGGGGCCGATGTCGTTCAGTACCACGCCGGCGAGCGCATCGGGCTTTGCGCCGGCGAGCAGGAGGGTGATGAGTCCGCCGAGCGACGTGCCGATCGCGAGCACGCGCGGGGCGTGCGCCGCGGCGAGCAGCTCGATCACGTCGCGGACATAAGTGGCCGGGTGGTAGCGCGCGGGCTGCGGGTCGAACGCGGAGAGGCCGCGGCCGCGCAGATCGGGCGAGAGCACGCGGCGCGAGCGGGCCAGCTCGGAGGCGAGGCTCTCGAAATCGCGCGCGTTGCGCGTGAGGCCGGGCAGGCACAGCACCGGCGCCGCGGTAGAGACGGGCGGACCCGTGTAGTCGCGATACGAGAGTGTTAGGCCGTCGCTCGAGGTGAATTCGCGCGTTTGCCACATGCCGTGAGCTTCGCGCGCCGCGCGCCGCCGCGCCCAACCCAGGCCCCGCGACGGCTCGTCGGCGCGCGAGCGTTACTGTTGCCCAACCCGCCGGGAGGGCCGCATGACGCTTCCGCATTCCCGCGCGCTGCTGCTCGCGGCGCTCGCGTTGGCGGCCTGCGCCGGCGATCCCGAGGCGGGCCAGCGCATCGCGCTCGACCCCAAAGCGCAGCCGACCCTGGTGACCGCGCCCTTCGGCGATCTCGTCGAGCAATGGATCGACGCGCCCGGAGCGCTCTACGTGCGGCGCCCGCGCCCCGACCTCGGCACCTACCGCGCGGTACGATTCGAACGTCCCGCGCTCTTCTACGATCGCGTCGTCGTGGCGCCGCTCGTCTCGGACCACTCGCTGCTGATCCGCGCGCTCGATGGCGCGGTGCGCGACCAGGTCGCGATCTCGATCCCGCTGCCCGAGACGCGCGAACCGGGCGCCGGCGTGCTGCGCATCAACGCCGAGGTGGTCGGCCTCGAGTTCGACCGCGCGCGCGCCACGAACTCGCGCGTCACCTCGGTCATCCAGCCCGGTCGCCCCGCCACGTTCGTCATGCAGCTCACCGACGACGCGACCGGAGTGCCGCTGGTGCGGTTCGCGTCGCGCCGTCCGATGCCGGGCGGAATCTTCACCGGCCCTTGGGCGCCGGACATCGATCGCGCGACCCAGCTGTTCCGCTCGTTCGCGAAGGACGCGCGCAGCTCGCTCGCTCACGTGGTGCGCCCCGTCGCGTCGCCCGAGTAACGTCGCCCGCGCCGTGACCGACGAATCGCCGCGCGATCCCTTCTCGCCTCCGCCGCCGGAGCGCCGCGATGCGCAGCTGGGTTTCGATCTGTCGCTCTTCTGGCGCGACTCGTCGCTCTGGCCGGTGACGTTTTGCGCCGTCGTCGGCCTCTCCGCGCTCGGCGCCTGGGCCGTGGCGATGGCGCTGCTGCAGCGAAGCCCGTTCGCGCGCATGGCGCTGGCGATCGCGGCCGCGGTGACGCTGTTCGGGATGTGGGATTCGCGCTCGCGCAGCGGCAAGCTTGGCGGCGGCGCGGCGCTGGCCGGGGTGTTATGGGCGCTCAGCCTCGCGGGCGGCTACGCGCTCACGCAGCTCGGCGACTGAGCTCGGGCTCGGCGCGGATCGCCCCGCTCCGAGAACCACTCCTACAGGTCCGGCGTCGCCACCTCGTAGCCGGCGGCTGCGAGCGCGGCACGGATCTCGGCGAGGTGCTCGCCGCCGCGCGTCGAGATCACGAACTCGACTCGCGCCTCCTTGAGCGGCACGCGGCCGAAGGCGCGCTCGTGGTCGATCTCGATCACGTTGGCGCCCGCGTCCGCGAGTATGCGCGTCACGTCGGCGAGCGCGCCGGGGCGGTCGCTCAGCTGCACGCGCACCCGCACCAGGCGCTTCGAGCGGGCGAGCCCGCGTTCGATCACCGAGGCGAGCACGAGCATGTCGATGTTGCCGCCGCTGAGGATGACGCCAACGCGCTTGCCCGCGAACCGCGCGCGGTGGCGCATCACCGCGGCGAGGGCCGCGGCGCCGGCTCCTTCCGCGACGGTCTTCTCGATCTCGAGGAGCGCGAGCATCGACTCCTCGAGATCGATCTCGCTGACGAGCAGGATGTCGCGGGCGCGCGCGCGCAGGATCTCGCGCGTGATCGCGCCGGGTCGCTTCACGGCGATGCCCTCGGCGATGGTGTCGCGGCCGCACGCGATCGCCTCGCCGGCGAGCGCCTGCTTCATCGATGGGAAGCGCTCGGTCTCGACGCCGTAGACCGCGACGGCATCAGGGGCCGCGAGCGCGCAACCCGACGCGAGCCCCCCGCCGCCGACTGGGATCACCAGCGCCTCGAGGTCGGGCTGGTCTTCGAGCATCTCCAGCGCGACGGTGCCCTGCCCGGCGATCACGGCGGGGTCGTCGTAGGGGTGCACGAAGGTGAGACCGCGCTCCGCCGCGAGCTCGTTCGCACGATCGTTCGCGGCGTTCAAGTCGTCGCCGTGAAGCACGACCTGCGCGCCGAAGCGCCGAGTGTGCTCGACCTTCACGTTCGGCGTGTAGCGCGGCATCACGATCGTGGAGCGGATGTCGAGCCGGCTCGCGTGGTGCGCGACGGCTTGGGCGTGATTTCCGGCGGACATCGCCACGACGCCGCGCGCGCGCTCCGGCGGCGAGAGCTGCAGCAGCTTGTTGAGCGCGCCGCGCTCCTTGAACGACGCGGTGAACTGAAGGTTCTCGAACTTCACGTGAACGCGCGCGCCGGTGATCTCGGAGAGCGTCCGCGACAGCAGGCAGGGCGTACGCACGACCATGCCGGCGATGCGCTTCGCGGCGGCGGCGATGTCGTCGCGCGCGACTGCGCTGGCCTGCGAGGCCACGCTCACGGCAGCGAGCCGAGCTCGGACAGCTTCACGACGCGCGTCTCGACGGGCGGGAACTCTCTCGCCTCGACCCAGCGGAACAGCATGCCGCCGCTCGTGTGGCCGCAGGTCGAGAGCCAGTTCTGGAAGCGCGCACCGGGGTCGCGATGTGCGACCACGATGCGCACCGAGCCGTCCGGCTCGTAGTGCGCGATCACCTTGTTGGTGTGGATCTTCGCGTAGCGGTAGTCGAGCGACTCCATCCAGAAGTTGCTGAGCTGGAAGTTCCAGAACGCGCACTCGGGGATGCGCGTCGGACGGATCCACAGCGCCTCGTCCTCGGCGAGCCTCCAGTAGCTCTGCAGGTAGTGGATCTGCGCGTCGCCGCCCGCTGCCTGACAAGTCTTCTGGTCGTCGGAGGGCAGCTGGTTGAGGTGCGTCTCGTATCGCTTCATCCAGTCCACGAAGAGGTTGGAGGTGCCGCGCACGAATCCGACCGTGCGCTGCAGCGTCTCCTCGAGTGTCGCGGGATCGAGTCGCGGCACGCCGCCCCCGCCGACGCGCTCGATCGCGAAGGTCGCCGGCGTCTCCCGGCTGCGATCGCCGTACGTGATCCGGATCAAGAGCTGATTGGTCTCGGGCTTCATCGGCAGCCAGTTGCCCGACCGCGGCTCACAGGAGAGCGCGATCTCGAAGCTGCCGTCCGCGTTGATCTTCATGTCGCGGCCGTCGAGCTGGCCGTGCGGCGTCATCGTGCCGTCCTGCTCGTAGCCGCCGCCCTTGGTGCAGAGCGAGACGTACGGAACGCTGCCGCGCCGGCCCGTGAGCTTGTACTCGTACTGCCCGGAGATCTTGCAGTTCCAGTAGATGTTGTCTGGGTTGTCGTTGCCGATCTTGATCGTCTCGTTGGAGAGCTGATGGAAGCCCGGGAAGCGCGGATCGCCGTGCTCGAGGTTCGCGTCGAGGCCCGCCCGTAACAAGCGCGTCAGGTAGCGGAGGCCTTCGGCGCGATCGAGCGCGGTCGCGGGCGTTCCGTCGCGCAGGATCGCCTGCCCGGCGGCCTCGAGCTGGCGGCAGAACTCGCTCCACGCGCGGCCGTCGATCACCCGCTGAATTTGCTCGTCCGCCGACATTGCTGGCTCCTCGCTGCTGCGGCGCAGAGTACGAGGGCCGCCGAGGTGTTGCGAGGCGCGGGCAGGATCGCGTGGGCGGGAAGCTGCTGTCGGCGGAGGCGGCGGTCGCGCACGTAGCCTCGGGGCAGACGGTCGGCGTCGGCACCTACAGCTGCACGCC
>DATBRS010000094.1:0-8205 GCA_036560185.1 Myxococcota bacterium
GCGAACGACATCGCCATGCGGTGGTCGTCGTACGTGTCGATCGCAGCGCCGCGCAGCGGGCCGGGCTCGATGCGCAGCCAGTCCGGCCCCGTGCTGGCGCGCGCGCCGAGCTTGCCGAGCTCGCATTCGAGCGCGGCCAGGCGATCCGTCTCCTTGATGCGCAGGTTCGGCACGTTCACGATCTCGGTGGCGCCCTCCGCGAACAGCGCCACCACGGCGAGCGCCAGCGCAGCGTCGGACCAGCGATTCGCGTCGATGCGAATGCCGCGCAGTCTCGCGGCGCCGCGCACCGTGATCGCGCGCGCGCCGCGCTCGACCCCGCAGCCCATCAGGGCGAGCGCGTCGAGAAACGCGAGCTCGCCTTGCGCGGATTCTCTCGGCAGATCCTCGACGGTCACCGAGCCGCCGGCGATCGCGGCGGCGGCGAAGCCGTATACGGCGCCTTGTGCATCGGGCTCGATCGCGTAGTCGCGTCCCTGATAACCGCGGCCTGCGCGCACGAACAGCTCGCCGGCGCCGCGCCAGCCGGCCTCGGCGCCGAAGTCGCGCATCACCGCGAGCGTCAGGTCGACGAACGGGCGCGAGGTGACCTCGCCCCCGGCGAGGTGCAGCGTGACATCGCGCTCCGCGTACGGCGCCGCGAGCAGAATGCCGGAGACGTACTGGCTCGAGCTGCGGCGCACGTCGAGCTGCACGTCGCCGCCCACGAGGCGCGAGCCTCCGGCGCGAACCGGTGGGCAGCCGTGCGCGCCGAGCACGTCGACGCGCGCACCCAGGGCGCCGAGCGCGGCCGCGAGATCCGCGATCGGGCGCTCGCGCATGCGCTTCGTGCCATCGAGCACCACCGGCGAGCTCGCGAGCGTGGCGGCGGCCGTGAGAAAGCGCGCGGTCGTTCCGGACGCGCGCACGTCGACCTCTCCCGCAATCGGCACGAGCCAGCCGTCGCGCCCGTGCACGAGCCAGTCGTCACCGGCGCCGCGGTGTTCCATCGCGACGCCGAGGCTCGCGAGGCCGAGCCGCATCGCATCGGTGTCGTCGCTCGGCGTGAGATTGCGCACGAGGCTGTCGCCACGCGCGAGCGCCGCCGCGAGCTGCGCGCGGTTCGCGAGGCTGCGCGAGCCGGGCGGACGCACCGTCGCCGAGAGCGGGCCGCGCGGGCGAATCGGCAGCGGGTCGGGCAGGGCGGCGGCGGGCATGGTCCGCGCGCACTGTAAAGGCGCGTGGCGTTTGGGTCAGGCCCGCCTGGGAGCAAAGGGGTCTGACCCCATTGCTTCCGCGGGGGCTCGGGCGGGCCGGTTGCATCCCCACACCTCAGCGGCAATCCTGCGACGTTTCTGCGGGTCAGGCGCACGCTGCGAAATGCCCAAGGCAGGCCGGGTCGCCCGGTCCCTGAGTCGGCGCTCGCGGAGCTGGCCGGCGATGCAAGGAGAGCCGCGTGCCGAAGGTGGTGGTGAGCGACGCCCTGGCGACTCAGGGCCTCGAGATTCTGCAGCGGGCGGCGGGCCTGCAGGTGGTGAACGTGCCGGGGATTTCGCCCGGTGAGCTCGCCGGCGTGCTGGCGGACGCGGACGGCCTGATCGTGCGCAGCGGGACCAAGGTCACCGCCGACGTGATCGCCGCAGCGCCGCTGCTGAAGGTGATCGGCCGCGCCGGCATCGGCGTCGACAACGTGGACGTGCCCGCGGCGACGCAGCGCGGCATCGCGGTGATGAACACGCCCGAGGGCAACAACATCACCACGGCGGAGCACGCGATCGCGCTGCTCGTCGCGCTCGCGCGCCACATCCCACAGGCCACCGCGTCGATGAAGGCGGGCAAGTGGGAGAAGAGCAAGTTCGAGGGCCTCGAGCTCTACAACCGCACGCTCGGCGTGATCGGCCTCGGCAACATCGGGCGCATCGTCGCCGAGCGCGGCCGCGGGCTCGCCATGCGCGTGATCGCGTACGACCCGTTCATCGCGCCCGACGTCGCGCAGCAGCTCGACGTCGAGCTCGTGTCGCTCGACGAGCTGATCGCGCGCAGCGACGCGATCACGATTCACGTGCCGAAGACGAAGGACACGACCAAGCTGCTCAACAAGGAGCGGCTCGCGCGAACGAAACCGGGCGTGCTGATCGTGAACGCGGCGCGCGGCGGGATCGTCGACGAGGCGGCGCTGCTCGAGGCGCTGAACTCGGGGCAGGTCCGCGCGGCGGCGCTCGACGTGTTCGAGCAGGAGCCGACGCCGAAGGACCATCCGCTCGTCGCGCACCCGAACGTGATCTGCACGCCCCACCTCGGCGCCTCGACTGAGCAGGCGCAGATCAACGTCTCGATCGCGGTGGCGGAGCAGGTGCGCGACTTCCTGCTCGGCGGCGAAGTGCGCAACGCGGTGAACATGCCGTCGATTTCGCCGGAGCTGCTGCAGCAGATCCGCCCCTACATCGTGCTCGGCGAGAAGCTCGGCCGCTTCCAGGGACAGCTGCGACCCGGCGCGATCGAGGAGATCGAGGTCGAGTACGCAGGTGAGGTCTCGAACCTGCGTGTCTCGGCGATCACGATCGCGGTGCTGAAGGGCGTGCTCGAGTCCGTGACCGATCGCGTGAACATGGTGAACGCGCCGGTGATCGCGCGCGAGCGCGGCATCCGCGTGGTCGAGACCAAGTCTTCGCGGCCGATGGACTTCGCGAGCGCGATCACGACGCGCGTGCGCGGCAACGTGCAGCGCCTCATCACCGGAGCGCTGTTCCATGGCAGCCAGCCGCGCATCGTGCGCATCGACGACTTCATGCTCGAGGCGATTCCCGAGGGCCCGACGATCTTGATCCAGAATCACGACCGGCCGGGCGTGGTCGGCGCGGTCGGCCTGCTGCTCGGCGAGTGCGGCATCAACATCTCGCGCATGCAGCTCGCACTGGTTCGCGAGCGCGCGGAGGCGGCCATGATCGTGAACGTCGACCAGGCTCCGGACGAATCGGTGATGGAGCGCCTGCGCTCGCTGCCGAACATGATCACGGCGCAGCTCGTGGACCTCGGCAAATGACCACGCTCGTCGCGGTCGGCGCGCAGTGGGGAGACGAGGGCAAGGGCAAGATCGTCGACTGGCTCGCCGTCAGCGCGAATCTCGTGGTGCGCTTCCACGGCGGGAACAACGCCGGGCACACCCTGATCGTCGACGGCTTGAAGACGGTGCTGCACCTCGTGCCGTCGGGGATCCTGCAAGAGGGCACGGTCAACCTGATCGGCCCCGGCGTGGTGGTCGATCCGCGCGTGCTGCTCGACGAGATCGGGAAGATCCGGCGGCAGGGCGCGCTCAAGGATCCGGCGCGGCTGCGCGTCTCGGGCCGCGCGCACGTGATCACGGCGTGGCACGTCTCGCTCGACAAGGCGCGCGAGGAGGCGCGCCGCGAGAGCGCGATCGGCACCACCGGCCGCGGCATCGGGCCAACCTACGAAGACAAAGTCGCCAGGCGCGGCATCCGCGTGGCGGATCTGCTCGATCCGCCGTCGCTGCGCGCCGCCGTCGATCGCCTCGCGCGCGAGAAGAACTTCGAGCTGAAAGAGCTGCACCACTGGCCGGAGATCGACGCCAACGCCGTCTACGACGAGCTCTACGCGCTCGGCCGCGAGCTCGCGCCCTTCGTCGACCACACCGGCAAGCTGCTCGAGCGCGCCGTGCGCGAAGACAAGAAGGTGCTGTTCGAGGGCGCGCAGGGGACCTTCCTCGACATCGACCACGGCACCTATCCGTTCGTCACGTCGTCGAACTGCGTCGCGGGCGCGGCCTGCACCGGCGCCGGCATCGGGCCGACGCGCATCGACCACGTGTTAGGGATCACGAAGGCGTACACGACGCGCGTGGGCGGCGGACCGTTCCCCACCGAGGACCACGGCGCGGGCGGCGCGTGGCTCGGCGAGAAGGGCCAGGAAGTGGGCGCGACGACGGGCCGCAAGCGCCGCTGCGGCTGGCTCGACACGGTGGTGTTGCGGGAGGCGGCGATCGTGAACGGCTTCGGCTCGCTCGCGGTCAACAAGCTCGACATCCTCTCGGGCCTCCGCGAGATCCCGCTCGCGACCGCGTGGCGCATCGACGGCAAGCTCACCCACGACTTTCCGATGACGCTCGACGAGGTGAGCCGCGCCGAGGCGGTCTACGAGACCTTCCCCGGCTGGAGCGAGCCCATCGACGGTGTGCGGCGCTACGATGACCTGCCGGGAAATGCGCGGCGCTACCTCGAGCGCATCGAGGCGCTGGTCGAGGTGCCGATCGACGTGATCTCGATCGGGCCGGGCCGCGACCAGACGATCGCGCGCCGCGATCCCTTCGCGTATCGCCGGGCGCGCTAGAGACGCGCGGCCCGCGCGCTACGGCTTCTTCGCCGGTGCCGCGACGACGCGCTTCTGCAGTTGCAGCGCGCCGATCGCAGCCTTCGGCGCGGGCGCGGCGCTGCCGTCGTGCGCCGCGAGCGCCGGGACCTGCGCCTTCTGCTTCTGCACGCGGATCAAGCGCTGGTAGGCGGCGCCGATTTGCGGCGCGAGCGCGCCGAGCGCCGCGAGCGCGGTCGTGCCCAGCGCGCCGGTCTCGGCCTGCGCGACGAGCAGGTTCACGACGCGCTCGCCGATCGCGACGGGGAACACCGCGAGCTCGGTCTTGTCGTCGCTGCGCAGCGCCTTCGCGAGCAGCTTGTCGAGCGCCGACGCCGGCAGCGCGCGCGCCGCTTGCCGGCTCGCGCTGCAGCTCGCGAGCACGCTCTCCGGCGCGAGCGGGATCAGCGTCGCATCCAGATCGAGCGGCTCCTCGCCATGTTGGGCAGAGAGCCCGGCGGCCACGCCGTCGCGAATCACGAACAGCGCGACGACCTCGGCGAAGCGTCGCCCGAGCTCGATGCTCGCTTCGATCACTCGCGCGCGATCGCTGGATTCCGCGATCGTGCACTCGAGCGCTTCGAGGCTCGACGTCGGAGCGCGTCGATCCAGCGTGATCGGCAACGTGTCGATCTCGGGCGCGGGCGTGCGAGATGCCGGCCCCGTCGCCGCGACCGGAGGCGCGGGAATCGTGGGCGGGGCGGGCGCGACCGGCTCGGCCGGTGCAATGGGCGCGGCCGCTCGCGCAGGCGCCGCCGGCTGGGGCGAGGCGGCGCTCTCCGCGACGGTGAAGCTGCTGCTGTGCTCGCTGAGCTCGATGTCCGCCGCGAGCGGCCCGAACTCGAGCGGCGACTCGGCTTGCTCGCGCTCCAGCGTGGCTCGCTTGCGCTGCTGCTCACGGCCGCGCAGTGCGCGCGCGCGGTTGCCCTCGTCGAGCAGCGTCTTGAAGCGATGGGATGGCTGCACGGCGTAGATGCGGTGCATCAGCTCGACGAATCGGAACTCGGCGAGCGCGTACGGCACCACCAGGCAGCCGCTCGCAAACGCGAGATTGTCGAGCACCTGCTCGTCGCGCGGATCGACCATGCCGACGTGCAGCGAGCGCTTCTCGAAGTTGAGCGGGAACGAGCGGTGCCGCTTGATCAGATCGACGTGCAGCGCCGCGCGTGCGCCGGCATCCGGCCGCGCCAGCCACTCCCGCGGAATCTCGGACAGGCCGTGATGGCGGGCGAGCGCGGCGTCGAGCTGCTCCGGCGTGAGAATCCCCAGCTCGATCAGCGCCGATCCCAGCCGGCCGCCGTACAGCACCGTCGCCTGCGACGCCTCTTCCAGCTCGGCCATCGACGCGAGATCGTGGCGCAGCAGGAATTGTGAGAAGGTCGTCAGCACGCGGGCCCTCGCGTTCGTCGACAGGTGAGAGACTCGAGGTCTTCATCGGCCGCGGTGCCCGGGACCTTTTGGGGCGACCCGCCGCGTCGCGCCGCCCGGTAGACACTGCCGAGGGCTGGTGGTACTTCCCGCCGCGGGGGGCCGTTAGCTCAATCGGTAGAGCAGCGGGCTTTTAACCCGTTGGTTCTGGGTTCGAGTCCCAGGCGGCCCACCAATGGAAGCTCCCCCTCGCGAGCGATGCGGCCAGCTTCACGACCGGCTCGCCCACCTGGGCGGCGCCGTGATGTGGCGAGGCGCGCTTACGACCCAGGCCGGTCGTCACGCTTCGAGCGCGCCGAACTCCCGCACCAGCGCGGGATCGGCGCGGTGGCGCGCGAGCTCCAGGGCGAGCCGCAGTGCGATCAGCCGAGCGGACTCGGCGAACGGCGGAGCCCCCGGAAGCCGCGCGAGGTAGCTGCGCAGGAAGCGCCAACGTTCGACGCCCGAGAGCCGCAGACCCGCGCGCCGCGACAAGTAGTCGCAGCGCGCGAGACAGATGAGACCGGAGCGCGGATCGCCCTTTGCGAGGTGGCGCAGCACATTCTTCGGGTCCCGGTCGATCAGTGTCAGGCGCTCGCCCGTCGCGGAAGCGAGCGATGCGATCAAGTCGCGCGGGCGTACTTCGTGAAACAAGTCGTGCGCGTGCATGCGCGCGAGCAGGGCCGCGCCATCCTCGAGCAGAGCGCGACGCTCGCGGTAGGAGGCCGTCGCGAGCACGCGCGACAGGTCTTCCCCCGAGGCCGCCTCGGTCACGAGGACCCCTTCGCCGGCGGCGCCAAAACTGCGGCGTGCGCCCCAGGCGATCGGTCGCGCTGCGGAAATGCCGAGGCCGCGCAGGTGAAGCAACGCCGCGGCCTCGCCTTCTGCGCCCGCTAGGCGTGCTCGGCCTCGTGCGAGCGTGCGCACGCGCTGCGGCAGCGATGGGGCCGCGACGCGTTTCACGTATAGCTGCCCCGCGCGCCCAGGCAGTGAGATGCGACGAACCTCACGGCCGCGCGTCGCCTGCACGACCTCTCCCAGGTCGAGGTCGAGCAGAGCGCCGAGGTTCGCGAGGCCGACGCTAGCCAGCGGGGCTCGCCAATCGGCCTCGATCGACAGGTCGTCGCGCCAGATCCCGCTCATGCCAGCGGTCGCGCTTCGTGAGAGAGCAGGTTCGGCACGCCGTCCTCGAGCGCATACGCGCGCCGACAGGATCCGCATGCGAGGATTCTCTGGGTCGCTTCCCGTGAGAGCGGCCCGCGACAGCTCGGGCAGCGCATCATCGCGAGCGCATCCGCCGGCGCGTCTTTTCTCGCTGCAGCGAGCTCGCCCTGCTTCCCGCGTGGCGTGTAGAACACCCAGTGCTCGCTCATCAGCCAGCGCGCGAGCGGGAAGCGCGTCACGAGCGCTTCGCCGAACGAGAAGGCTTGGTAGCCGAGTACGCGATTGACGAGTCGGTCGCCGAAGTAGCGCAGAGCGCGAACGCGAAAGTCGGGCCCCACGATCTCGCGCACTTCCTCGCTCGACGGATAGTGACTGAAGTAGAGCTCCCGCGTCGCGTACTTGTGATGTTGATCCAAGTGGTACCGAATGCGATTGATCGTGCGCGCGTAGAACTCGAGGGCGACCAGTCCCCCCGGCCGCAGCACGCGTTCGATTTCGGCCGCGATCCGCAGCTTGTCCACATGCGGGAACTGGTGGATGAAGCGCGTTGCGTAGATCGCGTCGAAGCTCGCATCCTCGAACGGCAGCTCGATCGCGTTGCCGAGCAACAACGTTGCAGGATTCGGCGAGGTGGCCGTGCGCGCCCCGGCCTCCCGCAGCATCGTGCTCGAGAAATCCATGCCAACGAGCCGATGCCCGCTTCGTTGGCCTAGTGACTCGAGCGTGAGCCCGGTCCCGCAGCCGATCTCGAGGATGTCTCGCCCGCCCGCTTCGCCAAAGTGGCCTTCGATCGCGTGCGCGAGAGTCGCGCTCCGAGAGCGCAAGTAGGACTGTCCGAGCCGACTCCCGTAATTGCCGCCGGTGTAGGAAACTCCGGTCTTGTTATATCCGGCTTGCCGGACCGTCCATTCCGGTGAGGGACCCTGGGTGCGTATGGTCGGAGGATGGGACAGCACGTACACACCTCCTCCGGGTTGCAGCCTGACTCTCCTCTGAACTTCCGCCAAGGAAATTCAAGGCGGCGCGCGAGAAGCGCTCAGCGCACGCAACCGCGGCCTCAACTCACGCGGCCCCCGTGTTTCTGGGTACGAATCCAGGCGGCCCGCCCGTCGGCCCTCGGCGGTGCCTCAACCCCAGCGGCAACTCGGGCCGTCTGGCATGGCAGGGGCTAGTCGCCACTCAGGCCCTCGCGCCTCCGTGCGACGCGTGATCGCGTGAGCCGCCTCACGTGCGCCCGGCGGGGCCGCGTCGATGCAATCCCCGGTAGCGCGGGCATTCCGCGCAGGGGGT
>DATBRS010000095.1:0-15146 GCA_036560185.1 Myxococcota bacterium
TTTCTCGCCTGCATCTCGAGTTTCGCGGCGAGTGCATCCGCGTGCCCTTGCATTCCGCAAGCGCGCCTCTTCGAGGTTCGCGCATCGATCGACGCAGCGCGGATTCCGCCGGGCGCCTGGGGCGGTGCGGTGCTGGGCGACCAGTGGATCTGGTTCGGGGAAAGCCGGGAGGGCCCGCGCGTCGTCGTGCGAGACGGCGATGCAGACGCCCGGAGCGCTCCGCTCACCCACGCCGCTTATCAGGCGCTCCAGGACGCATGGGATGCGATGCTGCGAGACGCCACGCCGGATGCGTTCGAGCTCGAGACGCTCGAGGGCGAGTTCGCCTTTTTCGGCGGAAGCCACGATCCGGCCAAGTTCCGCTACGCCGCGGGGTTCTGCCTGCTGCCCGACGCGCCGGCGGCTCGGCTCTTCGATCTCATCGAATTGCTGAGCGAGCTGGTCGCGCAGGAGGAGCCAGCGCGGCGCGCGCTCGTCCCTTGGATCGAAGCGAACGCGCGCGCAGCGCACGCGCTCGGCAGCGAGTGAACGCGTCCGGTCGCCGGCGCTAGCGCGCGCCGAGCAGCTTCTCGCGGCCCACCGCCCACAGCCACGCCGCCAGTACGGCGAACGCGGCGAGCGCGGCGAGGTCGCTCGCGCCGAGCGCGGGCAGGAAGCGGCCGAGCGCGAGCGCGCGCGAGAATTCCTCGCTCGCGCCGGCGATCAGGGCGAGCAGCGTTCCGCACAGCGCGCCGCCGGCGATCAGGCCCGAGGCGGCGAGCACGCCGGGCGACGAGTCGCTGTCCGCGGCGCTCTGCTTGCGGCGGCGGTCGACGAGCCAGCGCACGAGGCCCCCGGCGAAGATCGGGCTCGACGCGGCGAGCGGCAGGTAGACGCCGACCGCGAACGGCAGCGACGAGATGCCTGCGAGCTCGAGCGTGAGCGCGATGAAGGCGCCGATGCCGACGAGGCCCCAGGGCAGCTTCTGAGTGAGGATGCCGTCGATCACGAGCGACATCAGGCGCGCCTTCGGCGCGTCGAACTTTTGGACGGGCGTGCCGTCGTCGCGCTGCGTGACCACGCCGTTGATGCCGGGGTCCACGAGGTATCGAATCGCGCCGGCGTCATCGACGAGGTAGCGGCCGGGCGGAACGCCCGTGGGCGCGTCGTCGCTGGTCAGGTGCACGACGTTGTAGCTGCCGGCGTCGCGTTTCGCGTCCGGCCCGCGCAGCGGTTCGCGCTGCTCGAACTGCCCGGCGTCGATCGCGACGCCGGGGAAATCGCGTTTCGCGTAGACGGTGCGCACGTCGTTGAAGAGCTGGAGCGTCGCGCCGATCACGAGCGCGGAGATGCCGGCACCGATCAGGATCCCGATCTGTTGGGCGCGCGGTGTGGCGCCGACCAGGAAGCCCGTCTTCAGATCCTGCGCGGTGGTGCCGCCATTCGACGAGGCGACGCACACCACCGCGGCGATCGAGAGCGCGGTCAGGCGATCCGCCGGCGACGTCCAGTCGAAGGCGAGGAAGAGCAGGCAGGTCAGCAGCAGCGTGGCGACGGTCATGCCCGAGATCGGGTTCGAGGTGGAGCCGATCTCGCCCGTCAGCCGCGCGGATACCGTGACGAACAGGAAGCCGAACAGCAGGATCAGCAGCGCCGCGGGCAACGAGACGCCGAGCGACGGCAGCAGCATCAGGCCTGCGATCAGCGCGAGGCTGCCGAGCACCACCGTCGACATCGGCAGATCGCGGTCGGTGCGCTCGGGCAGCGCCTCCGCGCCCGTTCCGCCGCGCAGGCTCGCGAGCCCTGCGGCGAATGCCCGCGCGAGCATCGGCAGCACGCGCGCAAGGGCGATCAGGCCACCGGTCGCGACGGCGCCTGCGCCGATGTAGAGCACGTACTCGTTGCGGATCTGGCCCGGCGACAGCTGCGAGATCGGTACGGTCGCAGGGAAGAGCGGCTCGGTGAGCCCCGCGCCGAAGATCGCGATCAGCGGAATCAGCACCAGGTACGAGAGCACGCCGCCGGCGACCATGATGCCCGCCGTGCGCGGCCCGAGGATGTAGCCGACCCCTAACAGCTCCGGCGCCGCGTCCATCGCGACCGAGCCGCCGCGCAGCCAGCCGAGGCCGCGCTCGGCCGTGGCCTTGATCAGCCCCAGACCGCCGTCGCCGTTCAGCAGCTTGGCGGCGAAGCCGACGCCGAGCCCGGTGAACACCGTCTTTGCGGTGGTGCCGCCTTTCTCGCCCGCGATCAGCACCTCGGCGCACGCGGTGCCTTCGGGGAACGCGAGCTTGCCGTGCTCGCGCGCGACCAGGCCGCGCCGCAACGGAATCATCATCAGGATGCCGAGCAGCCCGCCGAGCAGCGCGATTGTCATGATGCGCGAAAGCTCCATGTCGAAGCCGAGCGTCATCAGCGCGGGCATCGTGACCGCGACGCCGAACGCGATCGATTCGCCCGCCGAGCCGGCGGTCTGGACGATGTTGTTCTCGAGGATCGTCGCGCGGCGCAGCCCGAACGCGCTCTGCAGCCAGCGGAAGATCGAGATCGACATCACCGCGACGGGGATCGACGCGCTCACCGTGAGCCCCGTCTTCAGCGCGAGATACAGCGATGCGGTGCCGAACAACACGCCGAGCACGGTCCCGAGCAGAACCGGCAGCAGGGTGAGCTCGGCGAGCGAACGCGCGGCGGGCACGAACGGAGAGTGGGTCGCAGCGGGCTCGCTCATCTCGTGGTCACGCTCCCAGCTCGAGGTGCGCGCACACTAGAGCGAATCGCGCGCGTCCGGAGAACATCCCGCGCGCGGAACCCTAGGCGAGCCGTCGCGCCTGCCAGCGGGCGAGCGCGAGGCGCTGGTCCACGAGCTTGCGCGCCGAAGCGGCGTCGATGGCCTCGCGCGGCAGGGCGGCGACGCCGAACGCGACGCGCAGAGCGACCGGCTCGCGCAGGCCGTTCCGGCTCAGCTCGATCGTCTCGAGCTCGCGCTGCACGTTCTCGAGGCGCCGCTCGACGCCCGGGTGATCCGTGTCCAGCAGCACCAGCGAGAACTCGTCCTCGCCCGTCCGGCCCAACAAGTCGGTGGTGCGGAAGCGATCGGTGAGCTCGCTCGCGAGCCAGCGCAGGAGCGCGTCGCCGAGCGCGTGTCCGTGGGTCGCGCGGATCTCGCGCAGCGCGGAGAACTCGATCCTCGCGAGCGTGAGCGGCTGCGCCGCGGCGCTCGCGTTCTGCTGGGCATCGCGCACGCAGCGCTCGAAGGCCGCGGCGTGGAGCGCTCCGCTGGCGCTGTCGAGCACCGCGGCGCGCTGCAGGCGCCGGCCGCGCGCCGCCGCCAGCGTGCTCGCGAGCGCGGCGCCGCCCACCGAGAGCAGCGCGGGCGCGAGGCGCGCGTCGCTGGCGGTCGTGCCGAGCGCGTGCAGCGCGCCCACCGAGAGCGCGCCCACCGCGGCGCCGAGCACGCACAGCCGCGGATCGCTGCGGGTCGCGAGCAGGCCGAGGCCCGCGACGCTCGCGGCCAGCGCGTGGTTCGGATCGATGCTGAGCGCCGCGGGGCCGAGCGCCTCCCACGCCACGCCGCTCAGCGCGACCGCGTAGACGACGCCGCCCATGAGCAGCGCGATCGGGTTCGTGCGCTCGCGCTC
This sequence comes from Myxococcota bacterium, assembly GCA_036560185.1. Classification (GTDB taxonomy): domain Bacteria; phylum Myxococcota_A; class UBA9160; order UBA9160; family UBA6930; genus VGRF01. The sequence goes on from DATBRS010000095.1 coordinate 3,621, forward strand.
GCTGGCTTCGAGGCGCACCGCGATCAGCAGGCCCGAGACCATCGACAGCAAGATGGCTGCGCGCCCCATCGCGCTGCCGGCGAGCCAGGCGAAGCAGAGCGGGAGCGTGAGTAACGCGACGGCGGCGAGATGCGTCTGCGTGCGATCGACGAGCGCGGAGTCGAGCAGCGCGTCTTCCGGCGCGCCGAGCAGAAAGCTCTTGAGCGCGCGCTGCGTCCGCGCCCACAATGCGCGCGGCGGTTCCGCGGTGGGCAGCGCGAAGTCCCAGCCCTGAAGCGCACCTTCGGCGTTCGGCACCATGCCTCCGTCTCGGCGGCCCCGGCACGCCGCTTGACGAAATCGATTCGGCAGCCGCCGGGCAACGCGCAACGGGAGTCGCAGTGCGAAAGATCGCGATCGTGGGACTGATGCTGGGCCTCGCCGCCGGCGCCCTCGTGTTCGCTGCGGGAAAGGGCTGGCTCGGCGTCAGCGAGCAGCCCGGCACGCCGAGCGGCCCGCGGCGCGCGGAGCAGACGGTGGCCGCGGAGGAGGCGCGCGTCGCGCGGGCGGCCGACGCGCTCGGCGTCGCCGAGCCGAAGCAGATCCTGTTCGGCGATCTGCACGTCCACACCACGTTCTCGTTCGACGCGTTCATGCTGAGCATGCCGGCGCTGGTCGGCGAGGGTGCGCATCCGCCCGCCGATGCCTGCGACTTCGCGCGCTACTGCTCGGCGCTCGACTTCTGGTCGATCAACGACCACGCCGAAGGCCTGACGCCGCGGAACTGGCTCGACACCGTCGCTTCGCTGCGGCAGTGCAACGCGGTCGCGGGAGACGGGCCGCGGCCCGACACGGTCGCGTTCCTCGGCTGGGAGTGGACGCAGATCGGCGGCACGCCGGAGGACCACTACGGGCACAAGAACGTGGTGCTGCGCGGCCTCGACGACGCAGAGGTGCCCGCTCGCCCGATCGCCGCGGGCGGCCGCGCGCTGCAGATCCGGCAGAGCGGCGGGCCCGGCTTCCTGCGGCGCAGTCTCGCCGCGCTCGGCGGCGGGCATCCGCGCTACCGCGACCTTGCGCGCTACTTCGCCGAGCGCGACGACAGCGAGCTCTGCCCGGACGGCGTACCCGAACGCGAGCTGCCCGCAGATTGCGTCGAGATCGCGGAGACGCCGGCCGCGCTCTTCGACAAGCTCGACGACTGGGGCTTCGACGCGCTCGTGATCCCCCACGGCACGACCTGGGGCTTCTATACGCCGCCCGGATCGCGCTGGGACAAGCAGCTCGTGGGCCGCATGCACGACGAGGATCGGCAGACGCTGCTCGAGATTTTCTCGGGCCACGGCGACTCGGAGCAGTACCGCGACTTCCGCGAGATCGAGTTCGATTCGCAGGGCAACGCCGTCTGCCCGCCGGAGCAGCCGGGTTACCTACCGACGTGCGTGCGCGCCGGGCAGATCATCCGCGCGCGCTGTCTCGCGGAGGGCGCGAGCGCGGGGGAGTGCGATGCGCGCGCCGCGCAGACGCGCGAGCTGGCGGCGGCCGCGGGCGGCGCGGCGCACCTCGTCGTCGACGGCGAGAGCGGCGCGGATTGGCTCGACGCCGGCCAGTGCAGCGACTGCGACCAACCCGCGTTCAACTACCGGCCGGGCGGCTCCGCGCAGTACATCGCCGCCCTCGGCAACTTCGACGCCGACGCCGCGCATCCGCGGCGCTTCCGCTTCGGCTTCCTCGCGGCCAGCGATAATCACTTCGCGCGGCCGGGCACCGGCTTCAAGCAGCGCAACCGGCGCGGCAACACCGAATCGAACGGCGAGCCCGTCACGGGCATTCTCGCCGCGCAGCAGGCCGCGGCCCCGCGCGCGCCGTCGGCGCAGCCGCGGCCCTTCGATCCCGCGCTCTACTCGGGCTTCCAGCTCACCGAGTTCGAGCGCCAGGCCTCCTACTTCATGATGGGCGGCCTGACGGCGGTGCACGCCGCCGGCCGAGATCGCACGGCGGTGTGGGACGCGCTGCAGCGGCGCGAGGTGTACGGCACCACCGGTCAGCGCACGCTGCTGTGGTTCGACCTAGTCAATGCGCCGGGCGGCGCCGCGCCGATGGGCGCTCAGGCGACGCTGTCGGAGCCGCCCGTGTTCCGTGTGCGCGCGGCCGGCGCGTTCGAGCAGCAGCCCGGCTGTCCCGCGGAAGCGGCGGGCGCGCTCGGCCCGGGCGGCATCGAGCGCCTCTGCAAGGGCGAGTGCCACAACCCGAGCGACGTGCGGCGCCCGATCACGCGCATCGAGATCGTCCGCATTCGTCCCCAACAAGCGCCGGGCGAGCCGATCGCGAGGTTGATCGACGATCCGTTCCTGGTGTTGCCGTGCGCGGGCGATCCGGCCGGCTGCAGCGCCGAGTTCTCGGATCCGGAGTTCCCGACGCTCGGCCGCGAGGTGCTCTATTACGCGCGCGCTTACGAGGCGCCGGACGAGGCCATCAATGCCGGCGGCATTCGCTGCGAGCGCGACGCAGAGGGGAACTGCGTGAAGGCGCAGCTCTGCCCCGGACCCGACGGCGTGATGGACGACTGCCTCGCGCCGCGCGAGCCGCGCGCGTGGTCGTCGCCCATCTATGTGGGATGGGCGCCCGCGTTGCCGGGCCAGCCGGCCGCAGTCGCAGCGAGCGACGCGAAGTGACGCCGGGTCAACGCCGAACCTGAGCGATTTCTCGCTTCCCTCCGGCGCCTTGTCCGTTCAGAATGCGACCCCTTTGGGTGCTCGCGGCTCGCCCGCGCGCTCCGAGTTCGGTGCCGCTCACAAGGAGATCGTCATGCACGCGCCCGCCACAGCTTTGCGTTGGATCAGCGCCCTCGCGTTGACCTGCGCGTTCTCCCAGCCGCTGCTCGCCCAGGAAGCCGAGCCTGCGCCCGAGGAAGCTGCGGCGGCGCCCGCCGAGGAGGCGACGTACTCCGGCGTCGAGGAGATCACGATCACCGCGACGAAGCGCGCGCAGAGCGTGCAGGACGTGCCGATCGCCGTCACGGCGATCACGTCGGAAGGTCTGGCGGCGCGCGGCATCGCCGACGTGAAGGACCTGCAGCAGGTCGCTCCGAGCCTCGTGGCCACGGACTCGAACAGCACGACGAACGGCGGCGTGCTCCGCATCCGCGGCGTCGGCACTTCCGGCAACAACCCTGGCCTCGAGTCCGCGGTCGGTACTTTCATCGACGGCATCTACCGAAGCCGTGCCGGCCTCGCGATGCAGGACCTGATCGACGTCGAGCGCGTCGAGGTGCTGCGCGGTCCTCAGGGCACGCTGTTCGGCAAGAACACTTCGGCGGGCCTCGTCCATGTCATCACGAAGCAGCCGGAGTTCACTTGGGGCGGCCACGTGCAGGGCACCGTCGGCAACTTCGACATGCGCCGGTTGCAGGCCAGCGTGACCGGCCCGCTGATCGACGAGACGCTCGCGTTCCGCCTCGCCGGCTCGATCCACCTGCGCGACGGCTACTACGACGACATCGACTCCGACGCCACGTTCGCGGATCGCGATCGCTGGGCACTGAAGGGCCAGTTCCTGTTCACGCCCACCGAGAGCTTCGACGTCCGCTTCATCGTGGACTACACGAAGATGCGCGAGCACTGCTGCCCGGCGGTGCAGACGACGGTCGGCCTGAACGGCGTGCTGCTGCAGGGCCTCGGCGCGTCGTTCCCCGGCGCCTCGGTGTATCCGGCGCTGAACCCGGAGAACGACGAAGAGCTGAGCGTCGGCACCAACACGGATCCGAAGGAGGACGTCGACGACTGGGGCCTCTCGGCCGAGGCCAACTGGGACCTCGACGCGATGAAGCTCAAGGGCATCCTCGCGTACCGCAGCACGGACATCTTCCGCACCCAGGACATCGACTTCACGAACGTCGACATCTTGCGGCCGGGTGACACCGACGAGACCTGGGAGAACTGGAGCCTCGAGTTCCAAGCGGGCGGCACGCTCGAGTCGCTGTTGAATCTCGACTGGCTGATCGGATGGTACGGCTACTCCGAAGATCTGGTGAACACCGGCGAAGTGAAGATCGCGACGATGACGGGCACGTACATCGATCAGCAGGTGCGGCGCTCGATCACGATCCCGGGGTACGCGAGCCGCTTCCCGGATGGGGAGGGCCGCGAGTCGGTCCACTCGCAGAACGCCGATGGCTGGTCGATCTTCACGCACAACATCTTCCATCCGACCGACCAGTTCTCGTTCACGATCGGCGCACGCTACGGCTCGGAGCGCAAGGAAGGCTCGGGCATTCACAACGGCGCCGCGCCGGGGCAGCTCTCGAGCGCGCCGTACTGCGATCGCTCGACGACGTTCCCCACCAACCCGCTCGGGAACTTCCTCGCGACCTCGCTCGCGCAGTCGCTGCGCCAGAGCCTCACCAACACCTGCGACAACTTCAGCTGGGAGGGCTCTTCCGAGAAGAGCAACTGGAGCGGCACGATCCAGCTCGGCTACGCGTTCACGGACGACCTCAACGGCTACGCCAGCGTATCGCGCGGCTACAAGGCAGGCGGCTTCAACCTCGATGCCGACGCCTTCAACTGCGAAGTCGTCGACGCCGCACGCGTGCCGCAGCCCGTCGGTACCGTGCTCTCGGGCACGGCGGCAAATGGCGTCTGGTGCATGCCGAAAGACCTGACGAAATTCGATCCCGAGGAGTCGCTCAACTACGAGCTCGGCTTCAAGTCGCAGTTCTTCGATGGGCGGCTCACCGCGAACGTGGCGCTGTTCTGGACGGACTTCTCGGACTTCCAGCTCAACACGTTCACCGGCCTCGGCTTCATCATCAACAACATCGAGCAGGTGCTGTCGCGCGGCGTCGAGCTCGAGATGACCGCGTTTCCGTGGGACGGCGTGATCTCGAGCTTCTCCGTGACCTACGCCGATACGCGCTACGGCGACGACATCGGGAACACCTGCTTCCAGGTGCAGTATCCGGACCTGTCGGTGAACCGATGCCCCGACTACGTGCCGACCGGTGGGCTCGACACGCTGCCGTTCCCGCCCGGCGGTACCGGCAACGTCTTCCCGTCGGACCAGATCGCGGACGGCCACCGCATCCCGCAAGCGTCGGCCTGGACCGGAAGCCTGAGCGCCTCGATCCAGAAGCCGCTCTTCAGTACGGGTTGGTTCTGGTACGGCGGCGGCAACCTCTACTACCGCGGCCGCTACAAGAGCAGCTCCGACCTCGACGAGCGCAAGATGGAGGACGCGTACATCAAGCTGAACGTCCAAGCTGGCTTCCGCTCGCCGGACGAGCGCTTCGACGTCCAGGCATGGGTGAACAACCTGACGGACGAGATCGTGACGACCGGCTACTTCGACTCCGTGTTCCAGGGCGGCAGCATCAGCGCGTTCCGCCAGTCGCCCCGCACCTACGGCGCGACCGCGACTTATCACTTCGGCGAATAGCCGGGGCGCCGACGAACAGCAGAGGCCGGCGATCCGCGCGATCGCCGGCCTCTCGCGCTTTCTGCGCCCGATGCCGCCGCGCACTCGCGCGCGGAGCGGCGAGGAACGTGGCACGCTCCGCGCTCGCGAGGAGTGCGCATGCGGAGATTCGGGTTCGCGTTGGGGGTGCTGCTCGCGCTCGCCGTAATTTGCGCGCTCGTCGTGCGCGAGGCCGGCCTCGGGCGCTTCGGCGCGCACGAGGCGCCTGGCACGCCGCGAGCCACGGCGCGCAGCGCTCCGCCGCCCGCGGCGCCCGGCGCGAAGCAGATCCTGTTCGGCGATCTGCACGTGCACACGACCTTCTCCGACGACGCATTCAGCTTCAGCCTGCCCGCGCTCGGCGGGGAAGGCGCGCACCCGCCCGCGGACGCCTGCGACTTCGCGCGCTTCTGCTCCGCGCTCGACTTCTGGTCCATCAACGACCACGCCGAGCGCCTGACGCCGCGGCACTGGACCGAGATCGTGAGCTCGATCCGGCAGTGCAACGACGTGATCGCCGACGCGGCGAACCCCGACACCGTCGCGTTCCTCGGCTGGGAGTGGACGCAGATCGGGGACACGCCCGAGAACCACTACGGGCACAAGAACGTGGTGCTCGCGCACACCGACGACGCAAACATCCCCACCCGCCCGATCGGCGCGGAGCGGCCGGCGTCGCGGCAGCTGGTGACGGCGCCGCTCCTCGCACGCGGGTTCGCAGCGCTCTCCGAAGGCGGTCGCTTCCACGATTTCGCGCGCTTCCAAGCGGAGAGCGACGCCGCGCCGATCTGTCCGAAGGGAGTGCCCGAGCGCGAGCTTCCCGCCGATTGCATCGAGCTCGCCGCCACGCCGGCCGAGCTGTTCGAGAAGCTCGACGACTGGGGCTTCGATTCGATCGTGATCCCGCACGGCACCACGTGGGGCATGTACACGCCGCCGGGCTCGAAGTGGGACAAGCAGCTCGTCGGCGCGATGCACGACGAGCAGCGTCAGACGCTGATCGAGGTGTTCTCGGGGCACGGCGACTCCGAGGTCTATCGCGACTGGAAGGAGATCGACTGGGACGCCGACGGCAACGCCGTCTGCCCGCCGCCGAGCCCTAGTTATCTGCCGTCCTGCTGGCACGCGGGCGAGCTGATCCGCGCGCGCTGCGCGGCCGCCGGCGAGAGCGCCGAGGAGTGCGAGGAGCGCGCGGTCGAAGCGCGCGCGAACTACTTGGCTGCGGGGCTGCCGGGCCACCTGACGGTGCCGGGCGCCAAGGCAGAGGAGTGGGGTGACGCCGGCCAGTGCCGCGACTGCAGGGTGCCGGCGTTCAACTACCGCCCGCGCAGCTCGGTGCAGTACATCCTCGCGCTCGGCAACTTCGCGGACCCCGCGCATCCGCGCCGCTTCCGCTTCGGCGTGATCGCCGCCAGCGACAATCATTTCGCGCGGCCCGGAACCGGCTACAAGCCGATCCGCATCGGGCACAGCGAGGCGATGAACGGAGCGGCGCGCCCGGCGCGCAGCGGCCTCATCGCGAAGTCGATGGCTCCGCCGCCGATGGCGCCGCAGCCGCGCTCGCTGCCGTTCGACGGCGGCCGCGGCCTCTCCGGCTTTCAGCTGTTCGAGACCGAGCGCCAGCAGTCGTATCTCACGACGGGGGGCCTAACAGCCGTGCACGCGGACGGGCGCGATCGCGACGCGATCTGGCGCGCGCTCCAGCGCCGCGAGGTCTACGGCACGAGCGGCCACCGCATCCAGCTCTGGTTCGATCTCGTGAACCCGCCGGGCGCGGCGCCGGGCAGTGTCGCGCCGATGGGGAGCGAGGTCGCGCTCGCGGATGCACCGACGTTCCAAGTGCGCGCGCTCGGATCCTTCGAGCAGAAACCTGGCTGCCCGGACGAGAGCGTGGACGCGCTCGGGCCCGAGGACGTCGCGCGCTTGTGCCGCGGCGAGTGCCACAACCCGAGTGACGTGCGTCGCCCGATCGCGCGCATAGAGATCGTGCGCATCCGCCCGCAGCGCATCGCGGACGAGCCGATGGCGCCGCTGATCCAGGATCCGTGGCTGACGGTCGCGTGCGCGCCGAGCGCGGAGGGCTGCACCGCCACCGTGAGCGATCCCGACTTCGCGGCGGGCGGGCGCGAGACGCTCTACTACGCGCGCGCATTCGAGGCGGCCGCGCCGACCGTGAACGCGGGCGGCATGCGCTGCGAGCGCGACGCGCAGGGCAACTGCACGCGCGTGCACATGTGCGCGCGCGAGGATCGCAGCGAGGAGTGCCTCACGCCCGAGGAGCCGCGCGCGTGGTCGTCGCCGATCTGGGTGACGCCGGCGCCGGCCGAGACCGCGTTGGCGAGCAATTAGGTCCGAATCGAAGGAGACCCGATGAGTGCGATTCTCTACGACGTGAGCGACGGCATCGCGACGATCACGATCAACCGCCCCGAGAAGCGCAACGCCATGTCGTTCGCGGTGCTCGGCGAGTTCATCGACGCGAGTAAGCGCGCCGGCGAGGACGACGCCGCGCGCGTCGTGATCGTCACCGGCGCCGGCGGCGCGTTCTGCGCCGGCACCGATCTCTCGGATCTCGCGAGCCGCCCGCCGGAGAATCGCGGGCTGCGCGGGCGCGCCGACGAGACCGATCGCTGGTGGCCGCTCGTGGTGTGCGCGAAGCCAGTGATCGCGGCGGTGGACGGCCCCGCGGTCGGCATGGGCGCCGAGTTCACGAGCCAGTGCGACGTGCGCATCGCCTCGACGCGCGCGCGCTTCGCCTGGAACTTCTCGCACCGCGGCCTCGTGCCGGACACCGGCGCCGGCACCTGGATCCTGCCGCGCCTGCTCGGGCAAGCGCGCGCGCTCGAGCTGCTCTACTCGGGGCGCTTCGTGGACGCGCAGGAGGCGCTCGCGCTCGGCTACGTCGCGCGCGTGGTCGAGCCCGAGAAGCTGCAGGCCGAGGCGCGCTCGCTCGCGACGAGCTTCCTCGCGGGCTCGCCGCTCTCGCAGCGGCTGATCAAGGAGCTCGTCTACCAGAGCGCGTCGCGCGACTTCGGGCAGCACATGGACGCGCACACCGCGGCGATGAAGACCTGCTTCGCTTCCGAGGATCATCGCGAGGGCGTCGCTTCCTTCCTCGAGCGCCGCCCCGCGAAGTTCGTCGGGCGCTGAACCCGCCCGCGCGGCGGTGGCCCATCGGGGTCAGACCCCAATAGGCCACGCTGGGGCTGCGCGGCGCGCGGGCGGTGCGGTAGAAAGCGGCCCGCGCGGAGGAACTCATGGATCTCGCCTCGCTGCTCACGGCGCCGCTCTTCGCCGGCGCGTTCGATCTGGCGCTGCTGGTCGGTCGCGTCGCGATCGGGGTGTGCTTCGTGATCCACGCGCTCGGCAAGCTCGGCCTGGTCGGCACGGGCAACATGGCGGGCTTCACGGCCTGGCTGCGCGATCTCGGCGTGCCGCTGCCGGAGCTCAACGCGCGCGTCGCCATGCTCTCGGAGCTCGGCGGCGGTACGGCGCTCGCGCTCGGCCTGCTCACGCGCCCCGCGTGCCTCGCGCTGATCGGCACGATGGCCGTCGCCGGCCTCGTGGGGCACAAAGGCGCGGGCTACCTGATCACCAACAACCCGCCCGGCGCCGAGTACACGATCAATCTCGTGGTGGTGTGCGGAATGTTCTTCGTGTTCGGGCCGGGCGCGTACTCGCTCGACGCGCTGCTCTTCTAGGCCGGCCGATGCGCACGGGCCTCCGTTCGCTCTCCGAGATCGCGCGCTTCGAGGACAGCTGCGACGTGCTCGTCGTCGGGCTCGGCTGCGCGGGCGCGAGCGCCGCGATCGAGGCGCGCGACGCCGGCGCCGACGTGATCGTGCTCGAGCGCTCGAGCGGCGGCGGCGGCACCTCGGCGATGTCGGGCGGCGTGATCTACCTCGGCGGCGGCACGCGCCTGCAGCGCGCCTGCGGCTTCGAGGACTCGCCCGAGGAGATGTTCAAGTATCTGATGGCGTCCGTCGGAAAGTTCCCGGACGAGGAGAAGATCCGCCCGTACTGCGAGGACAGCGTCGCGCACTACGACTGGATCTGCGCGCAAGGCGTTCCGTTCAAGGAGACGTTCTACTACGGCTGCTCCGGCGAGCCCCCCACCGACGACGGGCTCGTGTGGTCGGGCTCCGAGAAGACGCACCCGTACAAGGAGCTCGCGAAGCCCGCGCCGCGCGGGCACGTGCCGCAGCACCCGCACCAAACGGGGCACGTGCTGATGAAGCACCTGATCGCGAGCGCGCGGGCGAGCGGCGCGCGCATCCAGGGCGATTCGCGCGTCACCGCGCTGGTACTCGACGCCGAGGGCGAGGTCGTGGGCGCGGTCGCCGAGAGCTACGGCAAGGAGCGCGCGCTGCGCGCCCGCGGCGGCGTCGTGATCGCGACCGGCGGCTTCGTGCTGAACGACGAGATGCTGCGCCGCTGGGTGCCCGACGGCATGCGCTGCTCGATGCGCGTCGCCGCCGACGGCGACGACGGCAGCGGAATCCGTCTCGGCATGGCCGCGGGCGCCGATGTGGCGCACATGGACAAGGCCTCGATCTCGCTGCCCGTCACGCAGCCCTGGGGCCTGAAGCGCGGCGTGCTCGTGAACGCCCAGGGCCAACGCTTCATCAACGAGGACGCCTATTACGGCCGGCTCGGGGAGCACGCGCTCTTCCACCAGGACGGCCGCGCCTGGCTGATCGTCGACGAGGAGATCTTCGAGAAAGCGGAGTACCCGAACACGGGGAAGGTCGCGGCCGTGGGCGAGACCATCGCCGAGCTCGAGACCGAGCTCGGCTTCGCGGCCGGCTCGCTACAGGGTGCGATTGGCGTCTACAACGACTTCGCCGCGCGCGGCGAGGATCCCCTGTTCGGGAAGAGCGCCGAGTGGCTGAAGCCGCTCGCGAAGCCGCCCTACGGCGCGCTTCATTGCGGCACCGAGAACTGCCTCTACGCCGTCTTCACGCTCGGGGGCCTCGTCACCGACGCGGACGGGCGCGTGCTCGATCCCGGCGGCCACGTCGTGCCCGGGCTCTACGGCGCGGGTCGCGCCACAGCGGGCATCTCCGCGGGCAGCTACTCGAGCGGCATGTCACTCGGGGACGGCACCTTCTTCGGGCGGCGAGCGGGCCGGGCGGCCGCGGGCGCGCGCGGCTGAGCCGCGCCCGCGTCAGAGCAGCGCGTCGAGCGCGGCCAGCGCGTCCGCGAGATCCGGCTTCACCAGCACGCCGCGAATGCCGAGCCGCTCCGCCGCCTCGACGTTGCTCGCGGCGTCGTCGAGGAACAGGCACTCGCTCGGCTCGACGCCCCCCAACAACTCGAGCGTGTGCCGGAAGATCGCGGGATTCGGCTTGCGCATGCGCACTTCGCTCGAATCCACGATCACGTGGAACAGCTCGTCGGCGGGCACCATCTTCCGCCACGACTCGCGGAACTCGACGATGTTGTTGGTGACGAGCGCCGTGCGGTAGCCGCGCGCGCCGATCGCGCGCGCGCGCTCGACCATCGCGTCGTAGGCGCCGCGCGGCCCGCCCGCCATCGAGGCGAACAGCTTGAACGGGTCGGCGTCGATGCCCTCGGCGCGCCCCAGCTCGATGATCGCGTTGCGCGCATCGAGCATCGAGACCTCGCCGCGCTCGAGGCGGTGCCACGGGTGGTCCGTGTCCTCGTGATACGGCCCGAACACCAGCTCGAGCACGCGCTCCGGGTTCGCGCCGATTCGCGCGCCGTAGTCGCGCGCACCGTCGAACGGGCTGGGCGTGAACACGCCGCCGAAATCGAACAAGACTGCGCGCGTTCGGGTGGTCATGCGTTGCGAGCCTCGCTCGGATCGAGGCTTCGGCGGGCGGGAACCCGGTGGGCGCGAGTGCATAGCTCAGTGGATGCAGCGGGCGGCGCTTCGCGCCGCCGCTGAACCGCTAAGTCGTTAGGCCGCGCTGGTTGGAGTGCAGTTTGAAATGAAGCGGGCGCCATGACGACGCCACGAACCCTTGCCCTCTCCTCGAGGTTGACTGCCTGCGGCCCTGTCCTTGTTGCCCTGAGTCTGGTCGCGGTGGCTTTCACGGCTTCAGGCAAGCAGGCCGAGCGATCCTCAGG
>DATBRS010000096.1:0-4480 GCA_036560185.1 Myxococcota bacterium
AATCCACCGATGGATTCGATCAACGAGCGGCCGGTGATGGCGCTCTACTCGACGCTCGGCGCCGAGGGCAACCTGCTCGAGGAGACGCCCGAGCACGCGCGCATGATCCGCATCGAGCACCCGGTGATTACGGACGAGGAGCTCGAGAAGCTGCGCGAGCTCGATCGCCCGGGCCTCCGGGCGACCACGCTCTCGTGTCTGTTCAAGACTTCCGAGGCCGGGGCCGGCCTGCGCGGCGCGCTCGATCTGCTCTGCGCCGAGGCGGAGCGTGCGGTGCGTGGCGGCGCGAGCATCCTGATCCTCTCGGATCGCGGCGTGACGCCGGAGCTCGCGCCGATCCCGATGCTGCTCGCGACCGGCGCCGTGCACCATCACCTGATCCGCACCACGCTGCGCACGCGCTGCGGGCTCGTGTGCGAGACGGGCGAGGCGCGCGAGGTCGCGCATCTCGCGCTGCTGATCGGCTACGGCGCGGCGGCGATCAATCCGTATCTCGCCTTCCAATCGCTCGACGAGGTGGTCCTGGAGGGCACGTTCCTGCCCGAGCCCGTCGACGTGGCCAGCGCGCGCAAAAACTTCATCAAGGGCTGCGACAAGGGCCTGCTGAAGACCTTCGCGAAGATGGGAATCTCGACGCTCTACTCGTATCGCGGCGCGCAGATCTTCGAGGCGGTCGGACTCGATCGCGAGCTCGTCGCGCGCTGCTTCGCGGGCACGGCTTCGCGCGTCTCCGGTGTCGGCTACGACGTGCTCGCCAAGGAAGCGGCGCTGAAGCACGCGCGCGCTTTCCCCGGCGACAGCTTCGTCTACCCCGAGCTCGATCCGGGCGGGCTCTACCAGTGGCGCACGCGCGGCGAGCGCCACACGTTCAATCCCGACACGATCGCGCTGCTCCAGAACGCGGTGAAGCGCGGCGATTACGCCGAGTACAAGGCGTTCTCGAAATTGGCCGACGGCGACACCGAGCTGGCGTGCACGCTGCGCGGCCTGTTCAAGTTCAAATCGGATCGCGCCGCCGTGCCGCTCGCGGAGGTCGAGCCCGCCGCCGAGATTGCGAGACGCTTCTGCACGGGCGCGATGTCGTACGGCTCGATCTCGCTCGAGGCGCACCAGACGCTCGCGATCGCGATGAACCGGCTCGGCGGCAAGAGCAACACCGGCGAGGGGGGCGAGGATCCCGACCGCTTCGCGCCCGACGCGAACGGCGACTCGCGCCGCAGCGCGATCAAGCAGGTCGCCTCGGGCCGCTTCGGCGTCACCAGCTGGTACCTCGTCAACGCCGACGAGCTGCAAATCAAGATGGCCCAGGGCGCAAAGCCGGGTGAGGGCGGCGAGCTGCCGGGCCACAAGGTGAACGAGACGATCGCGAAGGTGCGGCACTCGACGCCGGGGGTCGGCCTGATCTCGCCTCCGCCGCATCACGACATCTACTCGATCGAGGATCTGGCGCAGCTGATCTACGACTTGAAGAACGCGAATCGCAGAGCGCGCGTGTCGGTGAAGCTCGTCTCCGTCTCGGGCGTGGGCACGATCGCAGCGGGTGTCGCGAAGGGGCGCGCCGACGGTGTGCTCATCAGCGGCCACGACGGCGGCACGGGCGCATCGCCGCTCGCGTCGATCAAGTACGCCGGCATGCCCTGGGAGATCGGGCTCGCGGAGACGCAACAGACGCTGGTGCTGAACGACCTGCGCGGCCGCATCCGCGTGCAGACCGACGGTGGGCTCAAGACCGGCCGCGACGTCGCGATCGCCGCGTTGTTAGGAGCCGACGAGTTCGGCTTCGCGACCGCGCCGCTCGTCACGCTCGGCTGCATCCTGATGCGCGTCTGCCACCTGAATACCTGCCCCGTCGGCGTCGCGACCCAGGATCCCGCGCTGCGCAAGCGCTTCGCCGGCACGCCCGACAGCGTCGTCCGCTACCTGATGTTCGTCGCGGAAGAGACGCGCGAGATCATGGCGCAGCTCGGCTTCCGCACCGTCGCCGAAATGATCGGGCACGCGGAGTGTCTCGACTCCGAGCGCGCGCTCGGCCACTGGAAGGCGCGCGGCCTCGACTTCAGCGAGCTCTTCTACAGGCCCGACGTGCCGCACGCGATCTCGAACGTGACGCGGCAGAACCTGATCGACGACCTCGAAGACGTCGCGGACGTCGAGCTGCTCACGCTCGCGGCCCCCGCGCTCGAACGCGGCGAGCGCGTCGTGATCGAGCGCGAGATCCACAACACCGATCGCACGCTCGGGACGATCCTCGGCTCGGAGGTGTCGCGCCGCTACGGCGAGGCGGGCCTGCCCGAAGGCACGATCACGCTCAAGCTGACCGGCAGCGCGGGCCAGAGCCTCGGCGCGTTCTGCACGAACGGCCTCACGCTCGAGGTCGAGGGCGAGACCAACGACTACGCGGGCAAGGGCCTGTGCGGCGCGAAGATCATCGTGAAGGCGCCGCGCGGCGCGAGCTTCGAGCCGTCCGAGAACATCATCACCGGCAACGTCGTGCTCTACGGCGCGACGAGCGGCGAGGCGTACTTCCAAGGCGTCGCCGGCGAGCGCTTCTGCGTGCGCAACAGCGGCGCGAGCGCGGTGGTCGAAGGCGTCGGCGACCACGGCTGCGAATACATGACGGGCGGCATCGCGATCGTGCTCGGCAAGACCGGGCGCAACTTCGCCGCAGGCATGAGCGGCGGCATCGCCTACGTGTTCGACGAGGACGGCTCGTTCCCTTCGCGCGTGAATCTCGAGACCGTCGACCTCGACCCGATGACCGACGAGGACTTCGAGACCGTGCGCCGCTTCGTGCGCCGCCATCGCGACGCGACGCGCAGCCGCAAGGCCGACGACGTGCTGCGAAAGTGGGACTCCGTCGCGGCGAAGTTCGTGAAGGTGTTCCCGAAGGACTACAAGCGAGCGCTCACCGACCGCATCGCCTCCGGGAGCGGCAATGGCTGACGCGCGCGGCTTCCTGAAATTCGGGCGCGAGAAGACGCACTACCGCCCGGTCGCAGCGCGGCTGCAGGACTACGCCTGCGTGCAGGAGGATTTTGCGCCGGAGAAGACGAAGGAGCAGGCGGCGCGCTGCATGGACTGCGGCGTCCCGTTCTGCAACAACGGCTGCCCGCTCGGGAACATCATCCCCGACTTCAACGACCTCGTGTTCCGCGACAAGTGGGAAGACGCGCTCGCGCGCCTGCACAGCACCAACAACTTCCCCGAATTCACCGGCATGGTCTGCCCCGCGCCATGTGAGCAGGCCTGCGTGCTCGGCATCAATCAGGAGCCGGTCGCGATCAAGCAGGTCGAGTGGGAGATCGTGCGCCGCGGTTGGGACGAGGGCTGGATCCAGCCGCTGCGGCCTGCGCGGCGCACCGGGCGTTCGGTGGCGGTGATCGGCTCCGGTCCGGCGGGGCTCTCCGCGGCCCAACAACTCACGCGCGCGGGTCACACCGTCACGTTGTTCGAGAAAGCGGACCGCGTCGGGGGCCTGCTGCGCTACGGGATCCCCGACTTCAAGCTCGAGAAGTGGGTGATCGACCGGCGCCTCGAGCAGCTGCGCGAGGAGGGCGTGGCCTTCCAGACGGGCGTGCAAGTGGGCGTCGACTACTCCGTCGCGGATCTGCGCAAGAACTTCGACGCGGTGCTGCTGTGCGTGGGCGCCGAGAAGGCGCGCGATCTCGAGGTTCCCGGCCGGGAGCTCGCGGGTGTGCACTTCGCGATGGAGTTCCTGCCGCAGCAGAACCGCCGCGTCGCCGGCGACAGCGTGCCTCAGGACGAGGCGATCCTCGCGACCGGCAAGCACGTCGTGATTCTCGGCGGCGGCGACACGGGCTCCGACTGCATCGGCACGTCGCATCGGCACGGCGCGAAGTCGGTCACGTCGATCGAGCTGCTGCCGCAGCCGCCGGAGGGGCGCCACACTTCGGAGCCGTGGCCGAGCGCGAAGAAATACTATTTCAACGTCTCGAGCTCCCACCTCGAGGGCGGTGAGCGCACGTACGCGATCGCGACCAAGCGGCTGACGGGCAAGGGCGGACGCGTGGAGAAGCTGCACGCCGTGCGCGTCGAGTTCGATCGCGACGGCCTCGACCGGCCGCTCATGAACACGCTGCGCGAGGTGGGGCCCGAATTCGAGATCGCGGCGGATCTGGTGCTGCTCGCGATGGGCTTCGTCGGGCCGACTCAGGACGAGCTCGTGAAGGGCCTCGGCGTCGCGCTCGATCCGCGCGGCAACCTGCGCGCCGACCTGAGGAGCTTCGCGACCAGCGAGCCGGGCGTGTTCGCGGCCGGCGACTGCCGGCGCGGGCAGTCGCTCGTTGTTTGGGCGCAATGGGAAGGGCGCGAGGCGGCGCGCGCCGTCGACACCTACCTCTCGGGCGCATCGAAGCTTCAGGCGCGCAACGCCTTCGTCTGATCCGAGTGCTCGTTCCGGCCATCGGCTGCCGCCGTCCGTCGGAACCGCGCGTCGCCGGACGTGAGCGATCGCCTCCGG
>DATBRS010000097.1:0-20138 GCA_036560185.1 Myxococcota bacterium
CTTCTCGGCGCGCGCGTACTCACCGGCGTGCAACGCCGCGAGCGCGCGCATCGCGCAGACGTACGCGCCGTCGCCTGGGAACGCCTCGGCGCGCGCGAGCGCGCCGGCGTAGTCCTTCGCGTCGATCAGCGCGCGCATCACGTCGAAGTCGCGCATGCGCGCGACGACGTCCTTCGGGTCGGTGCCGCCCACCGTGAGATCGGGCTCGCGGGCGGGCGCCGCGCCCACGTACCCGAGGCTCTCGAGCTGCGCGCGCTCGGCGGCGCTCGGCGCTGCGCTCGCCCAGGCGAGCGCGCGCGCTCCCGCGTGCGCGCGGCTCACCTCGCGGTCGAGCTCCTGCGCGATGCGCGGCTCACTGCTCGACAAATCGCGGCGCTCCCCGGGGTCCGCAATCAGGTCGTAGAGCTCGGGGCGCGGCGCGCGGATGTATTTCCAGCGTGGGCCGCGCACGCCGTAGAGCGGGCTCCAGCCTTGGTTGAGGCGCGTGTCGATCGTCTCGAGGTAGGCGAGCCGCTCCGCTCCGTCGCTACCGCGCAGCGCGCCGGAGACATCCATGCCGTCGGTCTCGGGCAACGGCTTCGCGCCGGCGAGCGCGAGCAGCGTCGGCGCGAGGTCGGCGAGCCGCACCACGTTCGCGACGACCGTGCCCGCTTCGATGCCCGGCCCCGCGACGAGCAGCGGCACGCGCTGCGTGGCGTCGTAGAGCGTGAAGCTGTGCGTCGGTTCGCCGTGCTCCCCGAGGCTCTCACCGTGGTCCGCGGTCGCGACGATCAGCGTCTTGCCGTCGCGCCAGCGCGCGGACACGAGCTCGAACAGGCGCCGGAGCTGCGCATCGGCGTACGCGATCTCCGAGCGGTACGCGTCGCGCGGGATGCGATCCTTCCACGCGGGGGGCGGGTCGTACTCCGCGTGCGGGTCGTAGACGTGCACCCACACGAACCAGCGCGACGGCGCCGCTTCGAGCCACGCGATCGCGGAATCGACCACCGCTTCCGCGCGCCGCTCCGCGTAGCCCCCGCCCTTTGCGGAGTGGCGCAGCGACATCGCGTCGTCGTAGTGATCGAAGCCGCGCGCGAGCCCGTAGCGGCGATCGAGCACGATGGCGCCGACGAAGGCCGCGGTCGCGAAGCCCTCGCCCTGTAGCTGCGCCGCCAGCGTGGGAATCTCCGCGGGCAGCGCGAACACGCCGTTGCCGCGCACGCCGTGGTGCGGCGGCTCGAGGCCAGTCATCAGGGTCGTGTGCGCGGGCAGCGTGATCGGCGTCGGCGAGATCGCGGCGTCGAAGCGCGCGCCCGCGGCCGCGAGCGCGTCGAGCGCCGGCGTTCGCGCCAGCTCGTCTCCGTAAGCGCCGACGTGATCCGCGCGCAGCGTGTCGACCGTGATCAGCAGCACGCGCTCGGGCCGCGGCTCGCGCGAGCAGGCGGCGAGCAGGACGGTGAGGCCGAGCGCCGCTCCCGCGCGAATCACCCGGGCGGGCCCGCGCCCATCGCGGAGAGCACGTTCGCGCGCGAGCCGAGCGTGTGCGCGATGCCGGAGAGGAACGAGAACACGCGCCCGACCAGCACGAAGTCGCTCGGCACGCGCACGACCGGATCCTCGCGGATCGCGTCGAACAGCTCGTCGGTCATCTCTTCGGTGAATTCACCCTCGAAGGTGCCGGTGCTGCTGCGCGTCATCATGCGCCGCGCGAGCAGCAGGAACGTGTTCGTGTCGCCGGTCTTGGTCTCGAAGCCCAATTCCTGGAACGCGCGGATCATCGCGGACTCGTTCATCGTCATCATCGAGAACATCAGCTCGAAGAGGCCGAGGCCGTAGCCGTCGGGCAATTCCTTCGAGAGGCCGAAGTCGAGCACGATCAGCCTGCCGTCGGGCGTAACCATCAGGTTGCCCGGATGGGGATCGGCCTGGAAGAAGCCCGCGGCGAGGATCATGCGCACGTAGACCCGCATCAGGTCCTGCACCACGTCGGCGGGATCGAGGCCCGCGGCCTCGAGCGCGGCGCGCTCGGTGATCTTGATGCCCGCGACCCGCTCCATCACGAGCACGCGGCCGGTCGAGAGCTCGGGATGGATGCGCGGGATCCACACGCGCGCGTCGTCGGCGAAGAGGCCCCGCACGCGCTCGCACGACGTCGCCTCGCGGCGCATGTCGAGCTCCATGCCGATGTGCGTCGTCAGCTCTCGCAGCAGCGGCAGCAGCTCGAGCGGCTGCGGATCGAAGCGCTCGTAGATGCGGCAGGCGCGCTCCATGTTGCGCAGATCGGTGCGCACGATGTCTTCGATGTCGGGGTACTGCACCTTCACCGCGACCTCGGCGCCCGAGAGCAGCCGCGCCGCATGCACCTGCGCGAGCGACGCCGACGCGATCGGCGTCTCGCTGAACTCGGCGAACACCGCACCGAGCGGCTTGCCGAGCTCGCGCTCGACCGCGGCGCGCACCACCGCGAACGGCTTCGCGGGCACCGCGTCGTGGCACTTCTTCAGCTCCTCGACGAACTCGGGCGGGAAGACGTCGGCGCGCGTCGCGATCGCCTGACACATCTTGATGATCACGCCGCGCATCTCGAGCGCGCAGGCGAGGATCCAGCCCGCCGCGATCTCGTGGCGGCGGCGCTTCACCGCCTCGTCCGGCTCGCCGCGCCCGAGCAGCCTGCGCCCGTACTCGGGCAGCTTGTAGTGGGCCCACAGGCGCGCCGCGAGCGTGCCGACGCGAAGCGTCCGGCGCAGCCGCGTGATCGGGTGCATCGGGCTAGGCCGCGTGCTTCTCGTAGCCCGTGCGCTCCGGCGCTGACCAGCTCGATTCGAGCGCGTCGAACTGCTCGAGCAGCGCCTTGGGGTTCGCGGCGACTCTCATCGCCTCGGCGAGGCTGGCGCGCACGTCGTCGCGCTGATCGCGCGGCCGATCGCGCGTGAGCGTCCGCAGCACGCGGTGCATCAGGCCGTCGACGATCTCGCGGCCCGCGATCGTCTTGCCGTCGACCGTGCGGACGGTGCGCGCTCGCAGCTCGGAGAGCCCGGTTCGCAGGTACTCGACGTGCGGCCGCTCGTCGCTCTGGATGTGGCGCACCATGTCGCCGGCTTCGCGCGGCTTGGCGGAGACCTCGGGATCCGAGAGCAGCCGCACGCCCCAGTCGAAGGTGCCCTCGGCGAAGATCTCCACCACGAGCACCTGCGCCATCAGCGCGAGCATGCGCTCGAGGGTCTCGTCGATCATCGGGAAAGGGCGCTCGGGCGCGGCGCCACGCTGCCCGGTACGGCCCATCATTCGCATCATCACGTCGGCGGGAATCTTCGGCTTCTCGAGCGCGAGATCGCGCGCCGCCTCCCACATCTGCTTGTGGCCGCCCTCGTCGCGCCAGCCCGCCTCGTCGCGCGCGTGCGCCTCGAACAGGCCGCGGCCGAGGTGATCGAGCGCGGTGCCGTCGACCGGCTCGACGATCAGCTCGCTCAGCTTGGGCACGCGGACATCGCGGATGATCGCGCCGAAGCCCTCGACGATGGAGATGATCGTGAGCGTGCGCACGACCGGGTCGCGCACGCCATTTCTCAGTAACAGCTTGGCCTGCGCGACGTTCGGGTACTGCGGCGGCATCAGCGCCTGGGGCACGTCCACCAGCGCGTGACCCTCGCGCGCGAGCCGCGCCTGCCAGGCCGCCACCGCGGGCCCGCGGTGCAGCGTGCGCGGCGAGCGATACGCGCCGCTCGCCTCGAAGCCGCCGTGGCAACGCACGCCGGCCGCGATCAGCGGCGCGTCGTAGGCGCCGGAGTCGAGTAGCTCGGTCTCGGTGAAGGTGAGGCGGAAGGTGTCGAGCGGGGTCGTCATGGGCACCTGCATCGGGGGCGCGATCGGGAGACGTTAGCCGCAGGCGTGCGCGGGGCAGGCGGGGCACGAGAGGCGGCGCGCTACGCCCAGGGACGTCTCGGAGTGCGGAAGCGGCGCCATGCGCGAGCGCGCTCGCCTCGGCCCGCTGCGACCTGGCCCGCGGAGTAGCCGAGCAGGAACTCGACTCCGGGGCCGGCGTCGCCGAAGCGCTCCGCGAGGGCACGGGTGCGCTGGGCGTCGCTCTCGACGCCCAGCGCGTCCTGCAGCGCGCGGGCGCGGTTCACGTAACGCCTCGAGCGCTTTGCAGGCAGGAGCGGCGCGAGCAGCTCTACCGCGTAGCGCGCGGACTTCACTCGCAGCCGCAGGCGATGCACGTCCTCATGCCTGAGCTCCGCGAACGCGCGCCCCGCCTTGCGCGCACGACGATCCGCGAGGGCAGCGAGCTCCCGCGCAGCCTCTCCCGCCGGGCGCGCGAGCCGCTCTGCGCGCACCGAATCGCGTCGATCGTTGCCGAACACGAGCAGCCCGAGCTCTAAGTCGAGGCGCGCGCGCTCCGGCGAATCGAGCAGGTGCGTGGCGGATGCGAGCGCCTCGGCGCGTGCGTGCGCGACGCGCGCGCGCAGGGCATCGAGCGGCGGCGCGCCGCTCGCCTCGCACACCGCGACCAGCGCCAGGAAGACGTCGAGATCGCGCACGGCGCCGAGCGCGTCTGCGAGCGGCGCGAGCGCAGCGCGCAGCCAGTCTGCACGCTCGCGCGGCAGCTCGTCGCGAAACATCCGCAGCGCCGAGCGAAGGCGCCTCGATGCCACGCGCATCTGATGCAAGCCCTCGGTCTCGTGCTCGCGGCGAGCCGCCGCCTCGTTGTGCTCGACGCAGCGCATGCACTCCGCGAGTGCGGCTTCCATCAGCACGTTCAGCGTCGCGCGCTTCGGCAGCGCGACGCGGCGCATTGCGGCGGGCCGTGAGACGTCTCCGCGGAGACGCGCGAGCAAGCCGGCGCCGTCGTCGTTCGCGGGCCGAAGTCCAGGGAACTTCTCCAGGATCGAGAGCGCCGCGCGGAACAGCGCACGCGCCGCGCCGCTCTTCAACACGAGCGAGATGCGCGCGAGGGGGAGCGCGCCGTCGCCGACGCGGGCGACGCCGACCGCGAACCCGGCGTCGATGGCCGCGCCGTCGAGAGCGATCCGACGCGTCGTGAGCGCGGACTCCACCTCGAGCTGCGCGATCAGTGCGCTCTCCGCACACAGCTCGCGGACCCGCGCGGCGAGTCCGCCGTGTGCGATTCGCGCCAGGTCCGGATCCGGCGAGGCGAGCCGGGCCCGGCTCGGCGTGCGCCGGAAGAATCCCGCGATCGGCGGGTCCTCGCGGGCCTCGAGCGCTTGGACGAAGCCCTCACCCTTCCTGCCGACGCAGAGCGTCAATCCAGCGCGCGCGAGTGCCGTGCTCTGGGTGTCGTAGTAGAGCCAGCGAGAGCTCGAGACTCGCGGCGGTCCGAGCGCGATGCCGCCGATCGCGTCGCTGACCGCGGCCGCTTCGACGACGGCGGGCGGCCCGTCGAGCGCGAGTCCGCACTCCGAACGGGGCATGCGGGCGGTGGGCCGCTTCGGCGGAGCGTGCGACATGCGCGCAATTTACTTGGCACGCGAGATCACGCGCCCCGAGCGATCGGCGTTGGCTCGCGGTAAAAGCCTCCGGTGGACACCGCACGATGCACGACGCGCAAGAATTCCTGACCGCGCTCGCGACGGTGCTGTGCGTCGCGGGCGTGATGACGGTCGTCTGTCAGCGCCTGCGCCAGCCCGTGGTGCTCGGCTACGTGCTCGCGGGCCTCGTGGTCGGTCCGCACGTCCCGGTTCCGCTCGTCGCCGATCGGTCGATCGTGCAGACGCTCTCCGAGCTCGGCGTCATCCTGCTCATGTTCTCGCTCGGCCTCGAGTTCCAGCTCGCGCGGCTCGCGCGGCTGGGCTTCGCGGCCGTGCTCACCGCGCTGATCGAGTGCAGCGCGATGCTCTGGCTCGGCGGGGCGGTCGGAGACGCGCTCGGCTGGAGCCCGCGCGAAAGCCTGTTCGCGGGCGCGCTGGTCGCGATCTCGAGCACGACCGTGATCGTGAAGGCGTTCGACGAGCTGAGCGTGCGCCCCGGCCTGCGCGAGCGCGTGGTCGGCGTGCTGATCGTGGAGGACGTGATCGCGATCCTGCTGCTCGCGCTGCTGCCCGCGGCGGCGCTCGGCGATGCCGTTTCGTGGCGCGAGCTCGGCGCCTCGGTGGGGCGCCTGGTCGCCCTGCTCGCCGTGATGCTCGCGCTCGGCATCGCGCTGGTGCCGCGCGCGCTGCGCTCCGTGCTGCGCCTCGGCCGGGCGGAGACGACGCTCGTCGCGAGCCTCGGCGTCTGCTTCGCGTTCGCCCTGCTCGCGCACGAGCTCGGCTACTCGGTCGCCCTCGGCGCATTCATCGCGGGCTCGCTCGCGGCCGAATCCGGCGGCGTCCTGGAGATCGAGCGCTTGGTGAATCCGGTGCGCGACCTGTTCGCCGCGATCTTCTTCGTCTCGGTCGGCATGCTGATCGATCCGCGCCTCGTGCTCGAGCACTGGACCGCCGTGCTGGCGCTCACGGCCGCGGTGCTCGCCGGCAAGACCTGCTTCGCGTCGATCGGCGCGTTCTTGACGGGCTCCGGAACCCGAACCTCTCTCGAGATGGGCATGAGCCTCGCGCAGATCGGCGAGTTCTCGTTCATCCTCGCGAGCGTGGGTGTCGCGAGCGGCGCCGCCGGAGAGTTCCTCTATCCGGTCGCGATCGCCGTCTCCGCGCTCACCATGCTGACGACGCCGTGGATGATCCGCGCTGCGCCAGGCGCAGCGGCGATGCTCGACCGAAAGCTCCCGCGTCGGCTCCAGACCTTCGCGGCGCTCTACGGAAGCTGGCTCGAGAAGCTCGGCAACGCTCCTCGCGAGCGAACGACGGGGGCGCGGCTGCGCCGGCTCGCGCAGCTGATTGGGCTCGACGCGCTCGCACTGGCGGCGCTGGCCGTCTGCTACGCCGCCTGGGCCTCGGCGCTCGCCGCGCGCCTGACGGAGTCGTTGGGTGTCGGTGAGCGGCTGGCACACGGCCTCGTGCTGGCGAGCGCGATCGCCATCGCGGCACCGCTCGCGCTCGGCCTGCTGCGCGTCGCGCGCAGCGTGGGCGTGCTGCTCGCGAGCGTCGCGCTCCCGGCGGCACGCGCGGGCCAGCTCGATCTGTCGATCGCTCCGCGCCGCGCGCTCGTCGTGACCGTGCAGCTCGGCACGGTGCTGCTCGTCGCGCTGCCGCTGCTCGCGCTCTTGCAACCGTTCATCCCGGCCGGCGCCGGCGCGCTAGGCCTCGCGCTCGCGCTGCTCGCTCTCGCGGTCACCTTCTGGCGAAGCACCGCGGATCTCCAGGGACACGTGCGGGCGGGAGCGAGCGCCATCATCGAGGCGCTCGCCGCACAAGGTCGCGGCCGTATTCCGACGAGCCGCGCAGCGCTCGCGCCGGTCGGCCAGCTGCTTCCCGGCCTCGGCGAGCCCGAGGCCGTGAGGCTGAGCGCGGACAGCGCCGCCGTCGGCCGCACACTCTCCGCGCTCGATCTGCGCGGCCTCACCGGCGCCACCGTCCTCGCGATCACGCGCGGTGACCGCGCGATCGTGCTGCCCTCCGCGAGCGAAGTGCTGGCCGCCGATGACCTGCTCGCGCTCGCGGGTACACGCGAGGCGGTCACCGCGGCGAAGGCGCTGCTGGAGCAGCGCCCCGCGGCGGTTCCCGCTTGAGCCCGCGCACGAGCGCCGGGCCGACCGTCCCGAATCAACGCCGCAGCGCGGTCACCTCGTGCTGCAGCTTCCCGATCGCGGAGCAGATCTCGTCCAGCCTGTCGTGAAGCTGGCGCAGCTCGCCCGCGCTCGTCGCGGATTGTCCCTGGCCGCGCTGGGCACGCTCGCGCAGCGCCTGATGACAACCGCGCAGCATGCGCCCGCTATCGCGCTCCTCGGCGATGTAGCGGCCGAGCAGCTCGCCGGTGCGGATGTCGATCGAGTGGTCGTCGAACACGCCCGCGAACAGGTCGCGCCCTTCGGGCTTGCCGTAGCCGAGCGCCTCGAACTTCTCGAGGTCGCTGCAGTCGGCGTTCGCGATCTCCATGTTCTTCGCGGCGCTCGGGTCGGGACGATCGAGCACGCCGTAGCCGAGCTCGCACAGGCGCTTGGTGAACGCGTGCGAATGCTCGCCTTCGCGGATCGCCACCGTCTGGAGGATCTTCTTCACGTCAGGGTCGGTCGTCTTCGCCGCCCAGCAGTTCAGGTACTGATGCGCTCGACCTTCGCCGAGGGCGATCGCGTTGAGCAGGCCGAGGTAGGAAGGCTTCTTCGCGTCCATGGGGGCTCCTTCACGCCGTCGCGTGATTTCGAGGGCTTGGAACTCGCGGCTGAACGAGTAGCGCAGCTGCAGCGCATCGATGGCGACGCCGATCTCACATCACCGGCTGCCGCGGCGGAGGCGGATCCTCGAGCGCGCCCTCGGCGACCAGGCCGTCGATCTGCGCGTCGCTCATGCCGAGCAGCGTGCGCGCGATCTCGCGCGTGTGCGCGCCGAGCTCCGGCGCGGGCGCGATGATCACGTCGCTCATGTCGCTCGCCGCGAAGGCTGGGCCCTCGAGCGCCATGCGCCCGAGCGCAGGCTGGTCGATGAAGCGCGCGTAGCGCCAGGCCTGATAGTGCGCGTCATCGAGCTGGTCGGTGCCCACGAACATCGGGCCGCACGGCACGCCGTGACGTTGCAGCAGCGCGGCGACGTCGCGCTTGGCGAACGTCTTCGTCCACGCGGCGAGCCGCGCGTCGAGCGCGTCCTGGCCCGCGCGGCGCCCGGCGGCCGTCGCGAAGCGCGCGTCGGCGGCGAGCGCCGCGTCGCCCATCGCCGCGCACAGCGCGCGCCATTCGGCGTCGTCGCGAACGCTGATCACGCACCACTGCTGCTCGCCCGCGCACGGGTAGGCGCCCCAAGGCGCACCCTGCGCGCTGCGGTTCCCGCGCGGCTTCACCGAGCCGGGCGCGAGCCCTTCCTGCAGCAGCAGCTCCGCGAGCATGCCCGTGACGGCTTCGATCTGCGCCACCTCGGCGTGCCCGCCCGCGCCGCTGCGCTCGCGCCGCAGCAGCGCGGCGAGCGCCGCGAGCGCACACAGGCGGCCCGCGAGGTGGTCCGGGAAGATCGCGCCGGAGCCGGCGGGAAAATCCTGATCGTCGTAGTTCCAGAGGTGCACCATGCCGCCGAGCGGCTGGGTGCTCGGCCCGTAGCCGATCCAATCCTTCCAGACGCCGCGCGCCCCCAACAACTGGCTCGACGCCATCACGCAGCGCGGGTTCAGCGCGCGCACCGTCTCGTAGCCGACGCCCATGTCGTCGAGCGTGCCGGTCGCGCTGTTCTCGATGATCACGTCGGCGTGCGCGATCAGCCGCTTCAGCGCAGCGAGGCCGGCGGGCTTCTTTGCGTTGACGCCGAAGGAGCGCTTGCTGCGGCTCGACGAGACGAACGACGGCGACGTCCAGCCGCCGGTCACGGTGCGCATGAAATCCGGGTAGGTGCGCGTCTCGATCTTGATCACGTCGGCGCCGTACTCGGCGAACAGGCGGCCGGCCTCGACCCCGACGCCGCCGATGCCGAAGTCGAGCACGCGCAGGCCCGCGAGCGGGAGTGCGGGCGCGGGGCGCGCGCCGCTCGGCGCCGCGCGTCTCGCGGCGCCGCTCGCGAACGCGGCGAGATCGTCCTGGCCCGGCGCCGGCGCGGGCGTGCGGAAGCCTTGGCGCGCGCCGTCGAGTGAGAGGAAGCCGCTGGCGATGGGGCCGCTCGGGAGCCCGGGCGCGAGCTGCGCCTCCGCGAAGGTGCCGCGCGAGCGCAAGTGCACGTTCTCCAGCACCTCGCTCGGACGGAGCACCGGCGTGCACACGATCCCGCGGCGCTGCGCTTCGGCGGAGACCTCCTCCATCGTCAGCTCGGCGAAGTGCGCCTCGTAGCGTTTGGTGAGGATGTCCGCGTTCATCAGGCGCGCCGGGAACTGCTCCCAGTGCGGGTCCGCGAACTCTTCGGGCTTGCCGAGCCACTCCCACATCGCGCGCCATTGCCGCGGCGAGAGCACGACCAGGCGCACGAAGCCGCCCTTGCACTTGTAGATCGTGTAGACGGGCCCGCTGCCGTTGCGCACCTCCATCACGGGCAGACCCTTCTCCCGTAACAAGCTCGCGTTCGGGAAGGACCAGTCCGTGGTCTGCGCGATGCCGAGCAGCAGCGAGAAGTCGAGGTGCTGGCCGAAGCCGCGGCCGACCCCGCGGCGCTGCCAGAGCGCGAGCAGCGTCGCGAACGCCGCCGTCACCGAGGCGACGTCGTGCGCGAGCGGCACGGGCGGAATGAGCGGCGGCTTGGTCGGGAGGCCGGCCTTGAACATCATCCCGCTCATCGCCTCGAGCACGGCGTCGGTCGCGATCCAGTCGGCGTAGGGGCCCGTCAACCCGAAGTCGGTGAGCGAGACGTGCACGAGCTGCGGATGCGCCGCCGCGATCACGCCGGGCGCGAGCCCCTGCGCCGCGCGCTCGCTCGCGCTCGCGGATTCGAGCAGCACGTCGCAGCTCGCGAGCAGCTCGCCGAGCTGCGCGCGGCCCGCGCCGCTCGCGAGGTCGAGGGTCGCGCCGCGCTTGTTCGCGTTGCGCCACGCGAAGTGGAGGCTCACGCCGTCGTGCAGCGGCACGAAGCCGCGCGACGCGCCGCCGCCCGGCTTCTCGATGCGCAGCACGTCGGCGCCGAGATCCGCGAGCAGCCGCCCGCACAGCTCACCGCGGCCATCGGCGAGGTCGACGACGCGAACGCCCGTGAGCGGGTGAGCGTCGGCAGCGGGGGAGTCGGACATGGCGGCACCTCCAGAAATCGGGAGGCGCATTCTATGCGGGTGGCTCGCGCGCTGACTAGCCGCCGTCCGCGCCCGTTGCCGCCGCCCGCGCGCCGCCGGACAATGCCGCCCGGCGATCCGGCGCGCTCCGCGCGCCGCGCCGCAACGGGAGCCCACTCACGATGGACACGCAGGACATTCGCATCGAGCGGCGCGGCGAGGTCGAGATCCTCACGCTCGACCGCCCCGAGCAGCGCAATGCGCTCACCTTCCGCACCTACGCAGAGCTCGAGCACGCCGTCCGCAGCACGACCGCGCGCTGTCTCGTGATCACCGGCTCCGGCACCGCGTTCTGCTCCGGCGACGACGTGCGCCAGGTGATGGGCGGCGGCGAGCGCAAGGCGGGCGACCGGCTCGCCGCAGCCGCGCCGCGCCTCACGCCCGCGGCCGAGGCGCTGCTGATGAGCAACGTGCCGGTCGTCGCCGCCGTCAACGGCGCCGCGGTCGGCTGGGGCATGGAGCTCGCGATGATGTGCGACCTGCGCGTCGCCTCCGAGCGCGCGAAGTTCGGCGAGCTGTTCGTGCTGCGCGGGCTGTGCTGCGACGTGGCGGGCCTCTCCCGCCTCGCCTCGCTGGTCGGGCGCGAGAAGGCCGCCGAGCTGCTCTACACCGGCGACGTGATCGACGCGCAGGAAGCGCTGCGCATCGGCCTCGTCTCGCGCGTCGTCCCCGACGCGCAGCTGATGGAGAGCGCCGTCGCGCTCGCGACCAAGATCGCCTCGAATCCGCCGCTCGCGGTGAGCCGCCTCAAGGCCGGCCTGCGCGAGGCGCTCGACCCCGACTGGAAGAAGCTCGGCGAGTGGGTCAGCCGCTCGCTCGGCGAGCTGTTCAAGACCGAGGATCACCGCGAGGGCGTGAAGTCGTTCCTCGAGAAGCGCGCGGCGAAATACGTGGGGCGCTGAGCCAAGGGCCGCGCGAATCCCCCCAACAACTGGAGGCTCCCATGGGCGTTCTGGCAGGCAAGATCGCGATCGTCACCGGCGCGGGGCGCGGCATCGGCCGCGAGATGGCGCTCGATTTCGCGCGCGAGGGCGCGCGCGTCGTCGTCAACGATCTCGGCGGCGCGCCCGACGGCACGGGCGCCGCCCGCATCGCCGACGAAGTCGTCGGCGAGATCAAGGCGCTCGGCGGCGAGGCCGTCGCGAACTTCGACAGCGTCGCCACGGTCGAGGGCGGGCAGCGCATCCTGAAGGCCGCGCTCGACGGCTTCGGCGCCTGCGACCTGCTCATCAACAACGCCGGCATCCTGCGCGACAAGACCATCTACAACATGGAGGAGTCGGACTGGGACGCGGTGATCGCGGTGCACCTGAAGGGGCACTACGCGTGCTCGCGCCCGTTCGCGAACTACATCCGCGCGAACAATCGGCAGGGCTGCCGCATCGTGAACTTCTCCTCGGTGTCGGGCCTGTACGGCAACTTCGGCCAGGCGAACTACGGCGCCGCCAAGGCCGGCATCGCGGGCTTCAGCCGCGTGCTCGCGCTCGAGCTCGCGAAGTACGGCTGCACGGTGAACACGATCTCGCCCGGCGCCGCGACGCGACTCACGATTCCGCTGATGCAAGGCCGCGGCGAGCCCGAGCGCGCGAACGCGCCGGCGCAGAGCCCCGCGCAGATCGCGCCGGTCGTGAGCTGGCTGTGCTCGGCGAAGGGCCAGGGCTTCACGTCGCAGATCGTCAACGTGATGAGCGGCGAGGTGGGCATCATGCAGCAGCCGGCCGTGATCCGCGCCTTCACCAAGGGCGGCGCGCCATTCACGCAGCACGATCTCGACGCCGTAATGCCCCAACTGCTCGCCGCCCGCAGCGCGAACCTCGAGCGCGCGAAGAAGGAAGGCGCGGCGGAGAAGATCTGAGAGCGCCGGGCTCCGCGCATTTGTTGGGGCGCAGGGCAGGTTCGATGCTCGAGTGAAACCCGAACGGCGGCGCTCGTGCGCCCCGCCAGGAGCGCACATGCAGCTCTCTCCGCTCGCACGCGCCTCGGCGCTCGCCCTCGTGGCCGCACTCTCCTCTGCGTGCTCGACGCTCGTGGTCCCGGTGAAGGAGCCGGTGCCCTCGGCGCTGGCGTTCGAGAAGCGCGCGGACGCGCCGGCCTTCGCGCTGGCCGTCCGCGACGCGCGCTCGCCGCAAGAGCGCGCCGCGATCGCCTCGGGCGTCCTCGTCCCGGACTACCGCTTCCGCGACGCGCCGCTCGACCCGGTCGCGTTCCTCGCCGAGAGCCTCGGCAAGGAGCTCTCGGCGCGCGGGCTGGCCGAGAGCTCCGCTGCCGCACCGGCGAGCGTCGCCGTCCGCAGCTTCCACTTCGAGAACCACCGCGTCAGCGGCTTCTCGCCCTGGGTGGCGCTGACGACCGTCGCGGCCGACGTCGAGACGCCGAGCGGAACGCAGCGCATCGCTTCGTTCGTGCGCCGCGCCAAGGTGCCGGTGTGGTCGATGGACGAGATCAACGACCCCTGCTTCAGCGACGCGCTCTCGATCGCGACCAAGGAGCTCGCCGCGAAGCTCAACCACGCGCTGTGGGGCGCGCGGCTGAGCGACGCGGGCGTGGATGCCCTCGCGGCGAAGATCGAGCAGATGGGCGAGCAGGACGGCACGTGGCTCGAGGTCTACCAGCTCGGCTTCAGTAACAACCCCCGTGCGATCCCAGCGCTGGTGAAGCTCACGTCGCACACGAACGAGTACGTGCGCATGGCGGCGATCTCGGGGCTCGGCACGTTGCGCGCGAACGATCAGCTCGAGCTGCTGAAGCGTCTCGCGGGCAGCGGCCCCATGTGGCACGACCGCGCGATGGCGCTGAAAGCGATCGGCGACCTCGGCACGCCGGAGGCAACGCAGTTCCTCGACGCGGAGTGGCAACGCCTCGGGGCCGATGACGAGGGGCGCTGGAGCCGCACGGTGATCGCGCTCTACCGGTAGCGGCGCGGCTCACTGCTTCGCTGCGGGCGCCTCGGCTCTCTTCTCTTCCGGCTTCCAGCTGCGCGGCGCGAGGATCTTCGAGAGCGAGTCCTCGTGCGTCTCGTCGCGCACCAGATGCGGATGCCGCGCGCCGCCGCGGTAGTCGAGCGAATGCGTCGTGAAGAAGTCCGCGTTCTTCACGAGCAGCTCGAGCTTCGCGCGGCCGTCTCTCGCCGCTCTCAGCCCATCGGCGAGCACCGTGGGCGTGTAGGCCCGCGCGTTCACCGCGACGAGCTCGGCGCCCACGCCGATGCCCGCGGCTTCGAACGGCGCGCCCGGCACGACGTCGGCGACGCGGCCCTCGCTCGTCAGCACCGCACCGAGCGAGAAGCGCAGGTCGCTGACCGCCTCGGGGTCCGCGGCGTATGCCTCGGCGATCACGTTCGGCTCGTCCGTGTAGACGAGCCGCCAGCCCGCCGCCTCGAGGCCCTCGACCGGCGCGCCCGGGCGCAGCTCGTCGACGCGCGCGCGGAAGAACGCCTCCCAGTCGTTGGGGACGACCGCGCTCAGCGCCTGGGCGAGCTCGGCGCGCGTGTAGGGCTTCACTTCGGGGCCGCTGCCCGGCGGGCCGAAGAAGGCGCGGCAGAAGTCGTCGAGGGATTTCGCGCCGCGGCTCTTCGCGCGGATCAGCGCGTCGACCTCGAGCCAGATCATCACGCCCTCGTCGTAGAAGTCGACGCTGCGGCGCCAGCTCGAGCCCTCCCAGCGCGAGGCGAACAGATCCTGCGCGTCGCGCGCCGTGTCGCCGAGCGGGCGCCACTCGCGCCCCTTGGTGTGGGCGAGCGCCGCCGCCTGCAGCGCGAACCCGTCGCGCGCCTGCTCGGGCGTGACGAGGCCCGAGCGCGCGGTCAGCACGTCGCCGAGATAGGAGGTGAGGCCCTCGTACACCCATAACAAGTCGCTCACCATCGGCGTGCTGTAGTCGCGCGTCGCGACGCCGGCCGGCCGCCGGTACTTCCCGTTCCAGGAGTGCACGAACTCGTGGGGCAAGAGGCCGGCGCTGCTCAGCAGCTGGGGCTCCTCGAGCAGCGTGCGCTCGGGCAGACGGTTGTCGCTCGACTCGTGGTGCTCCATGCCGAAGTGCGCGACGTGATCGGAGAGCGTGAGCAAGAAGTCGTAACGGCCGTAGTGGTGCGCGCCGAACAGGGCCTCTGCCTCCGGCACGAGGTGCTGGAGCGGCGCGATCGCTTCGGGCTTCGGTTGCAGCGCGACTTCGCTGTCGGCGACGAGGTGCAGCACGTGATCGGGCGCTCCGGCCGGCGCTGCGAGCGGAATCGCGCGGTAGTGCAGCCCGGCGGCGACTGGCGAATCGATCAGGGTTTCGAGCGAGACCGGCGCGTAGCGCACGCGGTGGCCGCGCTTCTCCGCGATGCGCAGCGACGTGGCCGCCTCCCAACCGGGCGGCAGCTCGAGCTCCGGCTCGATCTGCAAGCTCGCCGCGCGCGCGCCGTCGGGATAGAGCAGCAGCGTGTTCCACGCGACGATCGCGACGTTCGCCGAAGTCGAAGGCGCGCTGGTGAAGGTCCCGGCACGGCTGGGCGCCAAGTAATCGAGCGCGATCTCGAGCTTCGAGACGCCCGCGGGCACCGTCACGCGGAACAGCTCCATCTCGACCGGATCGCGTTGCCAGCGCAGGCTCTGCTTGCCGGCCGTCACGCGCAGGCCGGCGAGATCGACGATCGGGCCCGCGGGCGCGTGCTCACCGGGGATCCACTTCGGGTAGCGCAGCGCGAGCAGGCCGGGCGCCGTCACGGGAATCGTCTGCCGCGCGTGAAGAACTCGCTGCGGGGCGTCCCGCAGATCCACGCTCAGCCGAATCGGCTCGGCGCCCGCGCCGGCTGCGAAGAACGCGATGCCGAGCGCCGTGACTCGAATCCACCGCATGCTTCGCCTCAGCTCGTGAGGGCCGCGCTTCGCTTCGCCTCCGCGAATGAAACCAGGCGGCCCGTCTCCTCGTCCCAAAGTCCGAGTCGAGTGCAGCGAACGACGTCGCGCAGCGCCAGGCGGTTCCGCGCGCGCAGCTCCGGGTGGGCCTCCATGCACTCGCCGAGCCGGTAATTGGGGATGCGCGGACACAGGTGGTGGACGTGGTGGATGCCCGTGTGCCCCGCGAACCACTGGAGCCAACGCGGCAGATCGAGGTACGACGAGCCGTCGAGGCTGGCGTCGCGATGCGACCACGACGGCGGATACTCCCAATACGTCTCTTCGAAGTTGTGGTGGACGTAGAAGAGGCAGATGCCCGCGCCGGCCGCGAGCGTCATCACCGGCAGGTAGAGCAACAGGAAGCTGCCGAGGCCGAGCGTCGCATGGATCGCGAGACCGATCGCGGCGAGCGCGAGGTTCATGGCCAGGATGCTGTGACGAGCCTCGCGCGCAGGCTCGGGGAGATTGAAGGGCAGTCGGAAGCGCAGATAGAACTGATACGAGGGCCCGATTCCGAACAGCACGATCGGATTGCGATAGGCGCGGTAGCCGAGGCGCTGCAGCCAGGAGGAATCCGCGTACTCGCGCGCCGTGAGCACGTCGATCTCCCCGATGCCTCGGCGGTCGAGCCGACCGATCGTCGCGTGATGCGTCGCGTGTGCGCTCCGCCAATACGCGTAGGGCACGAGTGTGAGCACGCTGAGCACGCGGCCCGTCCAGTCATTGGCGTCGCGCGAGCGGAAGAAGGCGCCATGCCCGCAGTCGTGCTGGATCGAGAAGATGCGCAGCACGAAGCCGACGAGCGGGAGCGCGAGAACGAACGAGAGCACGAGCGAGACGTCCGACGCCCACCACATCGCGACCCAGAGCCCGAAGTAGCCGGCGAGATTCCCGAATAGCTGCGCCGCGCTGCGCAGCAGCTTCGGTTCCGCGTAGCGCAGCAGGGCGCGCTGCAATTGCGTGGACGACATCGGCGCAGCGCTCAAGGCGGTCTCCCGAGGAGGCGACCGATGCGCAAGGCACCCGGGCGCAATGAAGGACGAGCCGCACCCCCCGCGGCGGGCGAGGACGTACAGCGAGCGTCCCCGAAGCGCGAGAGAAAAAGGCCCGGCGGCGCGAGGTTTTGCAGAGATTGCACACAGGGCCCCGGCGCGCTGCGCGCCGGGGCCCTGTGTGCAGCGGCGCTTCGCGCCGCGGGACCTTCCCGGTTTACTCCGCTCGGCTCCGAGGACTCCGCCTCGCTGCGCGCTTCGCTTGCGGCCTCGCGCCGTCGGTGCGAGCAGGCTACGAGCGGAGGACCCGCTGGCTGCGAGGACAGCTCGGTGTGCTGCGTAGGTCCCGAGCTCAGCTCGGGGGCGGCGCCGGCGCGGGCTTGGCGTGCTTCGCGGCCCACTCGTCGGCGAGCTTGCGGCAGTCGTCGAGGTCGCGAGCGCTCAGCTTGCGCTCGACGCTCAGCAGGGCACGGCGCGCGTTCGGATACGAGGCGCGCGCGGCGATCTCGAGCCAGCGGCACGCCTCGACCGGGTCGTGCAGCACGCCCGTCTCCTCCGCGTGCAGGGTCCCGAGCGCGTACTGCGCATCGGTGTTTCCGAGCTCGGCCGCGCGCCGGTACCACGCGAGCGCTTCGCCGTCGTCCTCCGGCGTGCCGATTCCCATGTCGTAGTGGAAGCCCATCTGATACAGGTCGAGCGCGCTGCCGAGCTCCGCAGCCGTGCGATACCAGCGCAGCGCCTCGGCGGGATTCGCCGCGATGCCGACGCCGCCGTCGAGCCGCTGCGCGATCGCGGATTGCGCCGCGGGCTCGCCTTGCTGGGCGGCCGCGAGATACCAGCGCGATGCGCCCACGTCGTCCTTCTCAACGCCGCGCCCCTGGGCGAGCATGTCGGCGAGCTGCCGCTGCGAGTTCGCGTGGCCCTTCTCCGCCGCGACGCGCAGCCAGCGCACGGCTTCGCTGGCGTTCGCCGCCGTACCGACGCCGAAGTCGGTCATCACCGCGAGTCGATAGGCCGACTCCGCGTCGCCGCGCTCCGCTGCGAGCTTGTACCAGCGCAGCGCCTCGACGTGGTTCACGGGCACGCCGGCGCCGATCGCGTGGATCTGGCCGACGTTTCGCATCGCCTCGACGTCGCCCTTCTCGGCGAGCTCGAGATTCGCGGCCAGCGCCTGCTGGAACATCTTCTGCTGCTGGTTCGCGGCCGTCTCCATCTGCCGCACCGGGGTACTGGGCGCGCACGCGAGCGCGAGGCACGTCCCGAGCAACCCGAACGCGATGCCAGCTCTCACGCTCCACCTCACGCGGGCAACGTAGCGGCGCAGCGCGCCGCGATCGTCACCAGCTGCCGCCGCCACCGCCGCCGAAACCGCCCCCCGAAGATCCTCCGCCGCCAAAGCCGCTGCTGCCCGATCCCGAGCTGCGCGGCGCAGTCGTCATCGCGCTGCCGATCGCGCCGAGGCCTTGGCCCATGTCCCCCACGAAGCCGCGCGGCGAGAACGCGCCGTGGCCGTAGCGCGGCGAGGCGTACCACGTGGGCGGCTGGTCGTAGATGTCCGCGAACGCGCCGGCCCAGGCATCGGCGCAGCGGAGCACGATCGCGTAGGGAAGCAGCGCCTCGAAGCGCTCCTTGGTGCGCGCGCCCTCGCGCGCGAGCCGGTCCGCGTCGACGCGCTCGATGAACTCGCGTAGGCCCTCGATCTCGTCCTGCGCGCGCCGTCCGCGCAGCGTGCGGCGCGGCATCGCGAGGCCGAACCCCAGCACGCACAGGCCCGCCGCGATGCACGACCCGCCCGCGACCCAGCTCTCCGTGAGCATGGTCGCGCCGACGGCGACCACGATCGCGAACACGCCGGCGACGCCCCAGCGCGTCTTCACCTCCTCGGGATTGCCCGCGAACCATCCGCCCGTGCCGGAGAGCCCCGCGTAGATGGCCGTCCGAATGCCCGGCAGATCGCGGTAGAACTTGTTGCGGAGATCGGCGACGCGCACGCGATCGCCCGACACGAACAGGCGCTGCACGAGCAGCTGCTCGAAGGGCTTGCGATCGCTCGGCTCGCGCAGCTTCTCGAGCGTGTAGTCGCGCTGCGTGAAGAACACCAGCGTGCGCGATTCCTCCTCGTGGATGCGCAGCACGCCGTGCACGGCGAGGTCGACGATCGTGGCCGTCACGTCCGAGACGTCGACGCGCTCGTCGAGCACGGTGCCCACCTCCGCGGGCGCGAGACCCTCTGGAGGCTCGTAGCGCACCGCGATCGCGGCATTCGGCGATTCGGGATCGCGCCCCTCGCGCCACCACAGGCTGAACATCGCCGCGAACGCGCCGATCGGAACGAGCAGCCAGGCCGACAGGAAATCCGAGGCGCGCTCGAGCCACTTCGCGAGCGGCGTCGGCTCGGGCAGCGCGCCCTTCGGCAGCGCGACGGTGAAGGTGAGGCCCTCGCGCACTCCGAGCGGCCGCGAGGCCGCGAAGCCGAGCGAGCCGCTCGCCCGCTCGATCGCGCAGTCCGTCGCAACGGAGCCTTGGGGGCCGGTGAAGCAGAGCGCGCCCAGGCCCGCGGATTCGACACCCGGCGGCAGGTACACGCGCGCGCTCGCCTCGGCGATCGGCACGCGCCACTCGCTGCCGGTCGCGTTCCAGTAGACCTCGTCGTGGTCCTTCAGCCAGAGAATCCCGCGCCGCACCGAGTACCGAATGCGGTACTCGTGCAGGCCGCTGACCGTGACGTCGGGATCGCCGATGCGCAGCACGCGGTTTGCGCCGTCGCGCCGCTCGCTGACGCGCAGCTCCGCGCCGCGCTCGTCGGTGACGGATTCGACGTCGAGCGCGATGCGGTAGTCGGCGGCGTAGCCGCGGCCGTACGCGACCGGGATCCAGCGCTCGATGCCGTGGCGCTGCTCCGCGCCGAAGTCGTAGGCGATGCGCTCTTCGACCGTGAACGCCGCGCTGCGCGAGAGGAAGACCGCTACGTCGTAGCGGGCGACTTGCTCGGCGGACGCAGCGTGCGCCGCGAGCGCGGCGAGGCCGAACGCGATCGCGGCGCGCGCGAGTCGCCGCCTCACGCTCCGAAGCTCACCTTCGGCGCGCTGCGCTCGGCCGGAGAATCGAGCTCGAAGTATTCGCGGCGCGAGAAGGAGAAGGCGCTCGCGACCAGGTTGCTGGGGAGCGTCTCGATCGCGGTGTTGAGGTCGCGCACGATCGCGTTGTAGTACCGGCGCGCGCTCTGGATCGCCTCCTCGAGCTGCGCGAGCTGCCCCTGCAGCGCGACGAAGTTCTCGTTCGCTTTCAGCTGCGGGTACGCCTCCGCCACCGCGAACAGCGCTCCGATGCTGCGCGACAGCTCGCCCTCGGCGCGCGCGCGATCCGCCCCGGCGCCGCCCTGCATCGCGCGCGTGCGCGCGTCGGTCACGCCCTGCAGCGTCTTCTGCTCGTGGCTCGCGTAACCCTTCACGGTCTCGACGAGGTTGGGGATCAGCTCGTGACGGCGCTTCAGCTGGACGTCGAT
>DATBRS010000098.1:0-9853 GCA_036560185.1 Myxococcota bacterium
CGATCGAGGGTGCGTACGGCGCGATCGCGGGCGGCGTCGCGATGGGCATGCTGGTGAAGGGCGGCTTCGACTTGTTCCTGCCCGCGCTCTCGGAGGAGCTGAGCTGGGGCTTCGCGCTGGCGCTGTGTCCCGTGCTCGCGGGCGTCGGCATCGTCGGAGATCTGGTCGAGTCTCTGTTGAAACGCGACGCGCAGGTCAAGGACACGGGCACGCTGCTGCCGGGGACGGGCGGCGTGCTCGATCGCATCGACTCGAACCTGCTCGGCATTCCGGTCATGTACTACTCATTGCTCGCGTACACGTATCTGACGAGCGTTTCCTGGCGGATCTCGACCCCGTAGCTCCACCTCTCACGCAGCGGAGATCGCATGTTCGCGCCGAAGGACCTCGCCGAGCTCGCCGCGCTCAAGGAGCGCGAGCGCTTCAAGGACGAGTGCGGGATCGTCGGCATCCACGGCCACGCGGAGGCCGCGAACATCGCGTACCTATCGCTCTACGCGCTGCAGCATCGCGGCCAGGAGAGCGGCGGCATCGTCTCGAGCCAAGGCGGCGAGCAGTTCGTGCATCGCGGCATGGGCTACGTCGCCGACGTGTTCACCGAGAAGGTGCTCGCGAAGCTGCCCGGGCGGCACGCGATCGGGCACGTGCGCTACTCGACGACGGGCGAGAGCTCGCTGAAGAACGCGCAGCCGTTCTGCGCCAACACCGACGGCGGGCCGGTCTCGATCGCGCACAACGGCAACCTGGTGAACGCGACCGCGGTGCGGCGCGAGCTCGAGGGCCGCGGCGCGATCTTCAGCACCACCTCGGACAGCGAGGTGATCGTCCACCTGCTCGCGCGCTCGCGCGAGGCGTCGCTCGAGGATCGCCTGATCGACGCGCTCACGCGCGTGAAGGGCGCGTTCTCGCTGGTGATGCTGACCCACGACGCGCTCGTCGCCGTGCGCGACGCGAACGGCTTCCGGCCACTGGTGTTAGGGCAGCTCGACGGCGCCTGGGTGGTCGCGAGCGAGACCTGCGCGCTCGACCTGATCGGCGCGACGATCGTGCGCCACCTCGATCCCGGCGAGATGGTCGTGATCCGCCGCGGCCGGCTGCGCTCGCTGCGTCCCTTCCTCAAGGCCGCGCGCGAATCGTTCTGCATCTTCGAGTACATGTACTTCGCGCGCCCGGATTCCAACTTCCCGGGCAGCAACGTCTACCTGTTCCGCAAGTCGCTCGGCCGCCTGCTCGCGCAGGAGCATCCGGCGAAGGCGGATTTCGTGGTGCCGCTGCTCGACTCCGGCAGCGCCGCGGCGCTCGGCTACTCCGAGGCCTCGGGCATCCCGTACGAGACGGCGATCATCCGCAATCACTTCGTCGGCCGGACCTTCATCGAGCCCGCCCAGTCGATCCGGAACTTCGGCGTGAAGGTGAAGCACAACGCGATTCGCGGCGTGCTCGAGGGCAAGAGCGTCGTGCTCGTCGACGACTCGATCGTGCGCGGCACCAGCATGCTCAAGATCTCGAACATGATGCGCGCCGCCGGCGCGACCACGGTGCACGTGCGCATCGCCGCGCCGCCGACGATCCGGCCCTGTCACTACGGCATCGATATGCCGACGCGCTCGGAGCTGATCGCGGCGGGCAAGTCGGTCGACGAGATTCGCGCCGCGATCGGCGCGGACACGCTCGGTTACCTGTCGCTCGAGGGGCTG
This sequence comes from Myxococcota bacterium, assembly GCA_036560185.1. Taxonomy (GTDB): domain Bacteria; phylum Myxococcota_A; class UBA9160; order UBA9160; family UBA6930; genus VGRF01. The sequence goes on from DATBRS010000098.1 coordinate 1,698, forward strand.
CGCGGCCTGGGCAAGAAGCTCGAGCATGGCTCCTGCGACGCCTGCTTCTCCGATGAGTACCCGGTGCCGATCGGCGGCACCGAAGACATTCCCCAGCTCTCCTTGTTTCGTGCCGTCGAGGAAGAGCCGACCGACGCCAGCGACGGCGAGTAGCGAGGCCAGACGCGCGTGACTCGACGCTGGATCGGCGTCACCACTTATCGCCGCGAGCGTGAAGGCCGCGAGCGCTTCGGCCTGCCCGCGGCGTACGTGGACGGCGTGCGCGCCGCCGGCGGCGTCGCGGTGCTGCTCTCGCCCGGCGAGGCGGCGCCCGAGGAGTTGCTCGCGCGCCTCGACGGCCTCGTGCTCACGGGCGGAGGCGATCTCGAGGCGCAGTGCTCGGGCGCAGCGCGGCACACGGTGTACGGCACCTGCGCCGAGCGCGACGGCTTTGAGATCGCGCTCGCGAACGCGGCGATCGCGCGGGGCACGCCGACGCTCGCGATCTGCCGCGGCCTCCAGGTCGTCAACGTGGCGCGCGGCGGCACTCTGCACGGGCATCTGCCCGATGTCGTGGGAGAGGCCGTGCCGCACCGCGCGAGCCAGCTCGAGGCGACCGCCCACGGCGTGCGGCTCGCTGCCGAATCGCGGCTCGCGGGCGCGCTCGACGCGGATCGTCTGCCGAGCGTTCCGTCGTGGCATCACCAGGCGATCGATCGCCTCGGCGAGGGCCTCGAGCCGGTCGCCTGGGCGGAGGACGGCGTGATCGAGGCCGTCGAATACGCCGGCGCGCCCGCGCTCGTCGCCGTGCAATGGCACCCGGAGCTCGACCTCGGCGAGGGCGCGGCGGGGCGCCGCCTCTTCGAGCGCCTGATTCGCGCCTAGGCCGATTCAGCGTCGCCGTCGACCGGCCGATGCATTGGCGTCGAAGGCCCCGGAATCGTTCCGGGCGGCGGGAGCCATTGAATGCGGCGCTTGAAACTCGCGTTCGCCGAGCCGGCCAAGCTGGTGGCCGAGTTCGAGCGGAACATCGCGAAGGGCGGCGCCCAGATCTCGAGCGAGCAGAGCTTCGACGCGCGCGAGTACGTCGAGGTCGAGTTCGACTTCCGCTGGCGCAACGAGGCGCTCGTGTTCGAGGCGGAGGTGGTCTTCAGCGACGCCGGGATGGTGGCCGTGCAGTTCCGCAAGGCCGCGGCGGAGCTGCGCGCGGACTTGGCGCCCTTCATGACGCTCGCCACGGCGCGCCCGAAGGAGCGGCGCGCGGGGGTGCCGCCGCTCAGCGAGACGCCCGACCCGACCGCCAATACGGTGCTGCGCACGTCGCGCTCGAACGCCCCGGCGCGCAGCGCCGATCCGCTCGATGCGGTCACCGATCGGCGCAAGGCGAGCCGGACCGTCGCGCGGGTTCCCGCGCGCTTGCAGGCGACCCACGTGAACCTCGAGGGCCACACCCGCGACGTCTCCGAGACGGGTGCGCTGATCTCCGCGGACGCGAGCGACCTGCCGCTCGGCAAGACCGTCGAGCTCGAGCTCCAGCATCCCGTGAGCGGGGAACGGCTCGCCGTGCGCGGCAAGGTCTCGCGCCACATCGAGACCGACGGCACCGTCGCCGCGGTCGGCGTGCACTTCGATCCGCCGCCGGAGCGGGCCAGCGAGCTGCGCAACTTCGTGAGCGACGTGAAGCGCGCCGGCTCGGAGCGCGCGCGCACCGGCATCAGCGGGCGCATCGAAGAGCTCGGCATCGCCAACCTGATCCAGATGCTCGGGCAGTCGTCGCCGCTCGGGACGCTCACCGCGATCCACGGCGCCGAGGAAGCCACGATCGCGTTCGAGAAGGGCGCCGTGCGCTACGCGCTGCTCGGCTCGCTGCGCGGCGTGAAGGCGCTCGCGCGTGTGCTGCAGTGGAGCACGGGAACCTTCGCGTTCGCGCGCACGGTCGACGGCATCACCGACGAGCCGTCGCCGCTGCCGTTGCAAAACGCGCTGCTCGAAGCCGCGCGTCATGTCGACGAGGCCACGCGCAGCGCGCCGATCGACATGCGCCGCCGCTTCGACGTGGACCGCGGCGCGCTCGCGTCGGCGGACGGCCTCAGCAAGGTCGAGGCCGCGGTGGTCGACCTCGCCGGCACCGGCCTCACGGTGCGCCGCATGATCGACGTGATCCCGGACAGCGACGGCGCGGTGCAGGAGGCGATCCGCGCCCTGCTCGAACGCGGCGTGCTGCGACCGAAGAGCTGAGGCGGCGGCTCAGCCCGTCAGCCGCCGGATCAGCGTGTCGCGCCCGTGCCGCGCGTCGTCGCGCAGCGGGTGGTCGAGCGTGTAGTGCAGGCCGCGGCTCTCGTGCCGGCGCACCGCGCACTCGATCACGAGCTCGGCCACGACCGCGAGGTTGCGCAGCTCGATCAGCGGCGGCGTGAGCTTCGCGTCCCAGTAGTACTCGTTGATCTCCTCGCGCAGCAGCGCGATCCGGCGCTGCGCGCGCTCGAGCCGCTTGTCGCTGCGCACGATGCCGACGTAGTTCCACATGAAGCGGCGGATCTCGTCCCAGTTCTGCGTGATGACCACCGCCTCGGAGCTCGGGGTGGCGTCGCCCTCGCTCCACGGATCGACGAGCGGCGTCGGCGGGAGATCTTGCAGGCGCGCGATGGCTTCGTTCGCCGCGGCCTCGGCGAACACCACGCCCTCGAGCAGCGAATTCGAGGCCAGGCGATTCGCGCCGTGGAGCCCGGTGCAGGTGACCTCGCCGGCGGCGAACAGGTTCTGGATGTCGCTCTCGCCCTTCAGGTCGGTCACGACGCCGCCGCAGCAATAATGAGCGGCGGGCACCACCGGAATCGGCTGGCGCGTGATGTCGACGCCGAAGGCGAGGCAGCGCTCGTAGATGTTCGGGAAGCGCTCGCGCACGAAGGCGGCGGGGCGATGCGAGACGTCGAGCACCACGTAGTCGTCGCCCGAGCGCTTCAGCTCCGAGTCGATCGCGCGCGCCACGATGTCGCGCGGCGCGAGATCCTTCATCTCGTGGTAGGCAGCCATGAACGCGTCGCCGCTGAGGGTTCGCAGCACGCCGCCTTCGCCGCGCACGGCCTCGGTGATCAGGAACGACTTCGCCTGCGGATGGAACAGACAGGTCGGGTGGAACTGGAAGAACTCCATGTTCGCGAGCGTGGCGCCCGCGCGATAGGCCATCGCCATGCCGTCGCCCGACGCGATGTCGGGGGTGCTCGTGTACAGGTAGACCTTGCCCGCGCCGCCGGTCGCGAGGAACGTGACGCGCGCGAGGAAGCGCTCGACCACGCCGCGCTCCGCGTCGAGCACGTAGGCCCCGAGCGCGCGGTTCGGCGCCGCGAGGCCCGCGCGCTGCGTGGTCAGCAGGTCGACCGCGCAGTGGTTCTCGTAGAGCGCGATGTTCGGGTGCCCGCGCGCGCGGGCGAGCAGGGCGCGCTCGATCTCGCGGCCAGTGGCGTCGCGGTGGTGCAGCACCCGCCGGCGCGTGTGGCCCCCTTCGCGCCCCACGGCGAACTCGCCGCCGGTGTCGCGGTCGAACTCCACGCCGAGCTTGAGAAGCGCGTCGATCGTGGCGCCGCCGCGCTCGACCACGAAGCGCACGACGTTCTCGCGGCACAGGCCGGCGCCGGCCTCGAGCGTGTCGCGGACGTGGGCCTCGGTGCTGTCGTCCGCTCCTACGACCGCCGCGATCCCGCCCTGGGCGTAGTTCGTCGCCGACTCGGCGGCGTGCTTTTTTGTGACGATCGCCACACGGCCGTGCTCAGCGGCCTTCAGCGCGAAGAACAGGCCCGCGATGCCGCTGCCCAGAACCAGGAAATCGCATTGATGGACGTCGTCGTCGCTCGCCAAGTTGCCGCCTGCTGAACGCAGCCCCCGAGCGGGGCCGAACTGCATGCCCCGCTCAGGCCGGCGCCCATTCGCGCCGATAAGTCCCGACGAGATGGTCGCAGCATATCCCGCGAGGCGAGCTGGAGTCAGCGGCGCAAGGCGCCGCGCGGCCCTCCTCGCGCTCGTGCTCGGTCTGATTCCCGCCGCGGCGCTCGCTGGCGGCGGCCTCTATCGCTACGAGGACGCGCGCGGCGTCGTGCACTTCACGAACGTGCAGTGGGATGCGCGCTACACGCGGCTCTCGGCGATTCCGCGCCTCAGCTTCGAGCCGGGCGGAGGCTTCGTGCCGCCTCACAAGCGGGCGCGCGCCTACGATCCGCTGGTTCGCCGCGTCGGCCTCGAGGTGGGCGTGCCGCCGGCGCTCGTGAAGGCGGTCATCCACGCCGAGAGCGCCTTCAACCCGCGCGCCGTCTCGCACAAGGGCGCGATGGGCCTCATGCAGCTGATGCCCGGTACCGCGCGCTCGCTCGGCGTGGCGGAGCCGTTCACCGCGGAGCAGAACGTCGAGGCCGGCACGCGCTACCTGCGCACGCTGCGCGAGCGCTTCGGCAACTGGACGATGGCGCTCGCCGCGTACAACGCCGGGCCGGAGGCGGTCACCAAGTTCGGCGGAATCCCGCCCTACCAGGAGACGCAGAAGTACGTTCGCCGCGTGCTGACTTACTATCGCGTCTACCACCCGCAATTTGCCGCTCGCTGAAGCGCGCCCTCGGGCTCGCGCCGCTCGCGAGCCGAGGAGCCGCGTGATCGCTTCGCACCCGCGCGAGCAGCTCTGGAACCTGCCCAACACGATCACGATCGGGCGGCTCGCCGTGCTGCCGGTGCTCGCGGCCTTCCCGTGGTTCCCGGAGCACTCGCTGCTCGTCGGCTGGCTCTTCATCCTGTCGGCGCTGGGCGACTTCGCCGACGGATACCTCGCGCGCCGCAGCGGCCTGATCACGAGCATCGGCAAGCACCTCGATCCGCTCGCCGACAAGCTCACCGCGGCGACCGCGCTGATCGTGCTGCTCGCGATGCACCGCGTGCCGGAGCGTTGGGGCGCGGTCGCGGTGGCGGTGATCATCGGCCGCGAGCTCGCCGTGACCGGCCTGCGCGGCTTCGTCTCCGAGTTCGGCACGGTGATCGCGGCAGAGTGGCCCGGCAAGCTGAAGACGCTCAGCCAGAACTTCGCGATCGGCTTCCTGCTGTTCCCCCAGGGAACACTGGGAATGCCGAATTACGAAATCGGCCAGTTACTTCTTGGCCTCGCGGTGGTCCTCACGCTGTGGTCGGGCTGGGGGTACTTCGCGGCGTTCTTTGGCCGCGGGCGCGCTCTGCCGAAATGAGCCTGGCCTGAAAGGGAAGCGGATGAGCCGGCTGGAACAGCTGCAAGGCAAGATCGAGAGCCGCGAGGCCTGCATCGGGGTGATCGGCCTCGGCTACGTGGGCCTGCCGCTCGCGCTCGAGTTCGCGAAGGCCGGCTTCCGCGTGACCGGCTTCGACCTCGACGCCGAGAAGATCCGCGTGCTGGCAAGCGGCGGCTCCTACATCGAGGACGTCGCCGCCGCCGATCTGGCCGAAGTGGTGAAGGCCGGCCGCTTCACGCCGACCAGCGAGTTCCGCGCGCTCGCCGCGATGGACGTGATCAACGTGTGCGTGCCGACGCCGCTCACCAAGACCAAGGACCCCGACGTCTCGTTCATGCTGCGCGCGGTCGAGGAGATCGGCCGCCGCCTGCGCAGCGGGCAGCTCGTGATCCTCGGCAGCACGACCTACCCGGGCACGACGAAGGAGCTCTACGTCCCGCACCTCGAGAGCTCGGGGCTGAAGTGCGGCGTCGACTTCGGCGTCGCGTTCGCGCCGGAGCGCATCGACCCCGCCAACAAGAAGTTCAAGGTGCGCGAAGTGCCGAAGGTCGTCGGCGGCGAGACTCCGCTGGCGGGCGACCTGGCGCGGCAAGTGTTCGCGACGGTCTTCGACACCGTCGTCGCCGTCTCGTCGACCCAGGCCGCCGAGATGGTGAAGCTGCTCGAGAACACCTTCCGCGCGATCAACATCGGGCTCGTCAACGAAGTCGCGCTGATGTGCGACCGGCTCGGCCTCGACGTGTGGGAAGTGATCGACGCCGCCGCGACGAAGCCGTACGGCTTCATGAAGTTCACGCCCGGCCCGGGGCTCGGCGGCCACTGCATCCCCGTCGACCCGACCTATCTGTCGTGGAAGATGAAGGCGCTGAACTTCACCGCGCGCTTCATCGAGCTCGCGACCGACGTGAACGGCCACATGCCGGAGTTCGTGACCGAGAAGATCACGTCGCTGCTCAACGAGGAGCGGCTCGCGGTGAACGGCGCGAAGCTGCTGCTGCTCGGCGTCGCCTACAAGGCCGACGTCTCCGACGTGCGCGAATCGCCGGCGCTCGACATCGCGAAGCTGCTGCTCGAGCGCGGCGGCGACGTGCGATACCACGACCCGCACGTCTCCGAGATGCGCGTCGACACGCACAGCCTGAAGAGCGTCGACCTCACCGACGAGCAGCTCGCCGGCGCCGACATCGTCGTGATCCTCACCGACCACAGCAGCATCGACTACGACCGCGTGGTGCGGCTCTCGCATCGCGTCTACGACACGCGCAACGCGACGCGCAACGTGAAGGAAGGCCGCGAGCGCGTGCGCAAGCTCTGAGCCGCAGCGCGCCGCGAGGCGCAGCGCTCTAGACGCCTCCGGGGCCGTCGCCTATCGTGCCTCGCCTCGCGCGAGTAGCTCAGTTGGTAGAGCACCACGTTGCCAACGTGGATGTCGCCGGTTCGAACCCGGTCTCGCGCTCCAGATCATCGCCCGGGAAGTCTTCGACTTCTCGGGCGTTTTTGTCTGTCGGGGCCATTAGGGCCCGACCTGCTCGAGAGGGGGTTGACCTGCCTGAGATCCTCGGGCCTAGATTCCCTGGGAGACGGCCTCTGGTTGCTGCGTTGTTGAACACCGCTCGGCGAACTCCGCCGGGGTGAGGTTGCCGAGGCTCGAGTGCGGCCAGACGGAGTTGTACTCGCGCCGCCTTCATCGTCCTCGGCGCAGCGGCCTGAAGGGCCGTCGCTCACCGCGACGGTGATCAGGAATTTCCCGCGCGCAGCGGCGAGCTTGGTCTTCAGCTTCAGCGTCCGCTGCGCGCCGGCCGCCACGGTCGGGAAGTGATCGACGCGAACCAGCATGTCACCCCCATGGTGCCGGTCAGAGTCGGCCCCGAGGACGGTACTGACGGAGCCGGCCATCGGGCCGTTGCATCGTCCCGAGCGCCTTCGCCAGGGCCAAGCGCGAGCTCGTCGACGCACCCGTCGCACACGCGTCCTTCTTGGCAGCGATTCGCTAGCAGCCAAGCCTTGCCGCGGGCCCGGTCTCCAACATACGCTGCGTGTTCCACAGGCCGGCGATCGGAGCTCGCATGCCATTTGTTCGAATTCCGCCGCCCTATCGCGGGCCCACTCAGGGTCACGCCTCGGTCGACGTGGACGGCGCGACGGTCGGGGCGTGCCTCGACGCGGTCGAGCGCAAGCATCCGGGCTTTCTCGCGCAAGTCGTGGACGACGACGGCAACGTCCACCGCTTCGTGAAGCTCTTCAAGAACGGCGAGCAGGTGCAGCGGGATCCGCTTCGCACGCCGCTCGCCGCGACGGACGACCTCGAGATTATCGCCGCGATCGCAGGCGGCTGACGCCGCCCGCCTTCGCGCGCAGCACTCGCTCTCAACTCGTTGCCTAGGAGATGCCAGATGGCCGATCGAATGATTTACGTCGACATGACGACCCAGACCGTCGAGCTGAAGCCCTTCCCGGAGAAGTGGCAGTTGCTCGGCGGCCGCGGGCTCTCCGCCAAGATTCTGCTCGACGAGTGCGATCCGAGGTGCGATCCGCTTGGACCCGACAACGCGCTCGTGCTCGCGCCCGGCGTGCTCTCGGGCACCGCGGCGCCCACCTCGGGCCGGCTCTCGGTCGGCGGCAAGAGCCCGCTCACCGGCGGCATCAAGGAGGCGAACACCGGCGGCCAGCCGGGCCAGCATCTGATGAAGCTCGGGTACCGCGCGATCGTGGTGAAGGGCAAGCCGAAGGACGCGAGCAAGCGCTGGGCGCTCGACGTGACCGCGGATGGCGCGAAGCTCGTCCCCGCCGACGAGTACAAGGGCCTGCTCAACTACTCGCTCTGTGAGCAGCTCCACACCAAGTACCCGAAGACGACCTCGTTCATCTCGATCGGCCCCGCCGGCGAGATGCGCCTCTCCGGCGCCTCGGTCGCCACCACCGATCAGGACAACCGCT
>DATBRS010000099.1:0-17612 GCA_036560185.1 Myxococcota bacterium
GGCCATGCCTGCCCGCTCGCGACGCGCGCCGCGAGCTCGAGCGCGAGTACTACGAGGAGAGCCTCGGCGACGGCTTCGCGCTCGCCTACGCGCTTCCCGGCATGACGCGCGTGATCCAATCCGCCGGCCGCCTGCTGCGCCAAGACGGAGACCGCGGCGTGATCGCGCTCTACGGCGCGCGCTTCCTACGCGACCCGTACGTGGGCTTGCTGCCGGAGGCATGGCTGAACGGACGAGAGCCCAGCGAGCTGGCCGGCGACCCGGCGCGAGCCGCGCGCGCCTTCTTCGCGAGCGAGCCCTGACGCATCTCAGGCCCGGCGCGCTTCTCCGCCGCGCCCGCACAGCCGCGACACGATCGCGACGATCGGCTCGATGCCATGCGCGAGCGCTTTGCGCGAGATGCTCTCGTTCGGCTGGTGCGCCTCGGCGAGATCCCCGGGGCCGCAGATCAGCGAGTCGATGCCCGCGACGGCGAAGCGGCCCGCGTCCGTGCAGTACGGCGCGCCGCCCACGGCATGGCCCCCGAACTCCGCGAGCAGCTCGGCCTCGAGCGGCGTGCCGCGCGGCGCCAGCAGCCCGGGCGCGGCGAGGGCCGGAAGCACTTCGACCGTGAGCGCTCGCTCGCTGCCGGGATCGCGCAGCGGTTCCCCTTGCAGCCGCGCCCGGGCCTCATGCCAGAGCGCGAGCGGATCCTCGTCCGGCAGCGGCCGGTAGCTCACGTTCAGCGTGCACGTCTCGGCGATCATGTTCGTCGCGCTGCCGCCGCGAATCGTGCCGAGGTTGAACGTCGTGTAGGGCGCCTCGGGGAAGAGCTCCGCAAAGCGCGCACTCGGGCGCGCGCGGCGCTCGGCCTGCAGGCGCCCGAGCCGCGCCGCCACCTCCGCCGCGCCCGCGATCGCGTTCGCGCCGGCTTCGGGAATGCTCGAGTGCCCGCCGCGGCCGCTCACGCGGATCGTGAAGTCGACGATGCCCTTGTGGGCGTGGAACACGCGCCCCGAGGTCGGCTCGCCGATCCAGGCGAGCCTCGGCATCGGCGTCGCGCCCAACAACTCGGGCAGCGCGGCGGCGAGGCGCTCCGCACCGAGGCAGCCGATCTCCTCGTCGGCGGTGAAGAGCAGCACGAGCGGGCGCGCGAGCCTGGCCGCGTCGATGCCCGGAAGCGCGGCGAGACACTGCGCCAGGAATCCCTTCATGTCGGATGTGCCGCGCGCAAAGAGCCGGTCGCCGTCGGCGGCGAGTCGCAGCGGGTCGCGCGTCCAGCCGGGCTGATCTGCGAAGGGCACGACGTCGGCGTGGCCCGAGAGGATCAGGCCCTTGGGCTCGTCTGGCCCGAGCACGGCGACCAGGTTCGCCTTCGCCCCAGCCCCTTCTCCCCAACCCTGGAGCGCGACTCGCGCGCCGGCCGCCGCGCAGCGCTCCGCGAGGGCGTCCATGAGTGCCCGGTTGCCGTTCGCGCTCACCGAGTCGTAGGCGACCAGATCGGCAAGAAGCGGCTCGATGGATTGCACTTCGGACCTCAAAGCCCCACGGGGCTATCAACTTTCGAATCGAAATCGTCGATTCCACTGGGCATTCACGATCTCCACGGTTGATTTCGATCGATCAAACCGCTTTTCTAGTCAGCTCCGACCAGCCCCTTCGACTTTGGGAGTCTCCCATGCCGAGCCCGCCCGCGAAACCGCTCACCGGCGCCGAGGTATTGATCCGCTGCCTCGAGCGCGAGGGTGTCGAGTACATCTTCGGGCTCTCCGGCGGGGCCGTGATGCCGATCTTCGACGCGCTCGTCGATTCGAAGATCAAGCTGATTCTCGTCCGCCACGAGCAGGGCGCCACCCACATGGCGGACGGCTACGCGCGCGCCACGGGCAAGCCCGGCGTCGTGCTCGTGACCTCGGGCCCCGGCGCCACGAACACGGTGACCGGCCTGCTCACCGCGCAGATGGACTCGGCACCGATCATCGTGATCTCCGGCCAGACGATCCGCGCGAACCTCGGCAAGGACGCGTTCCAAGAGGCCGACGTCACCGGCATCACCTATCCGGTGGTGAAGCACAGCTACATGGTGCGCGAGGCCAACGACTTTCCGCGCATCGTGCGCGAGGCCTTCCACATCGCCACCAGCGGCCGGCCGGGTCCGGTGCTGATCGACGTGCCCAAGGACGTGAGCCAGGGCCCGGGCGAGGACCGAGTTGTTACGGCGCTCGACCTGCCCGGCTACCGCGTGCCGAAGCGCGGCGCCGCCGCCGACATCGAGCGCGCCGCGCAACTGATCATGCGCGCGCGGCGGCCGGTGCTCTACGTCGGCCACGGCGCCGTGATCAGCGGCGCGGGCAAGGAGGTGATGAAGCTCGCCGAGAAGCTGCGCTCGCCGATCGTGAACACGCTGCTCGGCAAGGGCGCCGCCGACGAGACGCATCCGCTGCACCTCGGCATGCTCGGCATGCACGGCACCGCCTACGCCAACAAGGCGGTGACGCACTGCGACCTGATCGTGGCGATCGGGGCGCGCTGGGACGACCGCATCACTGGCAAGGTCGACGAGTTCTGCATCGGCGCGACCAAGATCCACATCGACGTCGACCCGACCGAGTTCAACAAGATCCTGCGGCCCGACGTCTGCATCCTCGGCGATGCCAAGGCCGTGCTCGAGGACCTGCTGCCGCGGGTCGGCCCGCTCGACACGGGCGCGTGGCTCGGCGAATGCGACGCGTGGCGCAAGAAGTACCCGCTCAAGTACGCGAAGAAGGGCGGCCTGCGGGCGCAGCACGTGCTCGATCGCCTCGATGCGATCACCGAGGGCCGCGCGATCATCACCACCGACGTCGGCCAGCACCAAATGTGGGCCGCGCAGTTCTGCCGCACGCGCGAAGGCCGGCGCTGGATCACGAGCGGCGGCGCGGGCACGATGGGCTTCGGCTTCCCCTCCGCGATCGGCGCCCAGTTCGGCCGACCCGGCGAGGAAGTCTGGACGGTGGTCGGCGACGGCGGCTTCCAGATGACGCTGTGCGAGCTCGCCACCGCCTTCATCCACAAGCTCCCAGTGAAGGTGCTGATCATCAACAACAACTTCCTGGGCATGGTTCGCCAGTGGCAGGAGCTGTTCTTCGAGAACCGTTACAGCGGCGTCGACCTCGAGGGCAACCCCGATTTCGTGAAGCTCGCCGAGGCCTACGGCGTGAAGGGCCTGCGCATCACGCGGCCCGGCGACGTGGACAAGAAGATCAAGCAGGCGCGCGCGCACAAGGGTCCGGTGGTGCTCGTGGCCGAGGTCGTCAAGGAAGACAACGTCTTCCCGATGATTCCCGCCGGTGCGCCGATCGCGAACATGATCATCGAGGCGCCGAAGGAGCGCATGGAGAAGCCCGTTGGCAGCACCTGAGATCCCGACGATCACGCCCGCGCAGGCGCGCGCGCTGCGCCGCGACCTCCACACGATCTCGGTCTACGTCAACAACAAGCCCGGCGTGCTGGTGCGCGTCGCGCTCGTGTTCGCGCGGCGCGCCTACAACATCGAGAGCCTGGTCGTCTCGCCCGCGGTGAGCGGCGACTTCTCGCGCATGACGATTACCTGCTCCGGGGATCCAGAGACGCTCGAGCAGATCATCAAGCAGCTCGCGAAGCTGGTGGACGTGGTGCACGCGATCGACCACACCGGCGACTCGTCCTACGAGAGCGAGATCGCGCTCGTGAAGGTCCGCTCCGCGCCGAGCGAGCGTACGGAGACGCTGCAGATCGCGGAGCACTACGGCGCCAAGGTCGTCGACTTCGGCGCCGACTCGCTGATGCTGCGCGTCTATGGCTCGAGCGAAAAGCTCGACGCCTTCCTCGCGCTGCTGCGCCCGCTCGGGCTCACCGAGCTGGTGCGCAGCGGCAAGATCCTGATGGCGCGAGGGCTGCAGGAGACCTGAGCGCGGGCGGACGCCCGGGCGCGACGCCGCTTCAGCCGGGCCCGCCGGCGGTCGATCCGAGCGCATCGGGAGTCGTCCCATGCGCCACGTTCTGATCGCCAGCCTGGCGTTCGCTCTCGGCTGCGCAGCGCCTGCGCCGCCGCCCGGCGGACAGGCCGCGATCTGGGGCTACGTGCGGCTCGTGCCCAAGCAGGGCGCGAGCGGCGGCGGCGATGCGTACGCCGATCGCCGCGTTCGCGACGCCGCGCGCTTCGACTACACGCACCCGAAGTTCGCCGTCGTGTTCGCGCCCGGCTCGGCCGCGCCGGCGCAGCCCGCGGTCTCGCTCGCCCTCGCGGGCGGCGGCAGCGGCACCGCGTGGCGGCCGGCGCACGCCGCGCTGGCGCTCGGCTCGGCGCTCGCGATCACGAACGCCACGAATGCGCCGCAGGTCGTCTCCGCGCCGCTCGCCGGCTTTCTGCGCGAGCTCGCGCCGGGAGAATCCGCGTCGCTGACTCCCGCGCAGGCGGGCGAGCTCGAGATCCACGCGCTCGGCGCCTCGGCCGAGCCCGCGCTGCTCTGGGTGTCGCCCGGCGCCTTCGCGGTCGCCGACTCCGCCGGCCGCTACGAGCTGCGGGGCCTCGCGCCGGGCGAAGCCCGCATCCAGGCCTGGCATCCGCGCCTGCCGCCTTCCGGCGCGCACGCGATCACGCTGCATGCGGGCGAGCTCACGCGGCTCGACCTCGAGCTCGGCGTCGACCGCGGCGCGGGAGGTGCGCCCTAATGCTTCGCCAGACGTCCGCTCTGCTGCTCGCGCTGCTGGCCAGCAGCGCGCGCGCCGACGATTCCGAGCGCATCGCCGCGCTCGAGCGGCGCGTCGCGGAGCTCGAGACGCGCGCGCTGGATGCCGAGGCGCGCGCTCGCGACGCCGAGGCTCACACCACCCGGAGCGAGGAGCTCTCGCGCGCCGGCGAGTCGCGCGTGACGCTCGGCGCCAGCGCGCGCTTCGGCTGGTACGACGGCGGCGAGTTCGGCACCGCCGACGACTTCGGCGCGCGCGTCGCCGATGCGCGCTTCTTCCTCGACGCCGAGCTCGCCGAGGACGTGCGCATCGGCAACCACCCGCTCGTGCGCAACATCGGCTTCAGCTTCGAGTGGAACCTGGTGCGCCGCGGCGATCTGTTCAACGACGTCGGCGAGCTGTACGTCGATCTGCAGGGCATCGCGGGCAGCTCGTGGCTGAACCTCCGGCCAGGCCGCTTCCAGATTCCCGTCGGCGAGGCGTACAAGCGCTACAGCCGCGGCACGACCAGCAATCCATTCATCACGCAGCCGCTCGGCGGGCCCTGGTGGTGGGACGAAGGCGTGATGCTGTACGGCGGTTCCGAGGACGGCCGCTTCGGCTACGTCGCGTCGGTCGCGAACGGCGAGACGCCGCTCTCCTTCGACGCGGGCGACGGCGCGCAGGGCACGCTGAAGCTCTGGACGCAGCCGCGCGAGTGGCTCTACCTGAGCGCCTCCGGACTCACGCAGGGCGAGATCGGATCCGGCGGCGGCGCGCTCTGGCTGGGCGAGACGTGGGCGACTCCCGTGGGCGTGATGAGCTCGCTGCCGAGCTGGATCGATGGCGTGCCCGAGCCGCCGAGCTTCGCAGCCTTCGATTCGGCCTGGCTCGCCGGAGCCGACGTGGTGCTCACCCCGAACGAGAACGTGCGCGGCTGGATCGGGGGCGGGCACTACGCGCTCGATTCGCGCGACGCCCACCGCTACGACCGCGCGCTCCACTACTGGATCGCGGAACTGGTGCTGCGCGGCGGGCTGATCGCCCCCGAGCTCGCACCCGCGTGGCTCGGCCTGCGCGCGGACGAGATCGGCACCGACGACGACGGCCGCGGCTATCTGCTCGCGATCGATTACGTCGACCGCCTCGGATACAACATGCGGCGCTTCCGCGCGTACTCCGCCGTACTGGGATGGCGCCTCGGCAACGCCACCTCGCTGCGCGCCGAGTACTCGTTCCGCGACATCGATCTCGTACGCGGCGTGCCGGCCGGCCTGCGCGACGACGCGCACGACGCCGACGTGTTCGGCGTCGAGATCGGAGTCGGCTTCTGACGCGCTGGCCCGCCATCGCGACTCTGGTGGCGACGGCTCTCGCGGCCTCGCCCGCGCCGGCGTTCGCCGGCGACGACGCCGCCATCGCAGGGCGCCTCACGATCCCGATCGAACGCCTGCGCCTCGCCGACGTCGCGCCCGCGGTCGTCTACCTCGAGGCGCTCGAAGCGCCACTCGCGACGCTGCTGCAGGCCTCCGCCGAGGTTCGCCAGCACTCGGCGCGCTTCGAGCCGGATTTCTTGGTGGTCGCGGTGGGCCAGCGCATCGAGATGCCCAACGACGACACGATCTTCCACAACGTCTTCTCGTACTCGAAGCCCAACGCCTTCGATCTCGGTCTCTACCGCGCGGGTGAATCGCGCACGCTGCGCTTCGACCACGCCGGTCCCGTGCGGCTCTACTGCTCGATCCACGAGCGCATGAACGGCCTGATCTTCGTGGCGCCCAGCCGGCTCTTCGCCGTGCCGGGGGACTCCGGCGAGTACCGCATCGAGCGCGTGCCGCCGGGCCGCTACCGGCTGCACGTGTGGACGCAGCGCCTGCCCGAGCTCTCGCTGCCGGTCACGCTGGCCGCCGGCGAAGAGGCGCGCCTCGACGTGTCGCTGGGCGCGCCGACGCCCTAGCGGCGACCGCGATTCGCACGCAGCAGCGCGAGCGCCTCCTCGGGCGGTAGCGCGGGCGCGATCACGAAGCCTTGGATCTCGTCGCACGCCCAGTCCGCGAGCAGCGCGCGCTGCTCCTGGGTCTCGACGCCCTCCGCGACCACGCGCAGGCCCAGTGCCTTGCCCATCCCGACGATCGAACGCGTGAGCGCCGCCGCGTCGCGGCTGCGCGCGATCGGCGCCACGAACGAGCGGTCGATCTTGAGCGTGTCGACCGGCAGCCGCCGCAGGTAGCTGAGCGACGAGTAGCCGGTGCCGAAATCGTCTAGCGCGATCGAGACGCCGCTCGCGCGCAGGTCCATCAGCGCCGCGATCACGCTCTCCTCGTCGCGCAGGATCAGGCTCTCGGTGATCTCGGCCTGCAGCCGCACGGGGTTCACACCGGCCGCCTCGATGCCGGCGAGAATCTCCTGGGCAATCCCCGGATGGAATTCGCTCGCGGAGATGTTGAACGAGACGCACAGGTCCGACGCGCCGAGCTCGCGCTCGAAGGCGAGGATCTGCAGGCATGTCGTGTGCAGCACCCAGCGCCCGAGTGCGCCGATCAGGCCGGTCTGCTCCGCCACCGGAATGAAGTCGACGGGCGAGACCGAGCCGAGCTCCGCATCCGTCCAGCGCGCGAGCGCCTCGAGGCCGGTGATGCGGCCGGTGGCGAGCTCCAGCTTCGGCTGATAGCGCAGCCCGAGTCCGCCCTGCTCGAGCGCGAGGCGCAGGCGCGATTCGAGCTGCAGCCGCCGCAGCGCCGTCGCGTTCATCGACTGGTCGTAGAACTGGTAGCCGTTCCGGCCCTGGGACTTGGCGTGATACATCGCCGAGTCCGCGTTCGAGAGCAGCGCGTCGACGCTCTCGCCGTCCTCGGGCCAGATCGCGACGCCGATGCTGGCGCCGATCACGAGCTCGTGCCCGCGCAGCCGGAACGGACGCTGCAGCGAGCGCTGGATGCGCTGCGCCACGGAGGCGAGGTCGTGCGGATCCTGCACGTTGGGCAGCAGCGCGATGAACTCGTCGCCGCCGAGGCGCGAGACCGCCGCGTCGAAGCGATGCTGCTCGCCGCCGCGCGCGACCAGATCGCTGCCGCGCACCGACGTGATCACGCGATCGGCCACACCCCGTAACAAGTCGTCGCCCACGCTGTGGCCGAGCGTGTCGTTGATGCGCTTGAAGTGATCGAGGTCGAGGAACAGCACCCCGAGGCGCGTGCCGCGGCGGCGCGCCTGCGAGATCGCGAGCTCCATGCGTTCGGCGAACAGGCGGCGGTTTCCGAGGCCGGTCAGGCCGTCGTGGTAGGCGAGAAAACGGATCTGCTCGTCCGCGCGGCGGCGATCCGTGATGTCCTGGATCGTGCCCTCGATGCGGCCCGTGCCGTCGCGCTCGACCAGCTGAAACTGCGTGTGGCAGAAGCGCTCCGTGCCGTCGTCGAGGCGAATGCGATGATCGAGGTGCGCGCTGACGCCGCCCTCGAGACACGCGCGCAGCGCCTCCTCCGCGCTCGCGCGATCCTCGGGGTGGACGCGCTCGAACATCTGCTGCTGCGTCGCGCCTTGGATCGGATCGCGGAAGCCGAGCACCGACCAGAACTCGCTGGTGCCCACGATCTGATCCTTCAGCGCGTCGAACTCGAAGCTGCCGACGCGCGCGAGCTGCTGCGCGGTCGCGAGGTGCTCGCGGCTGCGCTTCAGCTCGGCGACGCGCGCGTTGATCTCGTCGTGCGAGCTGCGGATCGTGTCGACCATCAGGTCGATGCCCCGCGCCACGTCGCCGATCTCGTCGCCGCGTTCGCTGCCGAGCCGCACGCCGAGATTGCCCGCGCGCACGCCGTCGACCGCACCCTGAATGCGCCGAATCGGCTGCACCAGGCTGCGCGCGAGGGCGGCGCAGCCGACCAGCGTGATCGCCAGCGCGACCGCGCCCGCGAGCGCGAGCTTGGCGCGCGCCGCGGCGAGCGCCGCGCGCTCCGCCGCGAGATTGGCGACCACCGAGAGCTCGCCAGCACCGACGGCGCGCGCGAGCTCCTCGCTCGAGCCGCGCTGGCGCCCCAACACCACGCTCGCGCCGCACAGCTCCGACCAGCGCGCGAGCAGCGCGGGGCCGACGCGTTCGACGGCGACCAGATCGCCGACCGATCGCTCCGCGCTGAGCAGCGGCACCGCCGTCACCGCGTACAGCGCGCCGCCCTCCGCGAACAGCGCCGGCGCGGGCTGCGCGAGGGCCACTGCTGCGAGTCGCGCGTCGCCGCTCTGCACGCCCCGCGCACCGGCCGCGTGCCGGAACGCGATCAGCTCGGCGCCCTGCTGCTCGCGCAGCTGCTGCGCGAAGAACGTGAGCGTCGGCGCGTCGGCGAGCTCGAGCGTCGCGCGCAGCTGCGGCGTGCCGGAGACGGCGCGATAGCGCTCTTCGAGCGAGCGCAGGTGGCTCGCGACCAGCAGCTCCGTGGCGCGCGCCGCGCGCTCGAGCCGCGCCTCGGCGGCCCTGCGCAGATCGCGCGAGAGCGTGCGGTCCTGCACGAACACCGCGAGCGCCGTGGAGAGCAGCGCCATCGCGGCGAAGGTCGCGGTGAGGCGGCGCGCGAGCGTCAGCCGCGGGCGCGGAAACCCCCACGGCCGGGGGTCCTTTCGGGACGAATCGGGCAACGGCCACCTCTCGGGAGCTATCGCCGTTTCGGCCGCGAGCGGGTGGCGCTTGATCGCTGGCGGCCGGATCTACAGAGGATGGGGACGGCGCCGAACGCGGCCGCCCGGGGAGCGGAGCCGGTCCGCTCACTCGTCCGTGACACAGCCCTCGCTCGCGCTCTTCACCGTGCGGATGTACTTCGCGAGCGTGCCGCGCGTGGCCTTGAGCGGCGGCGCCGTCCAGGCGGCGCGGCGGCGCTGGAGCTCGTCGCGCGGGACGGCGAGCTCGATCAGGTGCTTCTTCACGTCGAGCTCGATGCGATCGCCGTCGCGCACGAGCGCGATCGGGCCGCCCTCCTGAGCCTCGGGGCAGACGTGCCCGATGATGAAGCCGTGGGAGCCGCCGCTGAAGCGGCCGTCAGTGATTAGGGCGACCTTGTCCCCCAGACCCGCGCCCATCAGGATCGAGGTGGGCGTGAGCATCTCCGGCATGCCCGGACCGCCCTTCGGGCCCTCGTAGCGGATCACGATCACCGAGCCGGCGCGGATGCTGCCCTGCGTCGCCGCGGCGACCATGTCTTCCTCGCTATCGAACACGCGCGCGGGGCCCGAGAACTGCAGGCCTTCCTTGCCCGTGATCTTCGCGACGCTGCCTTCCGGCGCGAGCGAGCCGCGCAGGATCTGGATGTGCCCGGTCTCCTTGATCGGGTCGCTCATCCGCCGGACGATCTGCTGGCCGGCGGCGAGCCCGGGCAGATCGCGGAGGTTCTCGTCGAGCGAGCGGCCCGTGACCGTCATGCAGCTCCCGTCGAGCAGCCCGGCCTCGAGCAGGAACTTCATCACCGCGGGCGTGCCGCCCACATTGTGCAGATCCTCCATCACGTACTTCCCGCTGGGCTTGAAGTCGGCCAGCAGCGGCGTCTTGTCGCTCGCGCGCTGAAAATCGTCGAGCGTGAGCGATACGCCGACCGAGCGCGCCATCGCGATCAGGTGCAGCACGAGGTTGGTGCTGCCGCCGAGCGCGATCGCCGTGACCATCGCGTTCTCGAACGCCGCGCGCGTCATGATGTCGCGCGGCTTCAGATCGAGCTCGAGCAAGCGGCGGATCGCGGCGCCCGCGCGCCGGCACTCGCTCAGCTTCTCCGGCGACGCCGCGGGCGCAGAGGCGCTGTAAGGCAGCGACATGCCGAGCGCCTCGATCGCCGACGCCATCGTGTTCGCGGTGTACATCCCGCCGCACGCGCCGGCGCCTGGACAGGCGTGGCGCACGATGTCGCTGCGCTGCTCCTCGTCGATGCGCCGCGCGATGAACTCGCCGTACGACTGGAACGCGGAGACGATGTCGATCGGCGCGCCCGCACGGCTCACGCCCGGTTTGATCGTGCCGCCATAGACCATCAGCGCGGGGCGATTCAGCCGACCCATCGCGATCAGGCAGCCGGGCATGTTCTTGTCGCAGCCGGGGATCGAGACGTTCGCGTCGTACCACTGGGCACTCATTACGGTCTCGATCGAATCCGCGATCAGGTCGCGCGACTGGAGCGAGAAGCTCATGCCGTGCGTGCCCATCGAGATCGCATCCGACACGCCGGCCGTGAAGAAGCGCAGCCCGATCATGTCCGCCGCGGCGACGCCCTCGCGCACCGCGTCCGCGAGCAGCCCGAGGTGCACGTTGCAGGGGTTGCCGTCGTACCACATCGCCGCGATGCCGACTTGCGGCTTGTGCAGATCGGCCTCGCTGAGGCCGACGCCGTAGAGCATCGCCTGCGACGCGCCCTGGGATTTCTCCTCGGTGATGCGCGCACTGATGCGGTTGAGCTTCGCCGCCACTTTCGTCCCTCTCGCCGGGAACGAGCAGCCTATCATCGCGCGCCGCCGGGTGCCGGACGCCGCGGCTCGCAGGAGACGAGAATTCCATGACGGCTCGCTCGTTCGCGGCGTGCGCCGCGCTGGTGACGCTGCTCAGTGTCGGCAAAGCCCATGCGGCCGATCCGCCGCCCCCGTCGGCGCGCGCCGCCGCGCTCAGCGAGCAGCGCGAGGCCTGTGCCGCGAGCGACCCGCAGCGCAGCGCGTTCTTCGGCGACCTGCACGTGCACACGGCGTACTCGCAGGACGCGAGCACGCAGGGCACGCGCACCACGCCGCGCGACGCCTACCGCTTCGCGCGCGGCGAGGCGATCGCGATCCAGCCGTGGCGCGACGACGGAACCTCGCTGCGCAGCGTTCGGCCGGGGCGCCCGCTCGACTTCGCGGCGGTCACCGACCACGCGGAGCAGATCGGCGAGGTGCACATCTGCAAGACGCCGGGCGCGCCTGGGCACGATTCGCTCGTGTGCATGCTCTACCGCGGCTGGCCGCGCGCGGCGTTCTTCGTGATGAACGCGGCGTACTCCTCCGGCGGCGAGCGCTTCGACTTCTGCGGCGTGAACGGCGCCGGCTGTCTCGAAGCGGCGCAGTCCGTCTGGCGCGACACCCAGGCCGCGGCGGAGGAGGCCTACGACCGCAGCGCGGCTTGCCGCTTCACCAGCTTCGTCGGCTACGAGTGGACGAGCGGAGTCGACAACGGCAAGAACCTCCACCGCAACGTGATCTTCCGCAACGCGCACGTGCCGAGTCTCCCCGTCAGCACGATGGAGACCGGCCCGAACGCGGCGCGGCTGTGGGAGCTGCTCGAGCGCGATTGCGTGCGAGGCACGCCCGGCTGCGAGGTGCTCACGATCCCGCACAACTCGAACCTCGACGGCGGCCTGATGTTCATGTCCGCGCGCGAGCTCGGCGCGGAGATCGACGCGCAAGAGGCGAGGATTCGCGCGCGCTGGGAGCCGCTGGTCGAGGTGATGCAGCACAAGGGCGACTCGGAGTGCCTGTTAGGGGGAGATACCACCGACGAAGCCTGCGGCTTCGAGAAGCTGCCCTACGACAACTTCGGCGGGCGCTACATGTCGTTCCGCGGCGAGCCGCCGAAGCGCGTGCAGTTCGTGCGCGAGGCGCTGAAGCGCGGGCTCGCCTACGACGCGAAATTCGGCGCGAATCCCTTCCGCTACGGAATCCTCGCGAGCACCGACACGCACCTCGGCACGCCAGGGCTCACGAGCGAGCGCGGCTTCCCCGGCCACGGCGGCGCGGGCGCGGCCGACGCGAGCGAGCTGCCGCCCGGCTTACCCGACGCGCCCGAGTTCAATCCTGGCGGCCTCGCCGTGCTCTGGGCCGAGCAGAACACCCGCGACGCACTGTTCGCCGCGATGCAGCGCCGCGAGGCCTACGGCACGAGCGGCACGCGGCCGCTCGTGCGGTTCTTCGGCGGCTTCGAGCTGCCGCAGAACTTGTGCAGCGACCCGGCGCTGGTCGCGAAGGGCTACGCACACGGCGTACCGATGGGCGGCGAGCTGCGCGCGAGCGCGCAGAGCGCTGCGCCGCGCTTCGTGGTGCTCGCCGCCAAGGACGCCGGCACGCGCGTGGAGCCGGGCATCGACCTCGAGCGCGTCCAGCTCGTGAAGGGATGGCTCGACGCCGAGGGCGCGACGCACGAGCGCGTGCTCGACATCGCCGGCGGAGCGACCGGCGCGAGCGTCGATACGCGCAGCTGCGAGCTGCGCGGCCGCGGCCACGCGCGGCTGTGCGCGGAATGGCAAGACCCGGACTTCGCGGCGAACGAGCGCGCCTTCTACTACGCGCGCGTGCTCGAGAATCCGACCTGCCGCTGGAGCCAGCGCGTGTGCGTCGCGCGGCGCGTCGACTGCGCGAGGCCGGAGACGATCAGCGAGGGGCTCGAGGGCTGCTGCGCGCCCGAGCACGAGCCCGTCGTGCAGGAGCGCGCGTGGACCTCGCCGATCTGGGTGAGCCCCGAGTGAGGCGGCCGCTGCTCCGCTTCGTGGCGCTCGGGATCGCGCTGTTCGCGCTCGAGCGCTCGCTGGGCGAGCGCTCGGCGGGCGCGCCTTTCCCTCCCGGCGCCGCACTGAGCGACGACGAGCTGTTATTGCGGGAGGCGATCGCCCGCGGCCTGCACGAGAGCGACACGGTCGTGCGCAGGCGGCTGGCGATGAACCTCGCGTTCGCCGAGGGTGCGCGCGGGCGCGACGAGCAGGAGCTCGTGCGCGAGGCGCTCGCGCTCGGCATGCACGAGAGTGACGTCGTCGTGCAGCGGCGGCTCGTCCAGAAGATGCGGCTCGCGCTCGCGGAGGAGGCGCGCGGCGCGGAGCCGACCGACTCCGAGCTCGCCGCGTATCTCGCGGCACACCGCGATCGCTTCACCGAGCCTGCACGCGTGCGGGCGACGCAGCTCTACTTCGCGACGCGCGCGCGCGCCGAGGCGGTGACGGCGCGGCTCCCGGCGGATCCCGCCGCCGCGCTCGCGCTCGGCGAGCCGCTGCCGTTCGGCGCGCAGCTCCCGGCGCTCAGCCACGCCGAGCTGGCGCGGCAGCTCGGCGCTGCGTTCGCGGATGCGGTGTTCGCGCTGGAGCCAGGCGCGTGGAGCGGCCCCGTCGCGTCGAGCTACGGCTTCCACCGCGTGTTCGTGCACGAGCGGCGCGCGCCGCGCGCGACGCCGCTGGCGGTCGTGCGCAGCGAGCTGCGCGAGGGGCTGCTCGCGGAGCGAGACCGCGCGGCGGTGCTCGTTGCGCTCGCGCAGCTGCGGGCGCGCTACGGCTTCGCCGCGGCGGGGCGGTGACGGCCATGAGGACGCGCTGCGCAGTCGCCAGCCTGTTCTTCGGATTCTTGCTCGCGCAGGCGGCCTCGGCGCACAATCTCGCGCCCGCCTACCTCGCGCTCCGCGAGCTCGGCGGCGGCGAGGTCGCGGTGCTCTGGAAGCAGCCCGCGAGTGTGCCGCGCGGCTCGCATCCGCTGCCGATGCTGCCGTGCCCCGACGCCAGCGCGCCCGCGCAGCGTCTCGACGGCGACGCGGTCGTGCGCGAGTGGCGCATCGCCTGCGCGCGCTCACTCGCGGGCGCGCGCGTCGCGGTCGACGGCCTCGCGCAAAGCGGCACGGACGTGCTGCTCCGGGTCGCGCTCGCGGACGGACGCGAAGTGCGCGCGATCCTCAGCGCGAGCGCGCCCGCGTTCGTCGTGCCCGCGCGCGAGAGCCGCAGCGCCGTGCTCGCGAGCTACGCGGAGCTCGGGATCGCGCATCTGTTCGGCGGCCTCGATCACCTCCTGTTCGTCGCCGGCCTGACGCTGCTCCTCGGCGCTTCGCGCCGGCTGCTGGTCGCGATCACCGCGTTCACCGCGGGACACAGCATGACGCTCGCGCTCGCGGCGCTGGGCCTCGTGCGCGTTCCTGCGGCTGCCGTGGAGGTCGCGATCGCCGGCACCATCGTCGCGCTCGCCGTGAGCCTCGCGCGCGCCCACGGCGCGCCGCTCGCGCACGCCGAGCAGGTAACCCCGCACGCGCCGGTTCTCGCGCGGCGCCCCGCGCTCTTGCCCTTCGCGTTCGGGCTGCTGCACGGCCTCGGCTTCGCCAGCGCCCTCGTCGGGCTCGGCCTCCCGCAGCACGCCATTCCGCTAGCGCTGCTCTCGTTCAACCTCGGCATCGAGCTCGGCCAGCTCGCGTGGGTGGGATTCCTGCTCGCGCTGGCATTCGCAGCGATGCGACTCGGCGCCGCGCGCTGGGCGCCGCGCCGCGCCGCAGTCGCCCACGAGGCGGCCACGACCGCGATCGGAGCGCTCGGCGTCTTCTGGTGCCTCGACCGCGCAGCGGGCTTCCTCTTCCCGTAACTTGTGCGCCCGCGCTCGCCCGCTCACAGGAGAACTCGATGGCCCCTTCGAAACCGTTCCGCTTCGGTGTGCAGCTCTCCAGCCTTCCGGCCAATGATTGGGCAGAGCGCGTTCGGCAGATCGAGCGCTGGGGCTACGACTCGATCCTGTGGCCCGACCACTTCTTCTTCCCCGAGTGGGATCCGATCGTCGCGCTCACGGCGGTCGCCGCGGCGACGACGCGCATCAAGACGGGAACGCTCGTGTACGGCATCGACTACCGGCACCCCGTCGTGCTCGCCCGCGCGGCGGCGACTGCGCACGCGCTCTCGGGCGGTCGCGTCGAATTCGGCATCGGCGCCGGCTGGACCGAGGCGGACTACGCGGAGGCCGGCCTGCGCTACGACGCCGCGGGCGTTCGCGTCGACCGGCTGGAAGAGGCGCTCCACGTCATCAAGGGCATCTGGTCGAACGAGCGCACGACGTTCGCGGGCGCGCACTATCGCGTGACCGGCGCGCAGCGCGCGGTCGAGCTGAGCTCGACGCCGAGAATCCTGATCGGCGGCGGCGGCAAGAAGGTGCTCGGCGTCGCCGGCCGGCACGCGGACATCGTCGGCATCAACCCGAAGGTGGCCGAGGGCAAGATCACCGCGAACGCGGCGCGCGACGGCATGCTGGAGCGCACGCGCGAAAAGATCCGCTGGGTGCAGGAAGCCGCCGCGGCCGCGGGGCGCGACTTCGCTGCGCTCGAGCTGAACGCGCTCGTGTTCGGCACGGTGATTACGGACGACGCCAAGCCGACGCGCGAGTTCCTCGGCAAGCAATCCGGCATGAGCCCCGAGGACGTCGCGGCCTGCCCGCTCTACCTGGTCGGCTCGGTGCGCGAGATCCAGGACACGCTGCTGCGCCGCCGCGAGGAGCTCGGCTTCAACTACATCGTGATCCAGGGCCGCGATTTCGCGCTGGTCGAGAAGTTCGCGGCGGAGGTCGTGGCGCCGCTCACGCGCGCCGACGCGCGATGACCAAGCTCGGCATCGACTTCGAGCACACCGACCGCACCTGGTGGGAGGCGGGCGGCGCCGAGCTGTGGGAAGGCATTACGGGCGACCGCGATGCCGGCTCGATCGTGGTCGACGATGATCTCGCGAGCTCGTGGCTGAACACGGCGGCATCGATTCCGGGCTGGGCGACCGGGCCGGAGTACGCGCCGCATCCGGTGCGCTCGACCTCGCTCAGCGAAGACGACCCGGACGCGTGACGCGCGGCGGCGCGCGCGCCGACGTCGCGATCGACGCGTCCCTCGCCGCGCGGCTCGTCCGCGCACAGTTCCCGCAGTGGGCCGATCTCCCGGTTCGCGCGGTCGCGGTCCAGGGGCACGACAACCGCACCTTCCGCCTCGGCGATGCGCTGTCCGTTCGCCTGCCGAGCGCCGAGCGCTACGCGGCCCAGATCGAGCGCGAGGCGGCCTGGCTCCCGCGGCTCGCCGCTCGCCTCCCGCTCCCGATTCCTGTGCCGGTGGCGCTGGGCGCGCCGGGCCCCGGCTATCCGTGGCGCTTCAGCATCAACCCGTGGCTCGCGGGCGACAGCGCCACCGTCGCCGCAGTCGCCGACCGCACGCGCTTCGCGCGCGATCTCGCCGCGTTCCTGAACGCGCTCGCGGCGATCGATGCGAGCGAAGGGCCTGCTCCCGGCCCTGACAACTTCTTTCGCGGCGGAGATCTCGCCGTCTACGACGGCGAGACGCGCGCCTGCATCCGGCGCTGCGGGGATCGGCTCGACGCCCGTGCCGCAACGCGCGTCTGGGAATCCGCGCTCGCGGCCCGCGCGCCCGCGCCGCCCGTGTGGGTCCATGGCGACGTCGCCGCGTCGAACCTTCTGGTCGCGGGCGGCGAGCTCTGCGCCGTGATCGACTTCGGCCAGCTCGCAGTGGGCGACCCGGCCTGCGACGTGGCGATCGCCTGGACGTTCTTTTCGGCCGAGAGCCGCGCCGCGCTCCGCAGCGACCTCGCCCGCGATGACGCGACCTGGGCACGGGGCCGCGGCTGGTGTCTCTGGAAGGCGCTGCTCACGCTGAGCGCCGCGCCCGCCGATCCTGCCGCACGGCGCATCCTCGACGCCGTGCTCGCCGGCTGATTCGCGCCGCGCGTGCGATCGCGAGGCGAATCCCGCGGCGGGGCCGCTAGGTTGCGCCGCGCAGCCTGAGAGGTCGATCGGAGGCACGGATGGGACTCGTAGAGCGCGTGAACGACGAGATGAAGGCGGCCCTCAAGGCGAAGCAGGCCGAACGGCTCTCGGCGCTCCGCAACATCCGCGCGGCGTTCTTGTACGAGATGAAGAAGGACGGCGCGAGCACGCTCGCCGACGAGCCGGCGATCGCCGTGCTGCGCAAGCTCGAGAAGCAGCGACAGGAGAGCATCGAGGCGTTCTCGAAGGGAGGGCGCGAAGAGATGGCGGCGGCAGAGCGCGCGGAGCTCGCGGTGCTGCAGGCGTTCTTGCCGAGCCTCGCCGACGACGCGACCACCGCGCGCTGGGTGGACGAGGCGATCGCCGCGAGCGGAGCCGCATCGGCCAAGGAGATCGGCAAGGTGATGGGCGCGCTGATGAAGGCGCACAAGGGCGAGATGGACGGCAATCTCGCGCGCGCCATCGCC
>DATBRS010000100.1:0-18201 GCA_036560185.1 Myxococcota bacterium
CTCCACGAGGAAGAACCAGTTGCCGCCCCACGCGACGTCCCCAATCACTTCGCTCCCGTCGCCGAGGCGCACGGCGGCGCGCCGGACGGTGCGGCGGCTCGGCACGTTCGCGATCGAGACGGAGCCGTCGGCATGGAGCTCGGCGGCCACGGCGCCCACCGGCGTGTCGATGCGCAGCGTGCCGACGGAGGCGCGCCCGAGCGCGGCGAGCGAAGCGACCACGCCGATCGCGCCGTGTCCGCACATGCCGAGGTAGCCGACGTTGTTGAAGAAGATCACGCCGAGCTGGCAGCCTTCGCGGTGCGGCGGGCAGAGCAGGGCGCCGACCAGCGCGTCCGAGCCGCGCGGCTCGTTCACGACGGCGGAGCGAAAGCGATCGTGCTCGGCGCGAAAACGCGCGAGCCGCGCATCGAGCGGGCCGTCGCCCAGCTCGGGGCCGCCCTCGAGCACGAGCCGCGTGGGCTCGCCGCCGGTGTGGGAGTCGATCACGCACAGCGTGCGCACGCTCAGAGCGCCTTCGAGATCGCGCCGGTCAAGTTCTCGGGCCCGTGCGCGGTGACGTGCACCGAGTCCTCGATGCGCACGCCGCCGATCTCGAGATGCTCGTCGACCAGCGCCCAGTTCACGTCGTCGCGATGGCGCTCGCGGCGCGCGGCGTCGCGCAGCACGTACGGGATGAAGTAGAGGCCCGGCTCGACGGTGAGCACGTAGCCGGCCGCGAGCGGCAGATCCATGCGCAGGTTCTCGAGGCACGGGCGCGGATCCTTGGCGCGGCCCGGCTCGTTGCCGCTGCCGTCGCGCACGCCGAGGCCCACCATGTGGCCGACGCCGTGCGGAAAGAAGAGCAGGTGCGCGTTGCGCTCGACCAGCGCGTCTGCGCGGCCGCGCATTACGCCCATGTCCACGAGGCCCGCGACCATGTCGCGCGCCGCGCCGAGGTGCAGCTCCTTCCACTCGGCCCCGGGCACGCAGGCTGCGACCGCGCGCTGCTGCGCGTTCAGCACGACTTGGTGCAGGTCGCGCTGGAAGGCGCTCGGCGTGCCCACGCAGAACGTGCGCGTCACGTCGACCATCCAGCGCTCGACCTCGGCGGCGGCGTCCACCAGCACGAAGTCGCCGGGGCGCGCGGCGCGCGCGGTCGGCATCGAGTGCAGAATCGCGGTGTTGGGGCCGACGCCGACGATCGTGGCGTAGCCCGGCCGCGACGCGCCGGCGCGGCAGAAGTCGGCCTCGATCTCGATCGCGAGCTGTCGCTCGCGGACACCCGGGCGGATCGCCTCGCGCAGGCGCGTGTAGGCGGGCGCGGTCGCCGCGGCGGCGCGCCGGATGCGCGCGAGCTCACCCGCGTCCTTCGCGCGCCGCGCATGCAGCAGGGCGGCGCGCGCTTGTAGCGAGCGCTCCTCGTCGGCGCGCACGCCCGCGAGCGGCGCGCCGAGCGCCAGCAGCGAGCGCCCGCGCCGCGCGGCGAGCCAGGGCGCGAGGGCGGTGAGCGGCGTGGCGTGCGGCGTCTCGCGCCCGTCGTAGATGCGCTCGCGTTCGGTGGGATCGGGCGCGAACTCGGCCCACTCGCGCGCCCGTCCGTCCTGCACGTCGACCGCGAGCACGCCGCCGACGCTCTCGCCGTCCGTGAAGTAGACGAACTCCGCGTGACTGCGGAACGGATAGGTCTGGTCCGAGCCCTCGGGCAGCGGCACGGGCTCGCCCGCGCCGATCAGCACCACCGCATCGTCCAGCCGCATCGCCTCGATCGCGCGCGCGCGCCGCGCCGCCAGCGCATCCATGCTTCACTCCTCTGCGCGGACGCAGGCTATCACCGCCCGGGTCGCGATCGGCGCCCGAGAAGCACGAGGATCCATCATGTCCGACAAGGCAGCCGCGCTGCGTGCGAAGTTGATCCGCAACCCGCGCGACCTCGCGCTCGAGCGCTTTCAACGGGGCCCGCTCTACGACACGCGCTGCGGGCGGCTCTCCACGGGCAGCGCCGCCACGAAGCTCGGCGGCGGCTTCGACGTCGTCGCGCCCGGCAAGCGCTCATGCCCCTATCACTTCCACCACAACCAGGAGGAGCTGTTCGTGGTGCTGCGTGGCCGCGGCACGCTGCGCGTCGATGGCGAGCTGCTGCCGATCGAGGCCGGCGACGTGATCTTCATTCCGCCGGGCCCGGAGTTCGCGCACCAAGTCATCAATGACTCGGGCGCGCCGCTCGAATACCTGTCGTTCAGCACGCAAGAGAGCGTCGACGTGATCGAGTATCCGGATTCGCACAAGCTGCTCGCCCGCGCGCCGGGCTTGCATCATTCGCTGCGCGCGGCCGACGCCGTCGACTACTGGGAGAACGAGCCGTGACCGGTGTCACGGGCTGAGCCGCCGCGCGGTCGCATCCTTCGCGGCTTGCGGAGCAGACGGCAGCTCTCGGGGCTCGCGGGCTGCGCGGCCGCGAGCGTCGCGCTCGCCTGCGGCGGGAGCGGCAGCGACGGCGGCGGCGGCAACCCGCCTCCGCCGGCGGTCGTGCGCTTCTTGCCCGCGTTCGGCGGCGAGCGTTTCGCCGCGCCCGTGAAGCTCGTGCAGCACCCGACCAACGCAGATCGCTGGTACGTGGTGGAGCAGCGCGGCAGGGTGTTCACGCTGCTCGCATCGAATCCGGCCGGCTCGCGAACGCTCGCGCTCGACATCGAGGACTTTCTCGATCTGGGGACCGCGGGCGAGGAGGGCCTGCTCGGCATGGCGTTCAGCCCGAGCTTCGCGGCGAACGGCGAGCTGTTCTTCGCCTTCACAGAGCAAGGCGCGAGCAGCGTCGACTCGGTGGTGGCGCGCTTCGAGAGCGCGGACGGCGGGCTGACGCTCACGCCGGTCGCCGGCGGCTCCGACGTGATCCGCTTCGACTCGGAGCAGAGCAATCACAACGGCGGCGACCTCGCGTTCGGGCCGGACGGATATCTCTACGTCGCGACCGGCGACGGCGGCGGCAGCGGCGACCCCGATCCCGAGGACGGGCAGAATCTCGCGACGCTGCTCGGCAAGATCCTGCGCCTCGACGTCTCCGTCGCGCCCTACGCGAATCCCCCTGATAACCCGTTCGTGGGCTCCGCGGGGCGCGACGAGATCTGGGCGTACGGCCTGCGCAATCCGTGGCGCATGAGCTTCGACGCGCAGACCGGCGAGCTCTGGGCGGGCGACGTCGGGCAATCCGCGCGCGAGGAGATCGACCGCATCGTGAAGGGCGGCAACTACGGCTGGGACTGCCGCGAGGGCGACCTGCCGTACGACCCCGACCCGAACTGCACGCCGCCGTACGTCGAGCCCGAGACCGTGCACGATCGCAGCGAGGCCCACTCGATCACCGGCGGCTACGTCTACCGCGGCAGCGCATTGCCGTCGCTCGCGGACGCCTACGTCTACGGCGACTTCGTCACGGGCCGCGTGTTCGTCTACCGCTTCCTCGCGAACCCGCCGCGCATCGACGAGCTCTCGCCGCCCGCGGGCCTCGCCGTCGCGAGCTTCGGCCAGGGCCGCGACGGCGAGATCTTCGTGCTGGACTACGCGGGAACGATCTACTCGCTCGCGCCCTGAGCCGCCGCTCCCGCTTGCGCGCGCAGCGCGAAACGTGAACCGTGTGGCTCCATGCCCGTCCTGCCCAGCCGCGTCGATCCTCGCAGCGACGAGTTCCGCGCGAACGACGCCGCGATGCGCGCGCTGGTGGCCGATCTGCGCGCTCAGATCGAGCGCGTCGCCGCGGGCGGCCCTCCGGACGCCGTCGCGAAGCACAAGCAGGCGGGCAAGCTAGGCGCGCGCGAGCGCCTCGACACGCTGCTCGACACGGGCGCGCCCTTCCTCGAGCTCTCGCAGCTCGCCGCCCACGGCATGTACAACGGCGACGCGCCGGGCGCCTCGCTCGTCACGGGCGTCGGCCGCATCGCGGGCCGCGCCTGCGTGGTGGTGGTGAACGATCCCACGGTGAAGGGCGGTACCTACTTCCCGATGACCGTGAAGAAGCACCTGCGCGCTCAGGAGATCGCGCGCGAGAACCGGCTGCCGTGCGTCTATCTGGTGGAGAGCGGCGGCGCGTTCCTACCGGCGCAGGACGAGGTGTTCCCCGATCGCGAGCACTTCGGCCGCATCTTCTACAACCAAGCGACGCTCTCGGCCGCAGGCGTCGCGCAGATCGCGGTCGTGCACGGCTCCTCGACGGCGGGCGGCGCCTACGTGCCGGCGATGGCGGACGAGAACGTGATCGTGAAGGGGCAGGGCCGCGTGTTCCTCGGCGGCCCGCCGCTCGTCAAGGCCGCGACCGGCGAAGAGATCGACGCGGAGTCGCTCGGGGGCGCCGAAGTGCACTGCCGCGAATCGGGCGTCACCGATCACTACGCGGAGAGCGACGCCCACGCGCTCGGCATCGCGCGCAAGATCGTGGCGCGGCTGCGGCCCGCGCCGGACGTCGCGCCGCCGGCGACGCCGCGCGACCCGCACTACGACCCGAGCGAGCTCTACGGCGTCGTGCCCGCGAGCCTGCGCAAGCCCTTCGACATCCGCGACGTGATCGCTCGCCTCGTCGACGGCTCGGAGCTCGACGAGTTCAAGGCGCTCTACGGCACGACGCTGATCTGCGGCTGGGCGCACTGGTGCGGCTACCCCGTCGGCATCCTCGCGAACAACGGCATCCTGTTCAGCGAGAGCGCGAAGAAGGGCACGCACTTCATCGAGCTGTGCGCGCGCGAGGGCACGCCGCTCGTGTTCCTGCAGAACATCACCGGCTTCATGGTGGGACGGCGCGCGGAGGCCGGCGGCATCGCGAGCGACGGCGCGAAGATGGTGATGGCCGTGGCGTGCGCGAACGTGCCGAAGTTCACGCTCACCCTCGGCGGCAGCTACGGCGCGGGCAACTACGCGATGTGCGGCCGCGCCTACTCGCCGCGCTTCCTGTTCCAGTGGCCGAACGCGCGCACGTCCGTAATGGGCGGCGAGCAGGCCGCCAGCGTGCTCGCGACGATCCGGCGCGATCAGCTCGCGGCCAAGGGCGAAGACTGGAGCGCCGCCGACGAGGAGAAGTTCAAGGCGCCGCTGCGCGCGCAGTACGAAACGCAGGGCCACCCGTACTACGCCAGCGCCCGTCTTTGGGACGACGGCGTGATCGACCCGATGGATACGCGCCGGATCTTGGCGCTCGCGCTCGCGGTCGCGCGCAACGCGCCCACGCAGGACACGCGCTTCGGCGTGTTCAGGATGTGAACTCGGTGCGATGGAGTCGCTCGCTACTCGGGTTTCCTGCGTCTTCCTTGGGCTTCGCTCGCCTCCGAAGACTCCGGCTCGCTGCGCGCCGCGCCACGCATCGAGCACGCGCGTGCTTGGGCGCTCGCGGCTTGCGGCACAAAGCGAGCCCGCGTTTCGTCGACAGGCGCAGCGAGGCCCGGCGTAGCAGCGCTTCGCTCCTCCTTGCCTGCTTCCGAGCCGCCCCATGATTCGCAAGCTGCTGATTGCGAATCGAGGTGAGATCGCGTGCCGCATCGCGCGCACGGCGAAGCGGCTGGGCGTGCGCGTCGTCGCGGTCTACTCGGAGGCGGACATGAACGCGGCGCACGTGCGCGCCGCGGACGAGGCGTACTTGTTGGGGCCCGCGCCGCCTGCGCAAAGCTACCTCGACATCGCGAAGATCGTTGCGATCGCGCAGCGCGCGGGCTGCGACGCGGTGCATCCGGGCTACGGCTTCCTGTCCGAGAACGCGGAGTTCGCCGCGGCGGTCGAGCGCGCAGGGCTCGCCTTCGTCGGGCCGAGCCCGGAGGCGATCGCGTCGATGGGATCGAAGGCGGCCGCGAAGGCGCGCATGGCTCGCGCCGGCGTCCCCGTGCTGCCGGGCTATCACGGCGACGACCAGGCGCTCGATCGCCTCGCGAGCGAGGCCGAGAAGCTCGGCTTCCCGCTGATCGTGAAGCCGAGCGGCGGCGGCGGCGGAAAGGGCATGCAGATCGTGCGCGCGGCGAGCGAGCTGCGCGCGGCGCTCGAGGGTGCGCAGCGCATGGCGGCGCGCTCGTTCGGCGACGCGCACTTGTTGCTGGAGCGCTACCTGCCCGCGCCGCGGCACGTCGAGGTGCAGGTGTTCGCGGATTCGCACGGCGCGGTCGTGCACCTCTTCGACCGCGACTGCTCCGTGCAGCGGCGGCATCAGAAGCTGCTCGAAGAGGCGCCGGCGCCCGGCATCCCGGAGGTCGTGCGCGCGCGTCTGCACGCCGCGGCCTGCACGGTGGCGCGCGAGATCGGCTACCGCGGCGCGGGCACGGTCGAGTTCCTGTACGCGGGCGGCGAGTTCTTCTTCATGGAGATGAACACGCGCCTGCAGGTCGAGCATCCGGTCACCGAGTTGGTGACGGGCCTCGATCTCGTGGGGTGGCAGCTGCGCGTCGCCGCCGGCGAGCGGCTGCCGCTCGCGCAAGACGAGATCCGCGTGCGCGGGCACGCCGTCGAGGCGCGCGTCTGCGCCGAGGATCCCAGCAAGGGCTTCGTGCCGAGCGCGGGCGCGCTGCGCATCGCGCTCTGGCCGGCGGACGAGCCGGGCATCCGCGTCGACGCCGGCTTCGCGAGCGGCGACGTCGTGCCGACGCACTACGACTCGCTGCTCGGCAAGGTGATCGGATCGGGCGCGACGCGCGCCGAGGCCTTGGCGCAGCTCGCCCGCGGCCTCGCCGGCGTGCGCATCGCGGGCATCTCCAGCAATGCCGCATGGCTCGCGCGCGCGGTCGCGCACCGCGCCTTCCGCGCGGGCGAAGTCTCCACCGCGTTCGTCGCCGATCACGGCGCCGCGCTCGCGGACGGCGCGGACGACGCGCAGCTCGCGAGCTTTGCCGGCGCGGCGCTGCTCGCGGCGCTCACTCCCGGCGGCGCGCGCGCCTCGCCCTGGGACGCGGCCGACGGCTTCCGCGTGAATCTGGCGCCGCGCATCGCGATCGCGCTGAAGCGCGGGAAGGAAGCGTTCGCGGTGACGGTCGCGCGGCCCTCGCACAGCGAGCTCCACGCGAGCTGCGGCGAGGCGCGCGCGCGAGTCACCGCCTCGCGCGCGGGCGAGCTGATCCGGCTCTCGCCATTCGACGCGCGGGACGCCGTCGACGCGCACGTCGCGAGCGACCGCGTCACGGTCTGGCGCGGCGCCGAGACGGCCACGTTCACGATCGTCGACGAGCGCGAGGTGAGCGCGTCCACGCAGCACGCCGCAGGCTCGCTCGCGACGCCGCTGCCTGGCGTGGTGATCCGCGTGGCCGTGAAGGTGGGCGATCGCGTGAAGGCCGGTGACACGCTCGTCGTCGTCGAAGCGATGAAGATGGAGCACGCGATCCGCGCGCCACACGACGGCGTCGTGCGCGCCGTCAAGTATCAAGCGGGCGAACGGGTGCCGGAAGGCGCGGCGCTGGTGGAGCTCGACGCGAGCTGAACGCGCGGTGCGCCCGGACGCTCAGCGTCCGCGGTCGCTATCGTGCGCGCCCACTCGAGCGGAGGCGGAGATGAGCGTGGAGATGGCGGCGGATGCCTACGACGTGGTGGTCGCGGGCGGCGGTGTTGGCGGGATGGCGCTCGCGGCGCGGCTGTCGGAGCGCGGCTATCGCGTCGTGCTGGTCGAGAAGAAGCCGCCGCCGGAGTTCCGCCTCGGCGAGTCGCTCGATTGGGAGGCGCCGGTCTACCTGAAGCGCCTCGGGCTGCCCGTCGATCGCTGGGTCGCGGAGGGCAAGGCGACGTCGAAGGCCGGCGCGGTGTGCACGTCGTCGGCGCAGCCCGGCGTCGAGGCCGAGCTCGGCTTCCACCCCGTGTTCAAGGCGCTGATGACGCTCGTCGGCCGCGCGAAGCCGACGCTGCACGCCAACCGCGAGCTGATCGACATCGACCTGATGGAGAACGCGCGCAAGCACGGCACGGAGATCGTGCTCGGCAGAGTGAGCGCGGTCGAGGCGGACGGCGAGCGCGTCCGCAGCGTGAGACTCGAGGACGGCCGCACGCTGCGCGGCAAGTTCTTCGTGGACGCGACCGGCGCCGCCGCGCTGTTCCGCAAGAAGTTCGGCATCGGTTTCGACGCGATCGGCCCGCGCAAGGTGGTCGTGCGCGCGCGCTTCCCGCACGCCTACGACGGCATGGGTACGCGCATCCGCACCGACGACACTCTGGGTACCTCGGCGTGGATGTGGGACATCAACGTCTCCGACGACGTCACCGACATCGGCATCGTCGTCGCCGAATCCGATTTCGTGAAGCTGCGCCGCCACTACAAGACGCTGCCCGAGATCCTGCTGCACCAAGTCCGCAAGCACGACGATCTCGCCTGGCTGGTCCCGCTGATCACGCCCGAGACGCCGATGTGGACCTGCGTCTTCCAGTGCGGCACCGGACGAGGCAGCAGCGGCCCGAACTGGATCGCGGTCGGCGAGGCCTTCGTCGTGGTCGACGGCATCCTCTCGAGCGGCTTCACCACCGCGCTCCGCACCGGTTTCCTGGCGAGCGACATCATCCGGCGAGCGCTCGAGCGCGGCGCGACCGAGCTCGACGCCAAGTGGCTCCGCATCTATCAGGGCAAGGTCTCCGCGCACATCCATACGATCGACAGCCTGATCGAGGAGGTCTGGTACGGGCACAAGCTGCGCGAGCACTACCCGCTCGCCGTGAACGTGCTCTCGATCTTGTTCTTCAACTTCAACCTCAATCACATCCACACGCGCTACTGCCCCACCACGCTGACCGGCCTCGCCGTGCTGCGCGGCGTGCACAAGGCCATCGACGGATTCGTGCGCGGCTACGCCCGCGCGCTGATCGGCCTCGCGCGGATCACCGGCAAACGCAACCGGCACTTCCGCGACGATCGCTACCGGCAGCTCGCCGCGCAGACCCCGGCCTGATAAGCCGCGCAAGCCCGCCGTCGCGTTCGTTCACGCCTCGACGCGGATCTCCATCCGCATCTCGATGACGGGCACGCCGACCCACGCGAGCCGCAGCCGCCCGCGCAGCACGCCATCCGGCCCGAGCACCGCCTCGCTCGAGCAGCGCAGGCGAAACCGCACCCTGCGGTACACGAGCCAGCTCCGGAAGCGCTCGAAGCGAAACCCGTCCGCCGTCAGCCGCACGTTCGCGCCGAGCGGCATGTCGTCGGCCGTCGCGCGCACGAGATCCGGCGCGACCCACTCCATGAACATGCGCCGCTCGAAGCTCCAGCCCGATGCCATCTCGAAGCGCTCGCTCACGCGCCAAACCGTGGGCGAGAGCCATTCCCCGGTGCCGGTGATGCGCACCGCCTCGCGCCGCAGCACGAGCCGCGCGGGGCCGCGCGGCGTCAGCTCGCCAGCGCCGCGCCAAGTGCCGGAGAACAGCCGCCGCGGATCGACGCTCATGCGCGGCCCCCGAGAGGGCGCGCACCGTATCAGCCGCAGGGATGGGCCGGAAGGTCGGGTCCGCGTGGATCGGCGACGCTTCGCACATCGGTTGCCGGGCGGCTGCCGTGCCCTGGCGCTGCGCCGCACGTGCGCGAGCGCTGCCGCTCGCGTCGAGGCGGGAACGGCTGTAGCCGCAGGCCGAATCGCCGATACGACAGGGATGGCCGACTCCGAGCTGGCATACGAAACCACCCAGACCGTCACGTTCGAGTCGGAGCAGGACGAGTCGGCGCCGTGCCTGGTGATGATCCGCGGCCCGCAGCTCGGGCGGCGGATCCAGCTCCCGAGCGGCGAGACGGTGCTCGGCCGCAGCCCCGAGTGCGGCGTCGTGGTCCCGCTCGACGGCGTCTCGCGGCGGCACTGCGCCTTCACGGTCGCGAGCGGCGCGGTCGCGGTGCGCGACCTCGGCTCGAAGAACGGCACGTGGGTGAACGGCCAGCGCATCGATCCGCATCTCGCGCTCGCGCTGGTCAACGGCGCGGTGCTGCACACCGGCGACGCGAGCTTCAAGTTCATCTCCCACGGCGATGCCGAGGCCTCGTATCACGAAGCCGTTTACAAGATGCTCACCGAGGATGCGCTCACCGGCGCGAAGAACCGGCGCTTCCTGATGGACGTGCTCGAGCGCGAGGTCGCCCGGGAACACCGCGGCGAGAACGGCCTCGCGTTGCTGCTGGTCGACATCGACCAGTTCAAGCGCATCAACGACGAATCCGGGCACGTGTTCGGCGACTACGTGCTGCGCGAGGTGGCGGTGCTGATCACGGGCCAGGCGCGCCGCACCGATTGCCTCGCGCGCTACGGCGGCGACGAGTTCGCGGTCGTGCTGACCGAGAGCACGCGCGCCGGCGCCGAGATCTTCGCGGAGCGGCTGCGCGGCCAGGTCGAGAGCACCCGCTTCGAGCTCGACGCAGTGAGCTCGCCCGTGACGCTGTCGATCGGCGTCGCGATCTGGCAGCCCGAGATCGGGACCCCCGACGCCTTCCTGAACGCCGCGGACGTCGCGCTCTACGCGGCCAAGGCCGCCGGGCGCAATCGGGTCGCCTCGTAGCGCGGCGCGGTGTACTCCTCCGCGAGGAGGAGCCATGGCGCACGAACACTACGTCCCGGCGTTCGGCTTCGATTGGCTGACGCGCTTCTACGACCCGGTGCTCTCGCTGACGCTGCGCGAGCGCGAGATCAAGGGCCGCCTGCTCGACCAGGCCGCGCTCGCGCCGGGGCAGGACGTGCTCGACGTCGGCTGCGGCACGGGCACGCTCGCGATCCTCGCGAAGCAGCGCCAGCCGAGTGCGCGCGTGGTCGGGCTCGACGGAGACCCGCGCGTGCTCGCGATCGCGCAGCGCAAGACCGCGCGCGCGGGCGTCGAGGTGACGCTGCGCGAGGGGCTGGCGGGCGCGAGCCACGAGTTCGCGGACGCGAGCTTCGACCGCATCCTCACGAGCCTCGTGCTGCACCACCTGACGACGGAGACGAAGCGCGCCGCGCTCGCGGCGATGCGCGCGTGGCTGCGGCCGGCCGGCGAGCTGCACGTGCTCGATTTCGGCCCGAACGACAACGCGCTCCTGAAGCTCGTCTCGCGCGGGATCGGCTGGATCGATGGTGAGACGCGTGTGCGCGACAATTGGGAGGGCCGGCTGCCGAGCCTCATGCGCGAGGCGGGCTTCGCGCGCGCCGACGAGCTCGGCCGCGCGTTCACGCCCTTCGGCAGCGTGTCGTTCTACAAGGCGACGCTCGCTTGAACACGGCGCGCTCCGCACGGCCTGCGTTCGAGCAGCGCCGTCACGCTGCGGGCGCCAGCGCTCGCCGCTTCCACACCGCGAACAGCGCCGGGTAGACGAGCAGCTCGAGCGCGAACGAGCTGACGAGGCCGCCCACCATGGGCGCGGCGACGCGCTTCATCACGTCGGCTCCCACGCCGTCGCTCCACAACAGCGGCAGCAGCCCGGCGATCATCGCGGCGACCGTCATCAGCTTCGGTCGCAGCCGCCGCGCGGCGCCCTCGACGATCGCTTCCTCGAGGTCGGCCTCGTTCCGCAGCGCGCCGCGCGCCGCGCGCTCGGCGTGCGCGAGCTTCAGGTAGAGCAGCATCACCACGCCGGTCTGCGCGTCGAGGCCGAGCAGCGCGATCACGCCCACCCAGACCGCGGTCGAGACGTGGTAGTCGAGCGCGAAGAGCAGCCAGATCGCGCCGACCAGGGAGAACGGCACCGCCAGCAGCACCATGCCGGTCTCGACCGCGGAGCCCGTGTTCCAGTAGAGCAGCAGCGCAACCAGGAACAGCGTGATCGGGACGACCAGCGCCAAGCGCTCTGCGGTCGCCTCCCAGGCTTGGTACTTGCCCGCCCAGACGACGCGTACGCCCGGCGGCAGCTCCACGTTCTCGGCGAGCGCGCGCTGGGCGTCTTCGACGAAGTCGACGCCCGGCCGGCCCGAGACGCCCACCGCGATCGTCCCCAGTAGCTCGCCGCCTTCGCTGCGCACGAATGCCGGGCCCGTGGCGAAGCGAATCTCCGCCAGCTCTCCGAGCGGAATCTGCGCGCCGCTCGGCGTCGCGACGAGCACGCGCGCGAGCGCCGCGGGGTCCTCGCGGAAGTCGCGCGCGTAGCGCACCTGCACCGGATATCGCGCTCGCCCGTCGAGGCCCTGCGACACCACGACGCCCGCGAGCGCGAGCTCGAGCGCATCGTTCGCCGCCGCGACCGTCAAGCCCGCGCGCGCCAGGGCTTCGCGGCGCAGCGTGACGTCGAGATAGAAGCCACCCGTCAGCCGCTCGGCGACCGCGCTGCGCGCGCCCGGCACGCGCGTGAGCGCGCGCTCGATCGCGACGCTCGCCGCCTCGATCGTGGCCGCGTCGGGGCCGAACACCTTGAGCCCGACCTCGCTGCGCAGGCCGGTTGCGAGCATCTCGGTGCGCGTCTGGATGGGCATCCAGAACAGGTTCGGCATGCCGGGATAGCGGAGCTTCTCGTCCATCTCGCGGATCAACGCGCCCTGCGTCATGCCCGCGCGCCACTCCGCGCGCGGCTTCAGCTGCACGATCGTCTCGAACATTTCGAGCGGCGCGGGATCGGTCGCGCTCTCGGCGCGCCCGGACTTCCCGAACACGCGCGCCACCTCGGGGGTCGCACGCAGCTCGCGGTCCATCTGCTGCAGGACGCGCGCGGCCTCCGTCGCCGACATGCCGGGGGTGCCGGTCGGCATGTAGAGCAGGGTGCCCTCGTCGAGCGGGGGCATGAACTCGCGTCCGAGCGAGAGATACGCGGGGACGCTCACGGCGAGACAGAGCAGCGCGCCAGCGATCACCGCGGCGCGTCGCCGCACGACGCCGCGCACCACCCGCGCATACCCGTTCGCCAGCGCCAGCTGCCAGCGTTGGTCGTGCTCGTGCGGGATGCGGCCGCGGATCGCGAGCACGGCGAGCGCGGGCGCGAGTGTCACCGAGAGCAGCGCGGCGAAGCCCATCGCGTAGGTCTTGGTGAACGCGAGCGGCTTGAACAGGCGCCCGGCTTCGCCGCTCAGCGCGAAGATCGGCAGGAACGAGACCGTAATCACCAGCAAAGCGAAGAAGAGGCTCGGGCCGACTTCCTGCAGCGCGCGCACGATCACCGCAGTGCGCTCGCCGGGCGATCCCGCTCGCTCCCAGGCGGCGAGGCGGCGGTGCACGTTCTCGACGCCGATGATCGCGGCGTCCACCATCGCGCCGATCGCGACCGCGATTCCGCCGAGCGACATCAGGTTCGCCGTGATGCCTTGCTGCAGCATCGGCACGAAGGCGAGGGCGACGCCGACCGGGATCGTCACGATCGGCACCAGCGCGCTGCGCGCGTGCCACAGGAAGAGGAAGATCACGAGCGAGACGATCGCCAGCTCTTCGAGCAGCGTGCGGCGCAGCGTGGACACCGCGCCCTCGATCAAGATGGAGCGGTCGTAGGTGGGAACGATCTCGACGCCTCTCGGCAGGCTGGGCCGCAGCTCATCGAGCCGCTCCTTCACGCGCGCGATCACCGCGCGGGCGTTCTCACCGCTGCGCATCACCACGACGCCGCCCACGACCTCACCCTCGCCGTCGAGCTCGGCGATGCCGCGGCGGGGCGCTGGCGTCCAGGCGACGTGCGCGACGTCGCCGACCCGCAGCGCGCGCCCGTCCGGATCGGCGCGAATCGCGATCGCCTCGAAATCCTGAAGGGTTCTCGCGTAACCCCGCGTTCTCACGAGGACTTCGTGCCCCGCCACCTCGAGGCTGCCGCCGCTCGCGTCGGCATTCCCGGCGCGCACCGCGTCGGCCACCTGCTGCGCGTTGACGCCGAGCGCACGCAAGCGCGCGGGGTCGAGCTGGATCTCGACCTGTCGCACCACGCCGCCGATGGCGGCGACCTCCGCGACGCCCGGCACGCTGGCGAGCGCGTAGCGCACCCGAAAGTCCTGCAGCGTGCGCAGCGTCGCGAGGTCGTGCGCGCCGCTGCGATCGATCAGCGCGTACGAGAACACCCAGCCGACGCCGGTCGCGTCGGGCCCGAGCAGCGGCCGCACGTTCGGCGGCAAGCTCGCGCCGATCCCTGATAAGCGCTCGAGCACGCGCGTGCGCGCCCAGTAGAGGTCGGCGCCGTCCTCGAAGATCACGTACACGAAGGACGCGCCGAAGAAGCTCTGACCGCGCACGGCGCGCGCGCGCGGAACCGAGAGCAGCGCGCTCGAAATCGGGACCGTGAGCTGGTCCTCGACCTGATCTGGACTGCGCCCCGGCCACTCGGTCGTGACGATCACCTGCACGTCGGAAAGATCCGGGATCGCGTCGAGCGGCGTGCGCGCGACGCTGAGCGCGCCGAGCGCTGCCGCCAGCGCAGCGAGCACGAGCGTCACGCCGGGCCGGCCGGCGCAGGCGGCGATCACGCGCGCGATCACGCCGCGGTCTGCGTCGTCGCCTGCCGTCACCACTGGGAGATCGCCGCGCGCAGGCGGCTCTCCGAAGCGATCAGGTAGGTGCCCTCGCTCACGACTTCCTCGCCCTCCGCGAGCCCATCGCGGATCTCGACCGCGTCGGGCATCTCGAAGCCGAGCGCGACCTCGCGCGGCTCGAAGCGCCCCGCGCCGCGCGCGACGAACACGAAGCTGCGCTCGCCCGCGCGCAGCACGGCGCTGCTCGGCACCACGAGGCCTTCGCCCGCGCTCACGTCGAGCTCCACGCTCGCCCACATCCCGGGCCGCAGCGGCGCGCCGGGCGCGTCGAGCGCGATGCGCGCGGTGGCGGTGCGCGAGTCGGCCGCGAGCTGCGGCAGCACGCGGGTCACGCGGCCCGTGCGCGGCGCAGCGCTGGCGTCGCCCGCGAGCGTCACGCGCACCGCGGCGCCCTCGCGCACGAGCGCGAGGTCGCTCTCCGCGATCGCGGCCTCGAGCCAGACGCGCTCGCTCGGCGCGATCCGGTAAAGGCGATCGCCCACCTCGACCGCGCCGCCAGGCAGCACGTTCTTCTCGATCGCGAAGCCGCTCGCGGGCGCGCGGATCGGCAGCGCGGAGAGCGGCGCGTCGCGCTGCGCGATCGCCGCGATGTCGCTCGCCGCGATGCCGAGCAGCGCGAGCCGGCGCTCGGCCGCGCTCACCAGCGCGTCGGCGCGCTCCGGCCGCGCGCCGCCCTCCGCGCGCGCGCGGCTCGCGAGCGACTGCTGGTATTCGAGCTGCGCGGCGTACAGCTCCGGGCTGTAGAGCGTGAGCAGCGTCTGCCCGCGCACGACGGGGTCGCCGGTCGCCTGGACCGCGAGCGACTCGACGAAGCCGGAGACGCGCGCGGAGACGTCGCGGAGCCCGCTCTCGTCGAAGGCGACCCGCGCGCTGGCCCGCACGCTGCGCACGAGCGGTGCGCGCGCGGCCCGCGTCGTGCGCACGCCGATCGCCTGCAGCCGCTCGGCCGGGAAGTCGAAGGCGCCCGGCGACTCCGCCGCATCGCGGCTCGCGGTGTCGGGCGCCTGGCGGGGCGGCGCTTCCGCGGTGCTGCGCAGCCGCAGGCCCTCGGCGCCCACGCTGAGCGAGCCGTCGGCGCGTAGCGCAGCGCCGCCCGCCGCGTGGGCGGTGATCGTCACTTGCCACGTTCCGCCCATGTCGAGGCCGAAGCTCGCGAGGTAGCGCCCGTCGCCCAGCTCCGAGACGCTCGCCGCGCCGCCCATCGCCGGCATCGCTCCCATCGCGGGCATGCGCACCTCGACGGCGAGATGCGCGCCGCGCACGGGCTCGCCGCGCGCGTCGCGCAGCGTGAGCGCGAGCTCGTTATCGCCGACGCGCGGCGTCGCCGGCGCGGCGCTCACGTCGAGGGAGAGACCCTCGCCGCGCAGCGTCAGCGGCTCCGAGCCGCGCGGCGCGCAGCCGGAGAGCGCGATCAGCGCGAGCGCCACGAGGCATGCGCTCCACGCGGTGGCTCGGGTCGGTCGTCGGGCGCGCGTCATCGCGTCTCCTCCACGCCGCTCTTCCCGAGCGCGCGCATCAGCTCCGCCGCGCGGCGGCTCGTCGCGACGAGCGCCTCCTCGGCGCCGAGCTCGGCCTCGTACCAGCTGCGCTCCGCTTCGATCGCGTCGCCGAAGTCGGCGCGGCTCGCGGCGAGCGCCGCGTTTGCGGCCTCGGCCCGATCGCGCGCGGCCGGCAACATCTGCTCGCGCACGACCACGAGCCCGTGCTGCGCCTCGGCGAAGCGCTCGCGCGCAATCGCGACCGTGAGCGCGGCCTCGCTCTGCGCGCCCTCGCGCTCGGCGGCGGCCTGCTCGCGCAGCGCGTCGGCCTCTGCGATCGCAGCGCGCCGCCTGCCGCGCTGGAGCGGCAGCTCGACTTCGACGCCGAGCATCGGCCGCATCTCCGGCGCGTCCCACATGCCGTCGTAGCCCGCCATCAGCTTCAGGTCTGGAATGCGCTCGCGGTGTGCGAGCTCCGCTGCCGCGCTGCGCGCCTCGGCGCGCGCCGCGGCCGCCTGAAGCTCGGGGCGCTCAGCGGCGTCCTCGGCGAGGAGCGCGCTCGCGAGCGGCGTCGCGAGCGTTTCGGGCGGCGGCGGAAGCGCCGCGCCGGGCGCGCGGTGGAGCAGCGCGTTCAGCTGGGCGGCG
The DNA here is from genome assembly GCA_036560185.1 of Myxococcota bacterium. Classification (GTDB taxonomy): domain Bacteria; phylum Myxococcota_A; class UBA9160; order UBA9160; family UBA6930; genus VGRF01. The sequence goes on from DATBRS010000100.1 coordinate 16,478, forward strand.
GTCACGCGCTGCGCCGTCTGCAGCTCGATCTCGCGGTGCTCGAGCCGCGCGGCCTCGAGCTCCGCGGCGAGCGGCGCCTGCTTCGGCGCTTCGCCCGCTTCGTAGCGCGCGAGCGCCGCCGCGCGCAGCTCCTCGAGCAGCGCGCGATGCGCGGCGTTCACCGCCAGCGAGCGCGCGGCGAGGTAGTAGTCGTCGTAGAGGAGAGAAGCCGCGAGCGCGAGATCGAGGCGCACGGCGCCGAGCTCGAAGCGCGCGGCGTCGGCGTCGCCGCGCGCAGCGCTGCGCGCGAGCCCACGCTTTCCCCACGCCGCGATCGGCTGCGCGAGCTCGACGCGATGCCCGCTGCGCGGTCCGTCCCACAGCGATTGCGGCGCGACCTGATAACTGAGGCTCGGATCCGCGAATGACCCTGCGGTTTGCGCGCGCGCGTCGCCCGCGCGCACCGCGGCTTGCGCGGCCGCGGCGCTCGGGTTGCGCGCGAGCACGGCGCGAATCAGCGCGGCGCGATCGAGCGCAGCGCTGCCGTCCGCAGTGAGCGGCGGCTCTTCGCCGCGCGCGGGGAGCGCGAGCGGGAGCGACGTGGCGATGAGCGCGAGCGCGCAGAGCGCGCGGCGCACGAGTGCGTGCATGGGGACCTCGTTCGGGCGGGAGGCGAGGCGAGCCGTCAGCGCAGACGGGAGCTCGCGGCGGCGCGAACGAGGATCAGAGTCTCAGCAGGACGTCGCGGATCGTGAGGTGGTCCGCGAGCGCGCGCGGAGCCGGGCGGCGCAGCGCTTCGAGCGAAGGCGCGCGTGCGACGGCCGCGACGACCGCGAATTCGCCGAACCCGCCGGCGGGCGGGCTCGCGACCGGCGGTGCAGGGCTCGCGCTCACGGGGCTTTGGGGCGCGTCGCAGCAGGGGGCCGCGGCCAGTCGCGCGCAGGGCGAGTCGATCGCGTCGGCGCAGTGCGCGCCGGTGCCGCAGCACGAGGCGTCGTCGCCGACCACCGCCGCGCAGGGCAGCGCCGCGAGCAGCGCGAACGCCAGCGCGAACAGCGCGAGCGGGCGGCGGACGCGGCGGAGGGGCATGAGCATCCGTGTACTCGGGGCCTCGGGTGAAGTCAAACGTCGAATGCCCTCATCGGGTTTCGGGCGGAAGCGCTTGAAGCTGGCGGCAGCCGCGTAGAGGCCGTCGTACCGTCGCGAGGATGCGAATCCGGGTCCTCGCCGCGCTGCTCCTGCTTCCGATGGCTCCCGCGCTCGCAGAATCCGCGGCGGATCGCGCGCTCGCCCGCGAGATCTACGAGCAGCTGGTGGAGATCGATACCTCGGGCGAGCGCGGCACGAGCGTCGCCGCCGAAGCCGTCGCGGCGCGGCTGCGCGCGGCGGGCATCCCGGCGAACGCGCTGCAGCTCGCCGGTCCGTCGCCGGCGAAGCAGAATCTCGTGGGGCGGCTGCGCGGCTCGCGGAAGGGGCCTCCGCTCTTCCTGCTGGCGCACCTCGATGTCGTGACTGCGCTGCCCGCCGACTGGAGCGTCCCGCCCTTCGAGCTGATCGAGCAGGGCGGCTACTTCAGCGGCCGCGGCACGGCGGACGACAAGGCAATGGCCGCGATCTTCACGACGCTGTTCGTGCGCTTGCTGGAAGCGCGCGCGACGCCGCGCCGCGACGTGATCCTGATGCTCACGGCCGACGAGGAAGGCGGCGCCGAGAACGGCGTCGAATGGCTGCTGCGTACCCAGCCG
>DATBRS010000101.1:0-13858 GCA_036560185.1 Myxococcota bacterium
CAGGTACCAGAAGTAATTGCTGCCGATCGCGTGCCGGCCGAGCCCCCACGCGTGGCGCTTCGGGTCCGCCGCGACCATCGCGGCGGCGGCTGCGCCCACCGCGTCGACGTCGTCCATCTCCCACGCGGTGTGGTGGAGGAACGCGAACGGCCCCGGCTGCACGAGCAGGTTGTGGTGATCGTTCGAGCAGCGCAGGAACGCGGCGCCGAGGCCCGCGATCTCGTCGCTCACGCGGAAGCCGAGGCCGTCCACGAAGAAGCGGCGCGTCGCCGCGGGGTCGGTCGACGTCGTCACCACGTGCGAGAGCTTGCGCGGGCTCGCGAGCGGGCGGGCGATCGCGGGCGAGCGCGCGTTCACGCGCGCCGCGCGTCCCGGGCCATTGGTCGCGAGCGGAGCGCTCGGCTTCTGCGCGACGCGCGGCTCGATCGCGAGCGTCACGTCGATGCGGCTGACCGGCTCGCGCGCGCGCAGCTCTGCGCCATCGCGCCCGCAGGGCACGCCGAGGCGCGCGAGCGCGGCCTCCGCGCGCGCGAGGTCGTCCGCGTCGTCCACGCCGACGCGCAGCCCGAGCAGCGCGCGGCGCGACGCTCTCACGAGCGCGAGCTGCTCGCCGCCGTCCGCGCTGGAAAAGCACCCCGGCGAAACCTCCGTCAGGCCGAAGTCGCGGTAGAAGGCGAGGGTCGCGGCGAGCGCCGCCTCCGGAATTCCCACTTGAACGTGCGAGAGGCGATGCAGCGGCATCAGCGTTCTCCGCGCGCGATGAACGCGCTGCTCGCCGGCTCGGCGATCACCGGATTCTCGAGCGCACCGAGGCCCTCGATCTCGACGCGCATCACGTCGCCGGCCCGCAGCAGCTTCGGCGGCTTCATCGCGATGCCGACGCCGCCGGGCGTGCCCGTCGCAACCACGTCGCCGGGCTCGAGCGTGAACGCGGTGGAGAGATGCTCGACGATCGCCGCGCAGTCGAAGATCAGCTGCTTCGTGTTCGAGTCCTGGCGCAGCTCGCCGTTCACCCACGTGCGCAGCCGCAGCCCGCTCGCGTCGATCTCGTCGGCCGTGGTGAGCCAGGGGCCGAGCGGGCCGTGGGTGTCGAACGATTTTCCCATCGTCCAGGTCGGAATGCGCAGCTGCCAATCGCGCACGCTCACGTCGTTCACGACCAGGTAGCCCGCGATCACTTCGTGGGCGCGCGCGCGCGGCACGTGCCGGCAGCGCGCACCGATCACGAAGCCGAGCTCGCCCTCGTAGTCGAGGGCGGCGGACGCGCGCGGCAGATGCACCCCGTCGTTCGGGCCCACGACGCAGGTGCTCTGCTTGTTGAAGACGGTCGGCAGCTTCGGCGTTTCGAGCCCCGCCTCCGCGACGTGATCCGCGTAGTTGAGCCCGATCGCGAGGAACTTCGGCGGGCGCAGGATTGGCGCGGCGAGCGTGAGCGACGCCAGCGGCAGACGCTCGCGCGCGTTCGCGGCGGCGCTCTTGGCGCGCGCGAGCGCGGCGGGACCCGCGGCGAGCAGCGCCACGAGATCGCGCGGCAGCTCCGGCGCGGCAGCGGCGAGGTCGACGACCGCATCGTCCACCACGACGCCGATGCGCTGGGTTCCGGCATGAGAGAAGGTGCAGAGCTTCACGAGGTGATCCTTCGCGTGAGAGGGAGCTTCGCGCGGGACGGCGCGCAGCCGGGCGAGCTCACCACGGCAGCGTGTTGCCCAGCTCGTGGGTGAGCTTCTCGTTCACGTCCTGCTCGCCGTGGACGTGGCGCGGCGGCGTGCAGAACGTCGCGTACGGCGTGAGCCGCACGACGACGCGGCCCTCCTTCCGTGCGCCTTGCTCGACCATCGGCCGCACCGACTCGGGCATCTCCTTGCCCGCCATCACGCCGGCGATGCGCATCATCAGGTCGGTCACGGCGCGCGGGTCGCGCTCGATGCGCGCGTCGCAGTAGACGACGAGGTACGTCGGCGGCCAGTGCTCGTCGAGCACGCACAGCGACACCTTGCCGTTCCGTGCCACGGCCTTTGCCTTCGCGCGCGCGCCCATCGTCGAGACGAGCAGGTCGTCGCCGTCGCTCACGTAGTAGACGATCGACTGCGCGGGGCCGTCGCTCTTGCGATTCGTCCCGAATACCGCGGTGCGGTGCTTCGCGACGAATGCGCGGCGCTCCTCTCGATTCACGCCGTCCTCCGGGTTCGCTTCGCTCGCGGGCGCGCGCTGCCCTGTGCGAGCGCGCCTGCAACGAGCCAGTCCACCACTGCGTTCGCGTGGGCCTCGATCGTCTCGGCCGCGAGGGCGTCGCGTCCGGTGACGCGCGCGAACTCGGGCGCGACCGCGAAAACGTGCGCGGCGGCGCCGAGCATCACGTAGTGCAGGAGCGCCGCATCGACCGAGGGCGCCGCCTCGCGGATCCGCGCCGTCGAGCCCTCGAACAGTGGGCGGATGTGGCGGTCGACGAGCCAGCGCAGGCGCGGTCCGTCGTGCGAGCCCTCGTGCGTCACGAAGCGATGCAGCTCCGGGCGGCGCGCGCTGAAGCGCACGAAGCGCTTCAGCGTGGCCCGCAAGCGCGCAGCGGGGTCGACGTCGCGCAGCGCTTCGTCGGCGTCGCGAAAGTCGGCCGCGAGCTCGCCGAACACCCAATCGACAGCCGCTTCCCAGAGCGCCTGCTTGCTCGCGTAGTGATACGTGACGAGGCCCTGTGGGACGCCGGCGTCAGCGGCGATTTCGCGCGTCGTCGCGCCGTCGAAGCCGCGCTCCGCGAAGGCAGCGAGAGCCGCGGAGAGGATGCGATCGGGCGCGGGCGCCGGTGGCGAGCGGCGTCGGGTCGTGGGCTTCGCGCGTCGGGGGAGAGCACGCATGAGGACGAGATTGTTCGATAGAACAAGAATAGTCAACAAGTTTGTTCGAATGACCGGTACGGTCATGGGCAACGATCGTCGCGAGCGAGCGCCGCCGTTGCTATCGGAGTCCGCATGGCGAAGCCGCAAGCCGTGATCCTCCCGACCCCCGGTCCCAGCGCGCTGTTCCTCGTGCTGCGCGTTCCCGAGCTCGCCCGCGACGGCGCGGAGGTGGTGCGCATCGCGGCGCGCACGCCGGCCCTCGCGCAGGCTGTCGCGCGCCTCGATCCGAAGGCGAAGCTCGCGAGCGGCATCGCGTTCGGCAGCGCGCTGTGGGACGTCGCCTCACCCGTCGCGCGGCCGCGCGGGCTGCATCCGTTCCGATTGGTGGCCGCCGAGGATCGCCGCGCGCCCGCGACGCCCGGCGATCTCTTGCTGCACGTCACGTCGAAGCGGCCCGATCTGAACTTCGAGCTGGCGCTTCGCGTGCGCGCCGCGCTCGGCGCGCGGGTGGAGGTCGTCGAGGAAGTGCACGGTTTCCAGTACCTCGACATTCGCGATCTCACCGGCTTCATCGACGGCACGCAGAATCCGAAGGGCGTGCGCGGGCGCAGCGAAGCCGCGCTGATCGGCCGAGAGGACCCCGCATTCGCGGGCGGGAGCTACGTCTTCACGCAGCGCTACGTGCACGATCTCGCGCGCTGGAACGCGCTGCCGCTCGCGGAGCAGGAGAGTGCGGTCGGCCGGCGCAAGCGCGACTCGAAGGAGATGTCGGACAAGGCCAAGCCGCCGAGCGCCCACATCAGTCGTGTGGTGATCGTGGAGAGCGGCGCCGAGCTCGAGATCGTGCGGCACAGCCTTCCATACGGGACCACCAGCGAGGCGGGCCTCTTCTTCCTCGCCTACACGCGCGATCTCGTGATCCCCGAGCGCATGCTGGAGCGCATGCTGGGTGCGAGCGGCGACGGCATTCACGATCGCCTGATGGAGTTCACGCACGCGGTCTCGGGCGCGGCGTTCTTCGCGCCCTCCGAGACGGCGCTGCGCAGACTCGCTGCGGGCTGAACCGTCGCGACGCAGCCCCGCGAACGCGGGCAGCGCGCGCGCGCACGCGTGATAGCGTGCGCGCACCATTCCAATCCAAGGAGCCAGAGTGGCCAACGACGAGCCGCGCATCGCGGTGTTCGTGGACTTCGAGAACCTCGCGATCGGCGCGCGCGACATGCGCGGGCAGGATTCGTTCCGCATCGACGTCGTGCTGCGCCGGCTGCTGGAGAAGGGGCGCATCGTCTACAAGCGCGCCTATTGCGACTGGACGCGCTACCGCGACGCGACCAAGGAGCTGCACCAGCAGGGCGTAGAGCTGATCGACGTGCCCCATACCGGCATGTCGGGCAAGAACAGCGCCGACATCCACATGGTGGTCGACGCGCTCGAGCTGTGTCACGCGAAGCAGCACATCGACGTGTTCGCACTGCTCACCGGAGACAGCGACTTCTCGCCGCTGGTCGCGAAGCTCAAAGAGAACGACAAGCGCGTGGTCGGCGTCGGCGTGAAGACCTCGTCGTCGAAGCTGCTGATCCAGAGCTGCGACGAGTTCATCTACTACGACGACCTGGTGCGCGCACGCGCAGCCGTCGCCCGGCCGGTCTCGAAGCCTGCAGCCGCGACGCCGAGCGCGTCGGGTGCGAAGGAAGCCAAGGAGCCGAAGGAAACGAAGGAGACGAAGGCGGAGAAGGCCGACGGCGACAAGAAGGCCGAGGCGATGGAGTGGCTGGTCGAGACCGTCACCGCGCTGGCCGAGGACTACGAGGCGCCCTGGGGCTCGATGGTCAAGCAGACGCTCAAGCGTGTGCACCCGGGCTTCAACGAGACCTACTACGGATTCCGCGACTTCGCCGAGCTGCTGGAGAGCGCGGAAGACGGCGGCGTCGTCGAGCTCGATTGGGATGACAAGCGCGGCAACTATCAGGTGCGGCTGGCGAAGACGAAGCGCGCGCGCGCGGCGAAGTAGCGCCGCGAATCAGGGCGCAGCGGCCGCAGCGGGCTGCGCCCTCGGCGCGAGGTTCTTCTCGAAGAACGCGATCAGCGCCTCGTACCAGCGGATGCGATTCGCTTCCAACGCGAAGCCATGGATCTCGTTCGGGAACTCGAGGTAGGTCACGTCCTTCCCGGCGTCGCGCAGCGCCTTCGCCATGCGTTGCGATTGTTTCACGTGCACGATCGGGTCGTCGACGCCGTGCCCCAACAACACGGGAATTCGGATCTCCGGTGCGCGGCGCAACGGCGAGTTCTCGCGCAGCCGCTCCTTGTCACCGCGCTCGCCACCGATCATCTGTTCGACCGTGTCTACCGCCGACTCGTAGTACTCCCAATCCGAGAGCGTCGTCTCGATGTCCGAGACTCCCGCGTAGGAAGCCGCCGAGCGATACAGCGCAGGAGTCCTCACAGCGCCCATCAGCGAGGAGTAGCCGCCGTAGCTGATGCCGTAGATCCCGACGCGGTCGGCGTCGGCGATGCCTTCGGCGATTGCCCACCGGACGCCGTCCGTGATGTCGTCCTGAATCCTCTGGCCCCACTCCCGGTAGCCCTTCTGCAGGAATTCGGCGCCGTAGCCGGTCGAGCCGCGGAAGTTCATTTGCAGTACCGCGAAGCCGCGGCTGGCGAAGAGCTGAACCTCGTCGTTCCAGCCAATCGAATCGCGCGCCCAAGGCCCACCATGCGGGATCACGATCAGTGGCAGGCGCTTTGCCTCGCGGCCGCGCGGCAGCGTGAGGAACGCAGGGATCGCGAGCCCATCGCGGGCCTGATAGGTCACGCGCTTGGTCGGCGAGAGCTGATCGCGACGAATGCCGGGGCGCTCGTCGAAAAGCGGGAAGAGCTGCTTGAGCGCGCGATCGTACGCGAAATACGTGGGAGGCTGGGTGTCCGAGCTGACGTGGAGGATCTCGCGCTCTCCGTTGCGCGATGCGCTCACCGGCTCGATCTGCACCGCTTGCCCGTATTCGTTCGAGAGCGCGCGCAGGAGGCCGCGGTGCTCGCGCTCCGCCGCAACGTCGATGAACGCGATCTGCGGCGAGTCGGTCGTGTAGCGGAAGCCGATCACGCGCTGCTTGCCGTCCGTCGAGAGCAGTAGCGCGTCGACATCGACTGCCGGATGCGAGAACACGAGCGCACCGACCTCCTTGGTGCGCATGTCGAACTCGAAGATCGCGGCGCGGCCGGCGTGGGATTTCGAGACGTAGAGCTTCGTGGGGTCCGCGTGGAATCCCGCGAAGGTCGCGGCGTCGGTCCCCAAGTCGTTGCGTAGCACGACTTCGAACTCGTCATTCGCGGTCGCGCGCGCCCAGAGCTCGTATCGCTCGCCGGCCGGGTAGGCGGCGCCCGCGCGCACCTGCGCCTGGCCGTCGACGAACCACTCGCGGACCGTCTGCTTCGGCGGGGCGTGCGGATGCAGCGCTCCCGACATGACGTCGACCTTCATCACCCGCGGCCACTCGTCGCGATAGGGCGACTCGAAGTGGATCAGCACGGTGTCGGGGTCGTCCGGAGTCCAGTGCACGATCCGATCCTCGACCTGCACAGTCGTCTGGGAGTCGCCGTAGCGCGGCCAGCGTTTGCCGAGCCACCTGAAGCCGGTGCCGTCGCGGTTGACTCCGTACAGCTGAGTGCGACGCGCGCGCACGCCGACCGCGTCCTCCATGCGCGCCTCGCCGCCGAGCAGCAGGCGGGAGTCGTTCGCCCAGCCGAGCCATTGCAAGCGGATGCCGGGGTCGTCGATTTTCACGAGTGGCGTCGCCGCTCCACCCGCCATGGCTCGGGAGATCACGATCCCGAGGTCGCCCTGATTGTGAATCAGCGCCAGCGTCTGCCCGTCCGGGGAGATTTCCGGTGAGGCGAAGGTCGGATTCGCGAACAGCGTCTTGACGAGGAGCGGGTCGGGCGGCTCTTCGGCGAACGCCCCGAGCGAGCCGCCCAACAACGCGGCGATCGCAATGGCCGCGATACGGTTCATCGGGGTCGGATGCGAAGCACGCACGTCGGGCCTCCACTCGGCCCGCATGCTCTCACGTTCTCACCGCCCGGAGGGAGCGCATCTCTCTCCGCGCAGCGCCGGACGCTACCTAACTCTTCCCGATCCGCGGGAACGAGGGCTTGCGGTTCTCGAGGAAGCTGCCGACGCCCTCGGCGAAGTCCTTGCGCTTGAAGCTCTCCACCATGCGCGCGTTCGCCTCGTTCATCGCGACATCGAGCGGCTGCGAGAGCGCGCGGTAGACCTGCTGCTTCATCTCCATCACCGAGGCCGGTGAGGACCAGGTCGCGATCTCCTCGATGTAGGCCTTGGCCTCGCGCAGCAACTCGGCGCCCGGCACGACGCGGTTCACGAGGCCCATCGCGAGGGCCTCCTTCGCATCGACCTTGCGCGGGTGCCACATCAGGTCGAGCGCGCGCGACGGGCCGAGCAAGCGCGGCAGAATCCAGGACGCGCCGTGCTCGGCGATCAGGCCGCGCTGCGCGAAGGCGGTGCGGAACACCGCCGTCTCCGAGGCGAAGCGCAGGTCGCAGAGCGCCGCGATCGCGAGGCCGAGGCCGGCGACCGGGCCGTTGATCGCGGCGATCACCGGCTTCCGCACCTTCAGCAGATACGCGTAGGTCACCGCGAACTCGCTGCCCATCTTGGGATCGCCCGGCTCGGCGTGGAACTCGTTGTCGCTCGCGCGCAGGTTGCCCTCGCCGCGCGCGCCGGCAGCGAGCGCCTGGGCGTCCATGCCCGCCGAGAAGCCGCGGCCCGCGCCGGTGAGCACGATGCCGACGACGCGCGCGTCCTCCTCGGCGGCTGCGATCGCGTGGCGCAGCTCCGAGAGCATGCGGTGCGTGAGCGCGTTCAGTCGGTCCGGCCGGTTCAGCTGGATGACGGCGGCGCTGCCGTCGACGTCGTATTGCACTTCCTTGTACATGCACGTCCCCTTCGTGTGAGCGGGAGAATGCTCGGCGGTCAGCGCGCGGGTTGCGGCTGCCCGTACTGTTTGGCGAGCGCCTCGAGCGTGGCGAAGAAATCATTCACGGTGTCGCGCAGGATGTCCGCGACCGGCCGCACGGATTCGATGCGGCCCGCGACTTGCCCCGACAGCGCGACGCCGGCGCCGATGTCTCCGCCGAAGTAGACGTCGCGCACGCCGGCGCCCATCTCCTCCATCGCGTTCGTCGGGTCTCGCTCCAGCCGCTCGGTGCGCTCGGTGCGCAGCGCGCGCAGGGCGGGGCGCCCCGGCGGCTTCAGCATCACCGTGCCCGTCTCGGGCGCCGCGACGATCGCCTGCTTCCAGCCGTCGTGAATCGGCGACTCGAGCGCCGACACCATGCGCGTGCCCATCTGCACGCCCTCGGCGCCGAGCGCGAAGGCCGCGGCCATCGTCGCGCCGTCGCAGATGCCGCCGGCCGCGATGATCGGCACGTCGGTCTTCGAGCGGATCAGCGGAAGCAGCACCATGGTCGCGACTTCCTGATGACTCTTGAAGCCGCCGCCCTCGCCTCCTTCGACCACGAGCCCGTCGACGCCCGCGTCCACCGCCTTCTGCGCCGCACGCAAGCTCGGCACGACGTGGAACACGGTGAGCCCCGCGGCCTTGAGCGCGCGCGTGTACTTGGTCGGATCGCCGGCCGAGGTCGTGACGAACTTCACGCCCTGCGCGACCACGAACTCGACGATGCCGGGATCGCGCACGAAAGCCTGCGCGATGTTGACGCCGAACGGTCTCGACGTGAGCGCGCGCATCTTCACGATCTCGCCGCGGATCTCGTCGAGCTGGCCGGAGGAGGTCTCGATGATGCCGAGGCCGCCCGCGTTCGAGACGGCGGAGGCGAGCTGCGCGCGCGCGATGTAGCCCATCGGCGCCTGCACGATCGGATATTTCACGCCGAGCAGGCGTGTGATGCGGTTGTCGAACATCGCGATGGGCTTCCCTCGTTGCGGCGCTGCGCGATAGCGGCGTAGCCGCGAGAGAGTGCTCCAGCGCGCATGCAATTGTCAGTGCGGCGGCGGAGGCTCGGGCGCTTGCTTGCGCCGAGCGTCTTCGGCGCGCTCGATCTCGAGCGTGCGGCGCTCGCGCAGCTCGCGCTCGGCTTGCTCGGGGGAGAGCTCCTCCGCCGGCGCTTCGGGCGTGAGCGCGTCGAGGGACGGCGCGCCCGCGTAGACCATCACTCGGCGGCGGACGCTGAGGGGCGTGCGGCCCTCGATCTCGGCGACCACCTCGATCGTGTTGGCGCCCGTCGCGACCGGCACGGCAGCGCGGAAGGAGCCGTCGGGCAGCACGCGGAAGCTGTTCGCGCGCGCGCGCGTCGTGAGGTTGCGGATCTCCACGTGGTCGAGGCCCGTGAGCCGCACGCTCCGTAACAACGAGACGACCTCGCCCGGGTGCTCGACCGCCACGAAGCGGCCGCCGGTGCGCGCAGCGATCTCGCGGTAGAGCGCGAGCTGCGCGATCGCCTGGGGCCCGAGCGCGAAGGTGTGCACCGGGACGCCGTAGCCGGCGAGGCGGTCGGCAGCCTTCAGCGCCTCCTCGCGCCCCTCCTGCACGGTCGGGAACGTGGGCTGCCCGTCCGACAGCAGCAGCACCGCGCGATGACGCGCGCGCTCGGGATCGCGGTGCGCATTCAGCTCGCCGAACGCGGCGCGCAGCGCCGCCCCGATGCTGGTGCCGTTGTCGTGGTAGCCGGCGGTGTAGACGTCGAGCTGCCGCATCACGCTCGCCGGCGTCCCGAGCGGCGCGTCGACCCAGGCGGTGCCCGCGAACGAGACGAGCCCGACGCGCATCGTGTCCGGATCGAGCTGGGCGATCAGCCGCCGGGCGGCGGCGACCTCGGCGGAGACCACCGCATCGCCGGGATCGCCCGACGCGCGGAACTGCACGGGCTGCTCGAACGACGCGACGTGCCGATCCCAGGTGCGGTCGCGCCCGACGCGCCCGTTGCCGTCGATGTCGCGCCCCGTTGCGATCAGCGTGCTCTCGCTCTCGTCGAGCGCGATCACGACGTCGTGGAAGTCGGCCTCCCAGCGCCCACCGCGCCCGCTGATCTCCACCGTCGCGACGCCGCGCACCGCCGGCGGCGCGGCGACCTCGAGGTGCGCACTGAGATGCCGCGTCGCGATCGGGCCGCCGCCGTCCACGCGCGCGCGGCGCATCAGCGCCTCGAGCTCGTCTGCGTTCGTGCCGCGCAGCTCCTCGTGGGGCCGCGCCAGCACGCGGGCGAGCTGCGCGCGCGCCGCGCTCGTGTCGTTCGCATCGAGCGCGAGCTTCGCGAGCGCGATGTCGAGCGCGCCGAGCGCCGGCATGCGCTGCTGCGCGTCGCCGAGCAGCGCCTCGGCCTCGACGCCGTCCCCTTGCAAGCGGGCGAGCTCGGCCATGCCCAGCTGCGTCGTCAGCGAGTGTGCGCCCTGCGCGGCGCTCGCGTGCAGGAGGCGCTTCGCCTCGGCGAGCTGCGCCGCGTCGACGGGCTCCTCGTTCGCGGCGAGCGCGAGACGCGCGAGCCCGAGCGTGCGTAGCGTGGCGGCGTCCGTCGGCGCCGCGCCCTCTGCTTCCGCGAGCAGCGGTTCGATCAGCCCGCGCTCGTCCTCGCGCAGCGCGCGCAACAGCGCGAGCTGCGCCTTCGCGCTGGGGAAACGCAGCGCGGCGCTGCGAAGCCAGCGCTCGGCCGGCGCCCAGCCTGCCTTTCCGAGCGAGAGCGCGAGCGCCCCGAGCAGCGCGTCGCGATCGGCCGGGGCGATCGGCACCGGCGCCGAAACATCGGACGCACCGAGGGATGCGAGCGCGATCTCGTGACGCGGCAGCTCGCCGAACGAGAGGTATCGCAGCAGCTCGCCCTCGAGCGCCGCGGGAGTCGCGCCGAACGCCTGGGCGCACGCGTCCTCGACGCTCGTGCCCGTGCGCACCCGTGCCAGATAGTCGGGGAGCTGCGCGTCGCGCTTCGCGAAGCCGAGCGCGTCGCCCCGTAACAACAGGTGGAGCAGCGCCCAGCTCTCGGCGGCGAGGCCCTCGCGCGCGTGCTGCGACCAGCGCAGCGTCTCGCGCGCGCTGAGCACGCGCTTCAGCGGGTGCAGTGTGGCCAGCGAGAACCACTCGAGCCGCGCGCGCGGCGGTCGCCCGACTTCGAGCGCGGCGCCGCGCACGCGCGCCGTCGAGACGAACTCGGCAGTGGCCTCCTCCAGCCAGAGCGGACGCTGCGGGTCGCGATCGCTGGCCGCGAGCAGGTGCGCGAGCGCGTGCTGCGCGGCGTTGCGCGCCTGCTCGGGGAGCTCGGCGTCGAGCACGAGATAGGCGCGCTCGGGAGCGACGTGGAGGAACGCCGGCGCGCCCGAGAGCGGGCGCAGGTACGCGAAGCCGTCCTCGGAGCCGAGCTCGATGATCGTCACGGGCGGGAGCCGCGCCGCATCCGCGCGCGCGAGCGTGGACGCCGCAGCGAGCGCGCGCTCGAGCTGGAGCGCGAGCGCAGCGGCGCGCTCGCCGCCCGCCGAGCTCGCGACCTCGAAGTGCGCAGAGCGCGCCGCGAACCACGCGGCGGGCGCCGTCTCGGCGCGCGCGAATTGCACGAGCGCCGCGGCAGCGACGGCGACGCCGAGCCCGGCTCGAAGCCCGGCGGAGAGGAGGCGCCCCATCGAGCCGCGACGTCGACTTCGTGCGGCCTGTGCGTCTCGCATCGCGCCGTCCTCCGAAGGGCTGCCAGCTTACTCCTACCCCGCACCTGCGCTCCGCCGCAGCGCAGCGCGCTAGCGTGCACGCCGCGCGGGCCGCTCGTATCGCACTCGCGTCTGGCGCGAGCGACCGCCCCAACAACTGAGAGAGCCCGCCCATGACAATTCCGCCCCGCACGCCCGTCCTGGTCGGCATCGCGCAAGTGGAGCAGCGCGAGCGCGACCCGGTGAAGGCGCAGGAGCCGCTCGAGCTGATGATCGCTGCCACGCGCCTCGCGGCGGAAGACGCCGGCTCGCGCGAGCTGCTCACGCGCGCCGACGCGGTGCGCGTGATCCGCGGCATCTGGCCCTACTCGGACCCCGCGCGCGTCGTCGCGCAGCGCGTGGGCGCGGCCCAGGCGAAATCGGCGATCACGCCCTACGGCGGCAACTTCGTGCAGACGGCGCTCAACCGCACCGCGCTCGAGATCCAAGCCGGAACGGTGGACATCGCGATCCTCACCGGCGCGGAGTGCGGGCAGACCCAGGCGCGCGCGCGCAAGCAGAATCTGAAGCTCGCCTGGAGCGAGGCGCCGGGTACGCCCGACGTGCAGATCGGGCACGACGTGCCGATGTCCCACGACGCCGAGCGCAAGGCGGGCGTGCGGCAGCCGGTGCAGATGTATCCCGTGTTCGAGAACGCGCTGCGCTACGCGCGGCACGAGACGATCCCGCAGCACATCGAGCGCGTGTCGAAGCTGTGGGCGGGCTTCAGCGCGGTGGCGGCGAAGAATCCGCACGCGTGGATTCGCGACGCGAAGACGGCCGAGCAGATCCGCACGCCCGGGCCCGACAACCGCATGGTCAGCTTCCCGTATCCGAAGCTGATGAACTCCAACAACAACGTCGACCAGGGCGCGGCGCTGATCCTGACGAGCGTGGAGACGGCGCAGCGCCTCGGCATCGCGCGCGAGAAGTGGGTGTTCCCGTGGGCGGGAACCGATGCGCACGACTTCTACTACGTCTCCGAGCGCGCCGACCTGTGCTCCTCGCCCGCGATCCGCTTCGCCGGCCGACGCGCGCTCGAGCTCGCGGGCGTCTCCGTCCGCGACCTGGCGCACGTCGACGTGTATTCGTGCTTCCCGGTCGCCGTGCAGGTGGCCGCGCGCGAGATCGGCCTAGACGAGAGCAAGCCGCTCACCGTGACCGGCGGCCTCACCTTCGGCGGCGGGCCGCTCAACAACTACGTGATGCACGGAGTCGCGCGCATGGCGGAGGTGCTGCGCGCCGATCGCGGCAAGCTCGGCCTGTGCACCGCGAACGGCGGCTTCCTCACCAAGCACGCGATGGTCGTCTACTCCACCGAGCCGCCCGCGCGCCCGTTCCGGCACGAAGACGTGCAGGCCCAGGTGGACGCCACGCCGCGTCGCGAGGCGCTGCTCGAGTACGCCGGCGAAGCGACGATCGAGGGCTACACGGTGGACTTCGCGGGCGACGCGCCCGCGCTCGGTCACGCCGCGGTGCTGACGCCCGAAGGCAAGCGCGCCTGGGCGAACTCTCCCGACCGCGATCTGGCGGCCGCGATGACGCGCGAAGAGTTCTGCGGCAAGCGCGTGCGCGTGAAGGACGGGCTGTTCGAGGTGCTCGGCTAGGCGCGCTCGCTCGCGGCGGCTCAAGACTTCGCGACCGGAGCCCGATGGACTCTCCATTCGGGGGATCCGGATGGAGCCTTCCGCCAAGGGCAGCGTGGTTTCGGGCGTCGTCGCGTCCTTGCGATCCTCGCGCAAGCGCGGACACATCAGCGCCGAGCAGCTCGCCGCGCGCCTCTCCGGTCCGGCGTTGAGCCTACTCGAAGAGAAGATCGAGGCCGGGCGCTGGTACCCGATGTCCGCGTTCCAAGATCTCGTCGACTGCGAATGGGAGCTGGCGGGGCGCGATCCCGAGTACGCGCGCGAATCGGGCGCGCGCTCGGCGGATCGCATGTCCAACGCCGGGATCTATCAGCAGCTCGAGTACGCGAAGCGCGTCGACCGCGCCCAGAGTCGCGACGCGCTCGTGCGGCAAACGAAGCTGATCACGACGGTCACAGGCACGCTCTACAGCTTCCTCTCGCTCTCGGTGCGCGTCTCGGCCGACGGCGGCTTGCTCGAGATCGTGTACGCGAACGCGGCGCAGTTCCCGGAAGCGCTGCGGTATTCGACCGAAGGGTTCATGAACCGCATCAACGAGCAGCAGGGGTCGGGCAGGCGCTGGACCAGTGAGCGGACCAAGCCGGGCGAGATCGTGTTTCGGCTCAAGCTGCCGAGTCGGATGGCTGGCGAGAGCTGAGCGCGGGGGCGCGTTCTCGTGCGCGGCGCGGCGGGGG
>DATBRS010000102.1:0-7005 GCA_036560185.1 Myxococcota bacterium
GCCTCGCCGCGGGCTACCCCGTCGCGTACCTGATCGGACGCGCCGATGCGCGCTACCGCAACTTGCTACTGATGCTCGTGATGGTGCCGTTCTGGACGAGCTTCCTGATCCGCACCTACGCCTGGGTGACGATCCTGAAGAGCCAAGGCTTCCTGAACGGCTCGCTGCTCGCGCTCGGCTTGATCCAGGAGCCGCTCGATCTGCTCTACACGCCGGGCGCGGTGGTGGTGGGCCTCGTCTACACGTTCCTGCCGTTCATGATCCTGCCGATCTTCACCAGCGTGGAGAAGCTCGACGGCGCGCTGATCGAGGCGGCGCTGGATCTCGGCGCGGGGCCGGTGCGCGCGTTCTCGCGCGTGATCGTGCCGCTGACGTCGCCGGGAATCTCCGCGGGGATCTTGCTCGTGTTCGTGCCGGCGCTCGGGATCTACGCGGTGAACGACATCCTCGGCGGCGGGCGCGTCGACATGATCGGGAACATCATCGAGAACCAGATCAAGGGGAACGCGCGCAATTGGCCGTTCGGGGCGGCGCTCGGCACGGCGCTGCTGTTCAGCTTTGCGCTCGCGTATTACTTCGTGAATCGGCGGCAGCGGGTGCTGGAGGGGCGCGGGTAGAGCGGGTTCGGTGTCGGTGCGACGCGCGCTGCGGGGGGCCGGGGGCTGCTCCGCGGAATGGCTCACTCGGCCCTGGGCGTAGGCAGCCATTCGTTTGGGCCCGATGCGCGGAACTCCGCGCATGCACGGAGTTGGGGCCTCGCTCCGCTTGATTTCCGCTCCGCAGCCCCCGGCCCCCCGCAACGCGCTCGCGGGTGCTGCCGGTGCAGTACGCGGGGGTTGGGAGGGCGGCGCTGCGCGCGGCTTTGAGCCGCGCTTGCGCCGTTGCGCGCAGGTAGCTGGGGTTGGGCATCGAGGACGGGCGGGAAGAGGCCGCATCGGGGACTCGCGGCCGGAGTTGCGTCGAGGACTCGCGGCCCGGGTGCAAGAAGGTCGCGGCTCGTTCGTAATACCGAGCATGATGGCCTCCTGCAGCTTCGCGCAGCCCGGCTTTGGGCCGTTCGGGTTAGGGTGGCGGGCAGTCATGGCGTCACGGGAGAACGCGGAGGCTTCGGCGCGAACGCTCGCGGGCGTTGCCGGCGCGCGGGCGTTTGCGGAGACGGGGCCTTCGTCGCCGCTCGATCATGAGGGCGTCGCGGCGCACTACGCGGGGGATGTGCTGCGGCTGTGCCGGCGCATGCTCGGGCATGCGCATGATGCGGAAGAGGCGCGCAGCGAGACGTTTTTGCGGGCGCAGCAGGCTGCGGCCAGCTGGGACGGGCGTCCGCTGCGGGCGTGGCTGCTCGGGATCGCGGCGCATCATTGCGTCGACCGGCTGCGGCGCCGCGCGCTCGAGGGGCGCCTGTTCGAGGCGAGCGATTTCGAGCCGGGCGATCTGCCCGCGCAGGCGCCGAATCCGCTGACGCTGCTGCTCGCGCGCGAGCGCAGCGCGCAGCTCGAGGCGGCGCTCGCGGCGTTGCCCGACAAGTACCGCGCGCCGCTCGTGCTGCGCTTCCTCGCGGATCAGAGCTACGGCGAGATCGCCGCCGCGCTGGGCGTCACCGACGCCCAGGTCGCGGTGCTCGTGTTCCGCGCGAAGGCCAAGCTGCGCGGCGCGCTCGTCAGTGAAGCCCCGAGGCGAAGCCGATGACGTGCCCGCACGAATGGCAGCTCTCGGCGTATGCCGACACCGGCCTCGACGCGCCGAGCGTGCGCGCGCTCGAGGCGCACCTGGTCGGCTGCACGCGCTGTCGCCGGCGCGTGGTCGCGCTGCGCGACGAAGCGCGCGTGCTGCGCGAGCTCGTGCACGAGCGCTTGCCCGCGGCCGCTGCGCCCGCTGAAGCCGGCCGCGGCATCGCCTACGGGCTGCCGCTCGCCGTCGCCGTCCTGTCGCTCGCCTCGTTCGGCGCCGGTGCGCTGCTCGAGACGTTGCCGCGTCCGCTCCGTTGGTTCGCGCCCTCCGAAAGCTTGGGAGTCACGAGCATGTTGGTCGACCTCGTCTTCGCCGTTCGTAACAACTTCGCGGCGTGGTTCGACTTCGCGTTCGCGCTCGCCGCGCTCGCGGCTGTCGCGGGCTTCGCGTATCTCGCGGCCGACTTGCTGCTGCGCCGCGCGGGCTCCGGCGCGCGCACGGCGGCGGCGCTGCTCGTGCTCGCGGGCGCCGCCGCGCTCGCGCCACAGCCGGCGCAGGCGAGGTTCGAGGTACGCGAGAACGACCACGTGCGAGTCGCGGCGGACGAAACGATCGAGGGCTCGCTGGTCGCGATCGGCGATTCGGTGACGATCGAGGGCACGGTGCGCGGCGACCTGATCGCGTTCGGCGACAACGTGCGCATCCGCGGCGTGGTCGAAGGCAACGTGTTCTGTGGCGGCGAGGACGTCGACCTGTCGGCGGCCGTTACCGGCAGCCTGCACTGCGTGGGCCACGACGTGCGCACCTCCGCGACCACGACGGGCAACCTCTACGCGGGCGCCGGCGATCTCACGATCGAGCCCGGCGCGCGCGTCGGCGCCGATCTCGCCGTCGCCTGCAGCAATTGCCGCATCCAGGGAGAAGTCGCGCGCGACCTGTTCGCCGCGGGCGAGCACGTCGTGCTCGAGGGCCGCGCCGGCCGCGACGTCAGCATCCGCGCCGCCGAGATCTCGTTCCGCGAGACGGCGCAGTATCCCGGCAAGCTCGAGCTCTTCCTGCCAAAGGGCGAGGAGCCGGAGGTGGCGACCGGCGCGGCGCTCGGTGAGATCACGCGCAAGGTGCTGGACGACGACTCGGGCGCGACACCGATTCGGCGCTTCGCGCAGGCCGACCGCATCCGCAGCCGCATCGTGCTGGTGGTGAGCGCCTTCGCGGTGGGGCTCGTGCTGTTCGCGCTCGCGCCGGGGATGTTCGCGGTGCGCGTCGAATCGACGGGCCGCTTCTTCGGAGCCGTCGGCATGGGCTTCGTCGTGATCGTGCTCGCGCCGATCGTGCTGTTCATTCTGCTCATCTCGATGATCGGAATTCCCGCGGCGCTGTTCGGCGGCCTGCTCTTCGGCGCGCTCGTGTTCGTCGGTCCGATCGTGGTCGCGGCCGTGGTCGGGCGGACCGTGATGCGCTCGAACGACGCGAGCTTCCGCGACTTCGCCGTCGCGCTCGGCGTGGGCCTGCTCTTGCTCGGCATCCTGATCAGCCTGCCCGGAATCGGCTGGCTCGCACTCGCGATGCTCGTGCTCGAGGGCGTCGGTCTGCTCACCTTCGCGACGCACGAGTGGTGGAGCGAGCGGCGCGCGGCTCGCGCCGCCGCGGCCGCGGCGTAACCATCGCTGCAATCTCTGCGTAGAGGGTCCGAGGCAGGCTTGCTCGACACGGCAGAACGGGGCGCTCGCTGGCGCGAGTGGATGGCGTCCGCGCAGCACGGCGACGCGCTTGCGTACGAGCGTCTGCTCGAGGAGCTGCTGCCGTTCGTGCGCGGCGTCGTGCGCGCCCGCCTCGGCGACGACCCGAACGCGGAGGATGCCGTGCAGGACGTGCTGCTCGCGATTCACACCGCGCGCCACACCTTCCAGGCGGGGCGCGAGCTCGAGCCGTGGGTGCGCACGATCGCGCGCAACGCGGTGATCGACTCGGTGCGGCGGCGCAATCGCCAGCGCGCGCGCATCGCCGACGTCGAGGCCGACACGCTGCCCGCGCGCACGCAGGAGCGCGCCAGCCCCGAGGCCGAGCCCCTCCCGCGCGCGATGGAGCGCGCGATCGAGCAGCTGCCCGCGGTGCAGCGCGAGGCGGTGCTGCTGCTGAAGGTGGAGGGGCTCTCGGTCGCGGAGGCGGCGCAGCGCGCGCGCACGACGCCGGGCGCCCTCAAGCTGCGCGCGCACCGCGGCTATCGCTCGCTGCGCGACTTGTTGGGCCGGGAGCTCGCATGAGCGGCGATCCCACCCGCGACCTGATCCGCGACCTCGCGAGCGACCTCGCGCCGGTGAAGCCGCTGCCGCGCGTGCGCTTCGTCGCCGCCGCGGTGCTGCTGCTCTGGCTTGCGTTCGGCATCGTCGAGATCGCGCGCGTCGGGCTCGCCCCGACGTTCTGGCAGACGCTCGCGATGCCGGTGAGCGCGGGCGGCATCTTTGCGGGCCTGTTCCTCGCGGGCGTCGGCGGCGTGCTCGGCGCGCTCGCGCTCGCACTGCCCGGCCGCGAGCGGCTCGCGCGCGCGGCGCTCGCCGTCGGCGCCGCGGGCATGGCCATCGCCGCCGGCGTCGGCCTGGCGCTCGTCGCGCGCAGCCCGCTGATCGCGTGGCGCTTGCCCGACGCCGGTGATCTGCCGTGCCTCGTGAGCGCGCTGCTCGTCGCGCTCGTGCCAGCGCTCGCGCTCGGCTGGTTCGGCGGACGCGCCGCGCCCTTCCGGCCGCTCGCGATCGCGCTCGCCGCGGCCGCCGGCGCCGCTGCGCTCGGCGGCAGCATCGCGCAGGCGACGTGCTCGGCCGAAGACGCGATGCACCTGATGCTCGGCCACGCGCTCGTGCCCGCACTCGGCGCCTTCGCGCTCGCGCTGCCGCTGCTGCTCGCGATTCGGCGCAGCGAGCGCGGGCAGCGCAGCTAGTACGGCACCGGCTTCGCGAACGTCTTCACCTCGTTCGGGCCGAGGAAGCGGCCGACGATGAAGAGATTGTCGAGCCGCCGCGACGCGATGCGCCAGCCCGCCGGCGTGCGCTGCCAACGGTCGACGTAGACGCCGTGCTGCGTGACGACGCTCATCGTGCCGTCGAGTCTCTCCTGCGCGTGCGCGAGGATGCCGTAGGTCGTCGAGCTCGCTTCGTCGCCCGACAGCTCCACGCGCGGCGTCGACATGTTGTGCTGCGTCACCCGATGAATGCGCAGCGAGGCCTCGAGCCAAGGCTTGGTCTCGGCGAACGAGCGCGGCTTCAGCCCGAAGAAGTTGTAGTGCAGCGTCGCGTCCGACAGGAAGATCGCGTCGAGCAACGCGAAGTCGCGCTGGTCGATCGCCCAGGCGTAGCGGTAAATCGCCTGCGTGATCTCGGCGATGTCGGCCGCCTCTGCCGCAGTCATCGCGGCTTCCTCACGCGAGCGTGCCTCCATCCATGCGGATCGATTCGCCGTTGATGTGCACGCCGTCATCGGAGCAGAGCAGGGCGATCACGCTCGCCACGACCTCGGGGCCGCGCGCGCTGTCGAGCGGCATGGCGCGCGCGACGAGCTTCCAGTCCGCGTCTTTGGGCAAGAGGCCGCCGCCGCTCATCGCGGTCTGGATCGAGCCCGGGCAGACCGCGTTGCAGCGCACGCCTTGCTTGCCGAACTCGACGGCGAGCGTGCGCGTGAGCGCGAGCACGCCGCCCTTGCTGGTGCCGTAGGCCGCGGCGTAGGGCATGCCCGCGAGCGCGGAGGTCGACGAGGTGTTCACGATCGCGCCCTTCGTCAGCAGCAAGTGCGGCAGCGCGGCTTTGCACATCAGGAACGTGCCGGTGAGGTTGATGCGCATCACGCGCTCGAACTCGGCCACGCTGATGTCGGCGAGATGTTTCAGCAGCAGGATGCCGGCGATGTTGCAGAGCGCGTCGAGGCGGCCGAAGCGGTCGACGCAGGCCTGCACCGCGCTCTGCACCTGCGCCTCGTCGCCGACGTCGCAGCTGCGCGTCGCGACCGCGGCGCCGAGCTTCTCGCAGCGCTCGGCGGTCTCCGCCAGCCCTTCGCGCGCGACATCGGTGAGGAACAAGCTCGCGCCCTCGCTCGCGAGCCGCTCCGCGGTCGCGCGCCCGATGCCCGCCGCCGCGCCCGTAATCAGCGCAACCCTGCCTTCGAATCGCCGCATCTCGTCTCCCGTCGTCGAATCGCGCGACGCTCGGCGTCGCGGGCCGGGCAGTCTGGCACACTCGCTCGCCATGCCGATGCCGCTCGCGAGTCTCCGCGTGCTCGATCTCACGACCGAAATCGCCGGGCCCTATGCGACGAAGCTGCTGCTCGATGCGGGTGCGCACGTCATCAAAGTGGAGGAGCCCGCGGGCGACGCGCTGCGCCGTTGGAGCGCGTCGCACACGCCGATTCCGTCGGGAGAAGACGGCGCGCTGTTTCGCTTCCTCGCGGCCGGCAAGCAGAGCGTCGCCGCCGATCTCGCGACCGACGCCGGCCGCGCGCGCGTGCTCGCGCTCGTGCGCGACGCGGACGTGCTCGTCGAATCGGGCGGGCCGGGCGCGCTGGACGCGCTCGGCGGCGTCGCCGCGCTGCTCGCCGCGAATCCGAGGCTCGGCATCGTCTCGCTCTCACCGTGGGGCCTCGAGGGCCCGTGGGCCATGCGCCCGTCCACCGAGATGACGCAGCAGGCCGCGAGCGGCGCAACCGGCTACCGCGGCCTTCCCGAGCGCGGGCCCGTCGGCGCGGGCGGACGCATCGGCGAATGGATGGCGGCGCCCATCGTCGCGCTCGGGGCCCTGTTCGCGTGGCTGCATGCGCGCAGCACCGGCCGCGGCCAGCACGTCGACGTGTCGCAGTTCGAGTGCACGCTCGCCTCGCTCACCACACTGCACGACCTCCAGGGCCAGTTCCTCGGCGTCCCGTCCGCGATCTCGATCGACACGCCCTCGATCGAGCCGGCGAAGGACGGCTGGGTCGGCCTAACAGCCTATACCGGCCAGCAGTGGAAGGATTTCTGCCTGCTGATCGGGCGCCCGGAGCTCGGCGAGGACGAGCGCCTGTACGAGGCGCGCGTGCGCATGCAGCACCTCGCCTTCGTACAGCAGGCGATGCACGCGTGGACGAAGCAGCACACGGTGGACGAGATCATCCAGCTCGCGAGCGAGCTGCGAATCCCCGCGGCGCCGATCGGCGACGGCGAGCGCGTGCTCGCGTTCGACCACCTGCGCGAGCGCGGCGTGTTCGTGCGCTCGCCGCACGGCGACTTCGCGCAACCGCGCGTGCCCTACCGCCTGAGCGCGTGCGAGCCGCAGCCGTTCGCGCTGGCGCCGAAGCTCGGCGAGCACACGGCGACCG
>DATBRS010000103.1:0-1916 GCA_036560185.1 Myxococcota bacterium
CGCGTGCGGGCGCGTGTCGAAGCGCGCGCGCAGGCTCGGCCGTGCGGCGACGGCGAACAGGATGCCCGCGTACAAGAACTCGCTCGCGGAGGTCGCGATGGCCGCGCCCGCGACGCCGAGCCGGGGCGCGCCGAAGTGGCCGAAGACCAGCGCGTAGGCGCCGGCGGCGTTCGTGAGGTTCGCGATCAGCCCCGCGTAGAGCGGAATCTTCGTGAGGCCGACGCCGCGGAAGAAGCTGTTCCACACGAACACGACGCCGAGCGCGATCATGCCGATCGCACGCGGCTGCAAGTAGTCGACCGCCGGCTGCGCGAGCTCCGGCGCGCTGCCGACGAGCCGTAACACCGCGGGCAACAACACCGGCGTCGCGAAGAAGGCTGCTAACGCTGCGAGCGCGGTGGGCGGCGCGATCGACCACAAGCCCTGCCACACCCAGCTGCCGCAGCGCCGCTCGTCGCCGGCACCCTGCGCCTGAGAGACGAAGGTCTGCACCGCGTTCGCGGAGCCCAAGAAGAGCGAGAAAACCGTCCAGCTCCAGATGTTCGCGAACGCGGCGCCACCGAGCTCCGCGGCGCCGAGCCGGCCGATGAACGCGGCGTCGACGATGCCCATCAGCGTCGTGGTGAGCGACGTGAGCACGAGCGGCAGGCCGAGCTGCACCAGCTCGCGCAGGCTGCCGCGCGCGGGCGCGCCTGCGGCGGCGGAAACGGGTGCGGACGAAGCGGGAGAGAGTTCGGTCATGACGGAATCCAAGCGAGGAAGGAAGGACGGAGGCCGCGATCAGTCAGCGCGTCCCCGAGGCCTCCGAGCTTGGAACCGAGTCAACGACCCGTTTCGATCGGGGAGGGCGCGCCGTACGGCGGTCGGATGCGTTCCACGGCGCGCTCCTTTCTCGTTCTCGAGCCGGCCCCTTGTATCAGAGGCCGGCGCGGTTTGGCAACTGACGCCCATGAGCGCGGGCGCGAAATCTCGGCGAGCGAAGGCGTTGGCGCGTCAGAAGGCGTCGCGCTCGGGCATCGCGATCCAGAGGATCAGGTAGATGACGATCCCCGGGAACGCGACGGAGAGGACGGAAACCAGCACGAACAGCACGCGCACGGTCGTGGCGCTCCAGCCGAGCCACTCCGCGATGCCGCCGCACACCCCCGCGATCACGCGCTGATCGCGCGAGCGCTGCAGCCCAGGTCGTGAGATCGCCATTGCCTCGCCCTCCATGATTGCGAGCAGCCTACGCCGCTCCCGCGCGCACAGTTCTCAGGAGAACAGGCTGTGCAGCAGCTGGCCGAGTCCGAACCACATGCCCGACGCCGCGCCGAGCGAGCTGAGCACGAACACCAGCAGCACGCGCAGCAGACGATTGCGCCAGAGGCCCGCGACGGAGCCGAGGTCGTCGAGCACCTGGCTGAACTCCCGCACCAGCGGCGGCCGGAAGTAGGACTGCACGAGCGCGGTGACGTGTCCCGCGCCGATCGCCGGGTGCAGCGTCGTGATCGGCGCCGCGACGAACGCGGCGAGGATCGTGCCGGGATGCCCGAACGCGAGCGCCGTGCCGATCGCGCAGGGCACACCGGTGGCGAGCACCCAGGCGAGCGCGCTGTCGCCCGCCGCCTCCGGGCCGCGCACGATTCCGAGCGCGACGATCGAGCCGACGATCGAGAGCGCGAACGCCCAGCCGAACCAGCCGGCGAAGCGCGACGGCGGCGGCACGGTGTCGAGCGGGGCGAGCGCGATCGCGTCGCCGCGCGCGAGGTGCGCCGCGAGCCCCGCGACGTGCCCGGCGCCGACCACCGCCACGAGCTTCTCCCCGGGCGACTGCCGGATCTTCTCCGCGAGATATGCGTCGCGTTCGTCGATCAGCACGCGCTTCAAGCCGGGGAACGCCTTCGACAGCTCCTCGAGCAGCTGCGTCATCGCGT
>DATBRS010000104.1:0-14115 GCA_036560185.1 Myxococcota bacterium
GCGCGCGACGCCGCCGACCGGCACGACCTCGGGGTGCTGCAAGATCTCCGCTGCGACTTCCTTCGAGACGTAGCGCTCGAAGGTGCGCCGCAGCCGATCCCGCTCGCGCAGGCCGCGCGTCATGTCGTTGAATGCGGCGCCGAGGGCGCCGAGCTCGTCCTGCGACGCGATGCGCACGCTCGCGTCGAGCTCGCCGGCACCGATCCGGCGCGCGGCGCGCGCGAGCGCGCGCAGCGGCGTCGTGATGCCGCGCGCGATCGTGAACGTGACCGCCAGCGAGGCGACGAGGATCGCCACCGTCACCGCGAGCAGGGAGGTGCGCATGCGCCGCACGAACGCGCGCTCTTCGGCATAGGACGCGATCAGCACGAACTCCGCAGCCGGCTCGTCGAAGGACGAGACCGGCGTGGTCCTCACCCAATAATCGGAGCCGAGCGGCGCGCGCGTGGACGGCGAGCGCGCGAGCTGCGACCAGCGGCGCACCAGCTCCGTCTCCGCCGACGGGCCCAGCGTCGAGGCGAGCAGGTGGCCATGCGCGACGAGCGCGAGGTCGAGGCCGGCGACCCGCTTCAGCGTCGCGAGCGCGGCATGGTCGACGCGCGCCCCGACGATCACGACGCCGTGGACTGCGTCGTCGAACACCACGGCGCGCGCGGTCACCTCGTAGACCGCCGGGCCCGCGCCGCGGGGAACCAGCGCGAGCCCGTTCGCGTGGGGCTTGCGCTCCGTCCACGCGCTCGAGGCGCCGCCGCTGAGCACCGTCTCCTGAAACAGCACCAGCGCAGAGAGATCCGCCCCCGCGCGCGCCGGATCCGTCTTCGCGTAGAGCAGCCGACCGTCGGCGGCGAGCAGCAAGAACACGTCGCTGCGCTCGGCAAGCGCGAGGCCCGGCACGAGCGAGCGCAGGCGCAGATGCGCATCGGCGGTCGCGGCCTCCGCGGAGGTCGCGCCGCCGAGTCCGAGGTCCGGCGCGAGCGACGCCGTCGAGAGCACGGTGCGGAACTGCGGGTTGCCGCGCGCGAGCGCGTCGATCTCGTCGGCCACGAAGCGCGCGCGCAGCCGCGCGAGCTCGACGAAGGCCGCGCGCGTTTGCTCGAAGCGCGCGGCGAACTCTTCCTCCGCGCGCTCGCGCGCGACGCGCTCGAGCGCGAACGACGAGATCGCGAGCGCGACGCCCATCAGCGCCGCGAACGCGAGGAACAGCTTCGTCGCGAAGCGCCGGCGCGGCAGCGGCGCCTCGGTCGCGGCGTGCGCAGTCGACGCGGGCCCAGCGCGCCGCGAAGGCTCAGGCATGTGCCCGGCCGTCCTGTATCGCAACGGATGCGCGTGCACGCAGCCTCGGGGCGTCCCGCGACGCGGAGGCCACGGTTCGACTCCGCTCGGCTTCGCCTCGCTGCGCGCTTCGCTGTATGTCGCGGAGGGATGCGCGAACGCGCGGCGTCACGGTGTCCCGTTGCCCGGAGGCCACTGTTCGACTCCGCTCGGCTTCGCCTCGCTGCGCGCTTCGCTTGCGGTTCCCCACGGATGCGCGAACGCGCGGCGCCGCTGTGTCCCGGTACGCGGAAGCCACTGTTCGACTCCGCTCGGCTCCGCCTCGCTGCGCGCTTCGCTTGCTCACCGCTCCGCCTCGCTGCCCGGCGGCGGGTAGTCGCTGCCGTCCTTGCGCTTGTGGCTCGGGAGCGCGCCCTCGAGCAGCTCGAAGTCGGCGCGGGTCGTGGCGCCCGGCGCGATCTCCAGCTCGTGGCGCACGGGGTCTGCGCCGGGGGTCCACGCGTAGACGGTGTGGCGCCCCGGCGGCACGCCGTGGATCGCGAAGCTGCCGTCGCGTGCTGCGAGCGCGTAGGCGGCGTTCTCGAGCACGACCACGTAGGCGATCATGTGCGGGTGGATGTTGCAGTAGACGGGCACGAGCCCGGGGCGCTCGAAGCGCTCGCGCTTCGGGGGATCGCTCGACTTGTACTGGCCGAGGTCGAACGACTTCAGCGGCGAAACGGAAAACACGTTGTGATAGATGCGGTCGCGATTCGGAAACGCGACCTCCTGCCCTGCGACGATCGGCAGCAAGCGGGGCGTGAACTGCTCGCGGTGCTGGTCGAGCAGGGCCCGCGCGCCGCTCGTCGGCGGTCCGCTGAAGCCCGTCACGTAGACGACGACGTCCTGTACCTCCGCGATGCGCTCCGGCTCGCCGAGCAGCTTTTTGCGCAGGATGGACACGCGCCCTTCGATCGCGCCGCTCTCCTGCGCAGCGGCGAAATCGACCGCGGCGAGCGCGATGCAGAGCGATGCCACACACGCGGCGGCGCGGCGAATGCGGAGTCGCGCTCTTAACATGCGCGCACTCTAACTCCGGCGGCGCCGATGCGATCGAACCTGCTCGTGCTCTCGCTCCTGCTCGGCTCCGGCACCGCGCTGGCCGGCGAGCGCCCCGCGCCCCAAGAGCTCCGCTTCGACGAGGATTGGAGCGTGCTCGCCGCGCCCGAGTCGCTCGCGAGCCGCGACCTGTTCGACCCCGTGAAGTGGATCGCGCTCGGCGACGACGCCGCGCTCTCCCTCGGCGGCCAAGTGCGCGTGCGCTTCGAGGCGTGGCACGGCTTCAACTTCGGCGCGCCGGCAGACGACGACGATGCGCTGTTCCTGACGCGCCTGCGCGCGCACGCCGACCTTCGGCTCGGCGAGCGATTCCGCGCGTTCGTCGAGGTGAAGTCTGCCTTCACGACGGAGCCGGGTGCCTTCGGCGGAGCGCGCGCAACGGATTCCGACACGTTCGACTTGCAGAACGGCTTCCTCGAATGGGAGCAGCCGCTCGCGGGCGACGGCCGCCTGCGCCTGCGCGCGGGTCGGCAGGAGCTGCGCCTCGGAAAGCAGCGCCTCGTCTCGCCGCTCGACTGGGCGAACGCGCGGCGCACGTTCGACGGCGCCTCGCTCGAATGGAGCCGCGGCGCGAACGAGATCTCCGTGTTCGCCGTCGCGCCGGTGCGCGTGCGGCCCTATGAACGCAACGATCACACCACCGATCTCGGCTTCTGGGGCGTGCACGCGCGCCGCGAGCTGAGCGCGGCCGCGCGCATCGACGCGTACTACTACGGCCTCGCGCGCGAGGCGGCGCTCGGCGAGGAGCGACGGCACACCCTCGGCGCGCGCGCCTCGACGCCGCTCGCGGGCACGCGCTTCGACGTCGAGGGCGAGGTCGCCTACCAGTTCGGGCGTGTGGGCGACGCCGACCTCTCCGCCGGCATGGTCGCCGCGCAGCTCGGTTATTGGGTGCAGGAGTGGCGCGTCTCGCCGCGCTTCTTCGCCGGGCTCGACTGGGCGAGCGGCGCGGAGCACGCCGGTGGCGGCGACGCGCTCTTCGACCCGCTCTTCCCGCTCGGCCACGCCTACCTCGGCATCGCCGACCTCGTGGGGCGACAGAACGTGATCGCGGCCTCCGCCGGCGTGACGCTGCGCCCGCTGCCCGCGCTCAGCGCGGAGCTCGTCGTGCATCACTTCCGGCGCGCCGGCCGCGCAGACGGCCTCTTCAGCGCAGGCGGCGCGCTGCTGCGCGCGGGCGACCCGAGCGCCTCGCGTGCGGTCGGCGAAGAGATCGACGTGACGCTCGCGTATCGCTTCGACGCGCACCTCCAGCTCGGCGGCGGCTACGCGCACTTCTTCCCGGGCGCGTTCGTGGAGCAGACCGGCCCGCACGCGAGCGTCGACTTCGCCTACCTGTTCGCGCAGTTCACGTTCTGAGCCGCGCGCGCCTGCGATAGCGTGGCCGCGCATGTCGCAGCGCCGTCTGCTTCGCCTCGCCGTCCTGCTCGCCGTCGCCGTGATCGCGCACTTCTATCTTCGGCGCGACGGCGCTGCGCCGGCGGTCGCGAGCGCGCAGCGCGAGGCCGTACGGCTCGGCCCTTGCGACGTCACGCGCGTGGTCGACGGCGACACGCTGACGGTGCGCTGCGCGGGCCGGAAAGAGCGCGTGCGCATGCTGCAGATCGACACGCCGGAGCGCGAGCAGCCGCTCTACCTGCAGGCCGGCGACGCGCTCGAGCTCGCGATCGCCGGCCGGCGCGTCGAGCTCGAGCTCGGCCCCGAACCGCGCGACGACTACGGCCGCCTGCTCGCCTACGTGTTCGCGGACGGCGAGAACCTGAATCTCCGTATGATCCGCGACGGCTGGTCGCCGTACTTCGACCGCTACGGCGCCGGCGCGTATCCGCGCGAGTTCGCAGACGCGGAGCGCGCCGCGCGCGAAGCGGCGCGCGGCATTTGGCGAGCGCGGCGCTGAGTCCGCGCTCGGAAGACGACCCCTCGAAAGGAGCAAACCGTGGCGAACGAACTCACGCGACGCGACCTGATGATCGGCGCTGCCGGCGCGGCGGCGCTCGCCGCGCTGCCGCGCGGGGCGGCTGCGAAGCCCGCGCGCCTCGCGCTCGGCTGGGAGGAATGGGCCGCGCACGACGCGCTCGGTCTGGCCGCGCTCGTCCGTAACAAGCAGGTGACGCCGCGCGAGCTCGCGCAGCAGGCCGCCGCCGGCATCCGCGCCGTGAACCCGCGCCTCAACGCGGTGATCGAAGTCTGGGAAGACCGCGTCGCCGGGCTCGACGAGCGCGCGCTCGGGGACGGCCCCTTCCGCGGCGTGCCGTTCGTCTGGAAGGACCTCGGCCTCGGCGAGGGCGGCCGCAAGCAAGAGCAGGGTTCGCGGCTGACGCGCGGCAGCGTGCTCGCGGCCGACAGCTTCGCCGCCGCGAAGCTGAAGCGCGCCGGCGTGAACCCGATCGCGCGCGCCACCTGCCCCGAGTTCGGCTTCACGCTGATCACGGAGTCCACGCTCACCGGCGTGACGCGCAACCCGTGGAGCCTCGATCACACGCCGGGCGGCTCGAGCGGCGGCTCGGCCGCGCTCGTTGCCGCGGGCGTCGTACCGATGGCGCACAGCGACGACGGCGGCGGGTCGACACGCATCCCCGCGAGCTTCTGCGGAAACGTCGGGCTCAAGACCTCGCGCGGCATGGTGTCGCTCGCGCCCGACGGCGATCACCTGCTCGCGTCGATCGTCTCCGAGCTCGTCAACACGCGCAGCGTGCGCGACACCGCTGCCGCACTGGACGCCATGTTCGGCGCCGCGCCGGGCGAGCCGTGGGAGTTCGCGAAGCCGGAGCGCCCGTTCCTCGCGGAGGTCGGCGCGCCGACCGGCAAGCTGCGCATCGCCGTCGCCACGGGCGCCTTCGGGCAGAGCACGCCGACGCCCGAGATCGCCGCCGAGACGAAGCGCGTCGCGAAGCTGCTCGAGGGCATGGGGCACAGCGTCGAGGAGCGCACTCCGCAGCTCGACTACGAGGCGTACCTGCGCGCGTTCATCACGATCTGGGTCGCCGGAGCCGGTGGCCAAGTCGCTGGCATCGAGGCGGGCACGGGACGCAAGGCCGGCCCTGATAACTTGGAGCCGATCGTGTGGCTCGCGGTGCAGCGCGCGCGGCGCATGAGCCTGTTCGAGCACCTCGGCGCGCTGGCGGTTCAGAGCGCCACCTCGCGCGCGCTCGGCGCGTTCTTCGAGGGCTGCGACGTGCTGCTGACGCCGACCGTCGCGCGCCCGACGCCCGAGGTCGGCAGCCGCCTCAACCTGCTGCAGACGAACGTGTCGCTCGATGAATGGTTCCAGCCCGTGATCGAGACGGTGCCCTACACGCCGCTCTGCAACTTCACGGGCGTGCCGGCGATCTCGCTGCCGCTCGCGGAGCTCGCCGGGCCGCACGGGCCGCTGCCGCTCGGCATGCACTTCATCGCGCCGATTGGCGAGGACGCGCGCCTGATCCGCCTCGCGGCCGCGCTCGAGGAGGCAGCGCCGTGGCGGAAGCGGCGGCCGAGCGTCCATGTGGCGCAGGTAGCCGCGAGATAGGCTGCGTTCGCACGGAGGAACGATGCCCCTTCAGCTCGTGATCGGCTCCAAGAACTTCTCCTCCTGGTCGCTGCGCGCCTGGCTCGCGCTCGAGCAAACCGGCGCGCCGTATCAGGAGATCTTCATCTCGTTCGGCGATCCCGACTGGCGCGAGCAGATCAAGCGCCACTCGCCGAGCGGCAAAGTGCCGTACCTGATCGACGGCGAGCTCGGGATTTGGGATTCGCTCGCGATCGTCGAGCATCTGCACGAGAAGTTCCCCGCGGCGAAGCTCTGGCCGAGCGACGCCGCGGCGCGCGCGTTCGCGCGCTCGGTGGTCGCCGAGATGCACTCGGGCTTCGCTGCGCTCCGTAACAACATGCCGATGGATTTGCAGGCGAACGCGCCGGGCAAAGGGCACACGCCCGAGGCGCTGGCCGACGCCGCGCGCGTGCAGGAGATCTGGCGCGCCTGCCGCGCGCGCTTCGGCGCCGGCGGCCCGTGCCTGTTCGGCGCCTTCTCCGCCGCCGACTGCTTCTACGCGCCCGTGGTGTTTCGCTTCCTCAGCTACGGCGTCGCGCTGGACGCGACCGCCAAGAGCTACTGCGACGCGATCACCGCGCACCCCAGCGTGAAGAAGTGGCGCGACGCGGGCCTGAAAGAGCCCCACGTCGATCACTGAGCGCGCGGGCGAATCTCAGCCCGCGCCGCCGTGGTCCACGTCGACCTGGCCGGTGACGCGCGTGCGGAAGCGCGACCACGAGAGCCCGATGCCGAGGATCAGCCCGAAGCCGAGCAGCGCGATCCAGAGCAGCGCATTCGTGTCGCCGAGCGCGAGCCAGCCGTTCTCGACCGCGAGCCAGACGAACGCCGCGATCAGCGCCGCGATCATGCCGGCGCCGAAGATCCCGATCGACTGGAGGGCGGCGCGCACGTAGAAGATCCAGCACGCGCCCAGCAGCAGGCCGACGATCAGCTTCCAGGGCCCGAAGCCCGCGACGTCATCGAGCGCCCAGCGCAGGTAGTTCCAGCGCGTCGGGTTGAAGGTCGCGAGCACGAGCGCAATGGCGGCGCCGAAGCGCAGCAGGGAGCTCCCGGAGCCAGGCCGGTCGGCCATCGCATCACTCTCCTCTGGCGGCGCGCTGCACGCGGCTGTGCCGGACGCCGTAGAGGAAGTAGACCACGAGGCCGATCGCGAGCCAAATCACGAAGCGGATCCAGGTCAAGCGCGGAAGCGCGCTCATCAGGTAGAGGCACCCGAGCACCGAGGCGATCGGGAGCAGCGGCACGAGCGGGGTGCGGAACGGCCTGCGCCGGTTCGGGTCGGTGCGGCGCAGCACGACGACGCCTATCGAGACGACCACGAACGCGAAGAGCGTGCCGATGTTCGCGAGCTCGGCGAGCTCGCCGAGCGGCACGAAGCCGGCGATCACCGCCACGATTCCGCCCACCAACATGGTCGAGAGGTGCGGCGTGCCGTAGCGCGCGTGCACCGCGCTGAACACCGGCGGGAGCAGTCCGTCGCGCGACATCGCGAAGAACACGCGCGATTGGCCCAACAACAGGACGAGCAGCACGCTCGTCAGGCCCGCTACCGCGCCCGCGGAGATGACGCCGGCAGCGAAGTGCAGGCCGTGGGCGCTGAAGGCCTTGGCGACCGGCGCGGAGATGTCGATCTGGCCGAGCGGCACCATGCCCGTGAGCACCGCCGCGACCGCGAGGTAGAGCACGGTGCAGCCGAGCAGCGAGCCGATGATGCCGATCGTCATGTCGCGCTCGGGATTACGCGCTTCCTCGGCGGCGGTCGTCACCGCGTCGAAGCCGATGTACGCGAAGAACACCGTCGCCGCCCCCGCGACCACGCCCTTGAAACCGAACGGCATGAACGGATGCCAGTTCTCAGGCGTGACGTAGAACGAGCCGACGCCGATCACGAAGAACACCACGAACAGCTTGATCGAGACGATCACCGCGTTCGTGGTCGCGCTCTCGCGGATGCCGACCACGAGCAGCCAGGTGATCGCGAGCAGAATGAGGGCGGCGGGAAGATTGAAGACCGCGCCGTCCACGACGCCGGGAGAGCCCGCGATCAGCGCCGGCAGCTTCAGCCCGAAGCCCGCGAGCAGATTCACCACGTAGCCCGACCAGCCGACCGCGACGGCGCTCGCCGCGAGCGCGTACTCGAGCACCAGATCCCAGCCGATGATCCACGCGACGAGCTCGCCGAGCGTCGCGTAGGCGTAGCTGTAGGCGCTGCCGGCGATCGGGATCATCGTCGCGAACTCGGAGTAACAGAGCGCGGCGAGGATGCAGATCGCGCCAGCGAGCGCATACGACGCGCTCACCGCGGGGCCGGAGTGCTGCACCGCGGCGACGCCCGTGAGCACGAAGATGCCCGTGCCGATGATGCAGCCGATGCCGAGCATCACCAGGTCGAAGGCGCCGAGCGCGCGCTTCAGCGACCCCGCCGCCTTCATGTCCGCGTGGAACGTGTCGACCGACTTCGTCGCAAACAGCTCGGCCATGGGTCCCCCTTCTCTGCGCGAGTCGCGAAGGGGGATCGCGGCGAATGCGCGGGCGCATCCTATCAGCGGCCGCGCGGCGCGGGAGGGCCTAGCGCGGATTCACGCGGCCTCGCTCGACGCCTTCGAGGTGCGCTCGAACCGCCAGAGCGGCACCCAGGCCGCGAGCGCGAGCGCGATCACCGAGCCGCCCGCGACCTCGAACGCGGCCTGATAGCCCCGGAGCTCGCCGTATTGGGCCGAGACGGCCGCGCTCACGACGCCGCCGACCAGGGGCCCGAGGATGAAGCCGAGGCTGCCTGCAGCGTTGAACGCGCCGAGCGAGGTGGTGCGGATGCGCTCGGGCGTGGTCTCGGTGGTCATCAACATCGAGGGCATGAACATCACTGCGGCCGAGATGCCGGTGATCGGCATGAGCAGCGGGAAGGCGCCGCTCGGCCAGTGGCCGAGGCTCGCGACGAGTGCGCCGTAGATCAGGCTGCCGCCGATCAGGAACGCGACGCGCGAGCTGCGCTGTGCGGCGAGGCCGAACGGGAACGAGAGCAGCGCGAACGGCAGCATGAAGACGCCGATCAGAATGCCGACGCGGCCGGAATCGAAGTGGTGCACGCCGCGCGCGAGGAAGACGAAGGTCGAGGTGAAGAAGCCCACCGTGAAGCGATCGATGAACGAGAACGCGAGCGGCAGCGCGACCAGCGGGTGAGCGCGCACGAGCCGCGCGATCTCGCCGAAGCCGGGGCGGCGTTCGCCCGCGCGGCCGGTCTCGCGCACGACCGCCGCCGCCAGCAGCGCGGCGACGGTGACGACGCCGGCGCCGACCTCGAGCGGCAGCAGCGTGCCGATCGATCCGAGGCGCCCGCCGATCGGCGCGCCGATCGCGACGCCGAGTAGCAAGCCCGATCCCACGACGCCGAGCGCGAGGCTGCGCTCGTGCTCGGGCCGCGCGCCCGCCGCGATGCCCATCAGCAGCGAGAGCGCGCTGATGTGCGCGCAGCCCTCGACGAAGCGAATCGCGAGGAACGCGGCGAAGGGGACGTCGGCGGTGAGCGCGACAAAGCAGAGCGCGTCGAGGAGGAGCGCGGCGATCAGCAGGCCGCGGCGGCGGCCGAGGCGATCGGCCAACGCGCCGACCAGCGGCGCGGCGAGGAACGCGCCCACCATGTTGACCGACATGAACGCGGAGGTGGCGAGCTGCGAGACGCCGAAGCGCTGCTGCACGAGCTCGCGCAGCACGGGCACCGGCAGCGTGACGGGCAGCAGCACCAGCACCGCGAGCGCGCCGAGGCCCGCGATGCGCGCGGCGCCGTAGCGCACTCCGCCTTGCTCCGTGCTCGCGCCGTTCACCTTCGCGCAACCTCCACCCGCTCGGCATCGCGCACCGAGTGCAACCTGCGCCGCATTCGCGGCGACGCGGGCAACTGCGCGAGGATGTGGGCGAACAGGCGCGGCACGCAAGCGGACGCGCCTGGACAGAAATGAAAGAAAGGGGTCTGACCCCATTCTTTCATTCCGCGAAACGGGGACTCCGATGTCGTTCGATGCCGTGCTGATCGCCAACCGCGGCGAGATCGCGATTCGCGTGGCGCGCGCCGCCGCGGAGCTGGGGCTGCGCAGCGTCGCGGTGTACGCCGAGGACGACGCGCGCGCGCTGCACGTGCGGCGCGCGGACTCCGCGGTCGCGCTGCGCGGCGTCGGGCCCGCGGCCTATCTCGATATGGCGCAGCTCGTCGCCGCCGCGCGCGATTCGGGCTGCGGCGCGATCCACCCCGGCTACGGCTTCCTCTCCGAGAGCGCGGCGTTCGCGGCGAGGTGCGCCGACGCGGGCCTCGCGTTCGTCGGGCCGAGCGTCGCGGCGCTGGACGCCTTCGGAGACAAGGCCAAAGCGCGCGCGCTCGCCGAGAAATGCGGCGTCCCGGTGCTGCGCGGCACGAACGGGCCGACCTCCCTGGCGGACGTGCGCGCGTTCTTCGCCCAGACCGGCGCGCTGATGATCAAGGCGATCGCCGGGGGCGGCGGGCGCGGCATGCGCGCGGTGGCGCGCGCGGAGGAGCTGGAGGAGGCGTACGCGCGCTGCCGCTCGGAGGCGGAGAAGGCCTTCGGCGTCGCGGACGTCTACGCCGAAGAGTGGCTCCCGCGCGCACGCCATCTCGAAGTGCAGCTCGTGGGCGACGGCACGGGCGCCGTCTCCCACGTCTGGGAGCGCGAGTGCAGCGTGCAGCGGCGGCACCAGAAGATCGTCGAGCTCGCGCCGAGCCCGCGACTCGACGCGGACGTTCGGGCGGAGCTGCTCGCCGCGGCGGTGAAGCTCGGACAGGCGCTGCGCTACCGCGGCCTCGGCACGATCGAGTTCCTGCTCGACGCCGACGACGGAAACGACGGCCGCAAGCGAAGCGCGCAGCGAGGCGAAGCCGAGCGAAGTCAACGAGCTCGCTTCGCCTTCATCGAGGCGAACGCGCGCCTGCAGGTGGAGCACACCGTCACGGAGGCGGTCACCGGCATCGACCTCGTGCGCGCGCAGCTCGAGATCGCCCGCGGCGCGACGCTCGCGCAGCTCGGCCTCGCGCAAGCCCAGATTCCTGCGCCGCGGGGCCACGCGATCCAGCTGCGCATCTGCACCGAGACGATCTCCTCCGACGGAGGCGTGAAGCCTGCAGGCGGCACGCTCGCGGCCTTCGACCCGCCGAGCGGCCCCGGCGTCCGCGTCGACCACCATGGCTACGCGGGGTACACGACCAACCCGCGCTACGACTCGCTGCTCGCGAAGCTGATCGTGCACGCGCCGAGCGCGCGGTTCGGCGACGCGATCGCGCGCGCGGATCGCGCGCTCGCGGAGCTGCGCGTCGAGGGCGTCGCGACGAACGCGGCGTTCCTGCGCGCGATCCTGCGCCACCCGGATTTCGCGGCCACGCGCGTCACCACGCGCTTCGTGGACGAGCACGCGGCGGAGCTGGTGGCGGCGGCCGCGAGCGCGCAGCCGCGCAGGAACTTCGACTCCACCGAGCTACCCGCCGCGGCGCCCCGCGCTGCCGCGGGGCGTGGGCACAAGGGCCCCGGCGCGAAGCTCGCGACCGCCGACCCGCTCGCTGTGCTCGACTACGGCAAGGGCGACCGCGACGAAAGCTCCACCTCCCTAACAGCGGAGCCCGCGCCGGCGGCGGCCGCCCCCGCGCCCGCCGAGCTCGACGCGCCTGCCGGCAGCTTCGCGGTGCGCGCCCCGCTGCAGGGCACGATCGTTTCGGTCGACGCCGCCGAGGGCGCCGAGGTCGCGAAGGGTCAACAGCTGCTCGTGATGGAAGCGATGAAGATGGAGCACGTGATCGCGGCGCCTGCGAGCGGCATCGTGCGCGCCGTCGCGGTCGCGCGCGGCGACACCGTGTTCGAAGGCCACGCGCTGCTGTTCCTCGAAGAGGCCGAAGTGGCCGCAGGCGCGCAGGCGAAGCAAGCGCACGCCGACCCCAACTACGTCCGCTCCGATCTCGCGGAGGTGTTCGAGCGGCACGCGCTCACGCTCGACGAGCGGCGGCCCGACTCCGTCGCGCGGCGGCGTAAGACCGGGCAGCGCACCGCCCGCGAGAACGTGAACGAGCTGCTCGATGCGGGCTCGTACATCGAGTACGCGCCGCTCGTGGTCGCCGCGCAGCGCCGCCGGCGCTCGATGGACGACCTGATCGCGAACACGCCCGCAGACGGCATGGTCGCGGGAATCGGCAGCGTGAACGGCGACCAGTTCACGCCTGACAAGTCGCGCTGCGTCGTGATGTCGTACGACTACACCGTGCTCGCCGGCACGCAGGGCGGACAGAACCACCGCAAGAAGGACCGCCTGTTCGAGCTGGCGGAGCGCATGCGCCTCCCCGTCGTGTTCTTCGCCGAAGGCGGCGGCGGCCGGCCCGGCGACACCGACGGCATCGGCGGCGCGGGCCTCGACTGCCTCGCCTTCCAGTATTGGGGGCAGTTATCAGGGCTGGTGCCGCTGGTCGGCATCACCAGCGGCTTCTGCTTCGCCGGCAACGCCGCGATCCTCGGCTGCTGCGACGTCGTGATCGCGACGAAAGGCTCGAACATCGGCATGGGCGGCCCCGCGATGATCGAGGGCGGCGGGCTCGGCATCTTCCGGCCGCAGGAGGTCGGCCCCCTCGAGGTGCAGGTTCGCAACGGCGTGGTCGACGTCGCGGTCGAGGACGAGCGCGAGGCCGTTCGCGTCGCCAAGCAGTATCTCGCGTACTTCCAGGGCCCGCTCGCGCGCTGGGATTGCGCCGACCAGCGCTTGTTACGGCGCGCGATCCCGGAGAACCGGCTGCGCATCTACGACGTGCGCCACGTGATCGCGACGCTCGCCGACGCCGGCTCGGTGCTCGAGCTGCGGCGCGGCTTCGGCCACGGCATGGTGACCGCATTCGCGCGCATCGAGGGCCGGCCCGTCGGCATCGTCGCCAACAATCCGGCGCACCTCGCGGGCGCGATCGACAGCGAGGCCGCCGACAAGGCGGCGCGCTTCCTGCAGCTGTGCGACGCGTTCGATGTCCCCGTCGTGTTCCTGTGCGATACGCCGGGCATCATGGTCGGCCCCGAGGTCGAGAAGACCGGCCTCGTGCGGCATGCCTCGCGGCTGTTCGTGATCGGCGGCTCGCTGACGGTTCCGTTCATGACGATCGTGCTGCGCAAGGGCTACGGCCTCGGCGCGCAGGCGATGGCCGGCGGCAGCTTCAAGGCGCCGATCTTCACGATCGCGTGGCCGACCGGCGAGTTCGGCGGCATGGGCCTCGAGGGCGCGGTGAAGCTCGGCTACCGCAAGGAGCTCGCCGCCGAGACGGACCCTGATAAGCGGAAGGCGCTGTTCGATCAGATGGTGAAGCGCATGTACGACCACGGGAAGGCCGTCAGCACCGCGAGCACCTTCGAGATCGACGACGTGATCGACCCCGCCGACTCGCGCCGCTGGATCTCGCGCGCGCTCGCCGCCTCTCCCGCGCCGCTGCCGCGCGCGGGGAAGAAGCGGCCGTGCGTGGATACGTGGTGACGCGGCGCGCAGAGGAAACGCGCGGGGCGACTCTCGCCGCCCCGCGCGTCAAGTTGCTCCGCCGCTTCGCCTAGTACGCGATGCGCCCCGAGAATCCGAACGTGCGCGGCTGGTTGGTCAGGACGCCGACGCGCGCGCGGCCGTCGCGCTCGCGGTCGAGCGACAGCTCGCCGTTTTCGTCCGTCAAGTTGTTGATATAGAAGGCCACTTCCCACGTGTCGTTGCGCAAGCCGAGCCGGACGTTCGCGAGGTCGTAGGCGTCGAGCTTCGGATCGAAGGTGAGTGTCGCGACGGAGGTCGCGCCGACGTTCGTGAACAAGTTCAGCGGGTTCAGGAACGCCGAGTCGAGGTCGCGAATCTGCGTGTAGCGCGATCCGACGTGCTGGTACGACACGGTCACGAAGCCATCCATGTCGTTCACCAGCTCAGGCAGCGTGTACGTGCCCGCCGCCGAGAGCTGGAAATTCGGCGTCGTGGGCAGGCGGTTGCCGCTCACGGCTCCGGTCAGCGGCGCGTTCGTCACGGCGTCCCGGAGGGTCGATTGCAGCTCCGAGTCCTGATAAGTCGCGCCGACCGAGAAGTCGAGGTTGTCCGTCGGGTGCGCCGACACCTCTAGCTCGACGCCGACGACGCGCGCCTTCTCGGCGTTGAGCACGACGCGCGACGAGCAGCTCGTATCGAAGTTGAGCTGGAGGTCTTCGATGTCGCTGTAGAAG
>DATBRS010000105.1:0-17617 GCA_036560185.1 Myxococcota bacterium
CCCAGGCGCTGCGTCGGCGCTTCGAGCGCGGCTCTCACCTCGTCGCGCGTGAACCAATCGGCGGACTCGAGCTCGTTCTTGTCGATCTGGATCCGGCGCGAGACGGCCTCCGCCATGCAGCCGAGCATCAGGCTCGCCGGGAACGGCCAGGGCTGCGAGGTGAGGTAGCGGATCGCGCCGACCTGGATGCCGGCCTCTTCGCGCACCTCGCGGCGTACGGCCTCCTCGAGCGTCTCGCCCGCCTCGACGAATCCGGCGAGCGCGGAGACCATCGGCTTCGGCCAGCCGGGCTGGCGCCCTAACAAGCAGCGGTCGCCGTCGTGCACGAGCATGATCACGACAGGATCGGTGCGCGGGAAGTGCTCGCTGCTGCAGGCGGTGCAGATGCGCGCCCAGCCGCCGTCCTTGGGCCGCGTCTTCTCGCCGCAGCCGGGACAGAAGCCGTGGCGCGAATGCCAGTCGACGATGTGCCGCGCCTGCGCCGCGATGCCGCCGTCGCCGGGCGGGAGCAGCCCCACCGTCGCGCGCAGGTCGGGAAACGACGCGGCGCCCTCCCAGCCGAACTCCTTCAGCGGCTCGCCGTGGGCCGAGATGTCGAGCGCGAAGTGCGCGCGGCCGTCGGCGACGCCGAGGAACACGGGATCCGGGCCGGTGTGGCCGTCGAGGATCGCGGGCGTCGCCCAGGCGAGCCGCCGCTCGTCGCCGTCGCGCACGAGCGGCGCGAGCTTCCAGACGGGGAGCACGCGCGTCGAATCCTCTTGCAGCGACTTCGCGAGATAGGTCGCGTCGCGGCGGTGCTGCTCGTCGCGGTCGAGGGAGTTGCCGGAGAAGGCGATGGGGCGCGTCATGGCGCGAAGCTAGTTCGGCGCACGCGCCGTTGCGACGGGCCGCCGCGCTACTTCGTGAGCGCTCTCAGCAGCGCGTCGAACGCGCGGTCGGCGATCGCGTTCATCTCGGCGTCGGTGCGATCCTGAATCGGGTGCTCGGTGTAGACCGCAGCGAGATCGGCGCCGAGCGCCTTGCCCTGAGCGATCGCACCGTCCTCGAACTCGGTCGTGGCGACGAAGACGCCGGGGATGCCGCGCAGCTCCAGGTCGCTGATGTCGTGCACACTGCACGACGTGCAGCTGCCTCAATCCGCGAGCGCCTCGATCACCGCACCGCACTCGCTCGCGATCTGGTGCCGCAGATCGACCGGCGCGGGCTTCGTGAAAGTCGGCTTCTTGTACCGCTTCACCGAAGCCCCGCTCTTCGTGAGCCGCTCTTCGAGGCGGTTCAAGAACAGGTCGCCGCGCGGCTTCGAGATGTCGAGCAGGCCGACCGTGACGCCGGCGAGCGTCGCGAGCCGCGGCAGCCGCTGCCGCGCCGCGGGCGCGCGCTCACTGGTGGGATCGAGGACGATGCGCGCTCCGCGTTGCGACTCGGTCACGGCGGCCTCCTGCGATGCGCGCATGGTTGCGCAGGCGCGCGTCACGAACCAGCGCTGAGCTTCACCTCGCACGCATCCGCCACGCGCTGCGTGGAGGCGCGGATCGCGTCCACGAACTCGGCGAGGTCCGGCACCTTCACGGCGTCGGCGTTGAAGCCCCAGCACAGCGCGCCGTTGTACGAGATCAGGGCGATGCCGATGCCGACACCGAGCATCAGCGGGACCTGCGGATACAGCGCCCGCAGCTCCGCACCCAACAAGTAGAGCGGGAACTGCGGGCCTGGCACGTTCGTCACGATCGAGTTGACGGTGCCCTGCGCCTGCCGCGAAGCGAGCGAGAGCAGCTGCGTCGGCATCGCGTCCATCACCGACATCATGGTCTCGACCGCGAGCGCTTGGCGCGAGTCCTTCAGCTCCTGCGTCGTCGCGCGGATGCGGCGCAGCTGCTCGCGCGGATCCGCCTCGTCGAGCGGCAGCGGCACCGTCCACGCCGAGATGCGGTTGCCGAGCCGCCCTTTCTCCTCTTCGCTGCGCATCGAGACGGGCGCCTGGATGCGGAAGTCGAGCTGGGTCGGATCACAGCCGCGGCGCGTCAAGTAGTCGCGGAACGCGCCGGTCACGATCGTGAGCACCGTGTCGTTCACGGTCGCGCCGAGCGCGCGGCGCAGCGCCTTCACGTCGGCGAGCGGCATGCGCAGATAGTCGAAGCTGCGGTGCGGGCTGTTGTCGCCGTTGATCGGTGTGTCGGACACCTTCTCCATGCCTGCGCCGTACATCGCGCGGATCGCCTGGACGCGCGCCTCGACTTCGGAGCGCAGGTCGTCGGTCTCGCGCTGCAGCTCGCGCAAGCCCTTCAGCGCGCGCAGCGGCGTCTGTAGCCGCCACGTCAGCGCGTCCGTCAGCAGCTCGGTCGCGCTCGGCGCCGGGCGCGGATGAAAGCGCGGCGCGTCGCCGATCTCGGTCGCGTTCGGGTCGGGGCTCTGCAAGATCTGGCTGAGATCGACGCCCGACATCCCATCGATCATGCAGTGATGCATCTTGCTGATGATCGCGAAGCGGTCGCCTTCGAGGCCCTCGATCACCCAGAGCTCCCAGAGCGGGCGCTCGCGATCGAGGTGCTGCGCCGTCACGCGGCCCGAGAGCTTCTTCAGCTGCGCCTCGGAGCCGGGGCGCGGCAGCGCGCTGTGGCGAACGTGGTACTCGAGATCGAACGCGTCGTCGTCGATCCACACCGGCCGCTGCTCGATCGGGACCCACGCGAGCTTCTGCCGGTAGCGTGGAATGCGATGCAGCACCGAGGCGATGAACGCCTTGATGCGCGCGAAGTCGACGCCGCCGAGCTCCGTCCGCAGCGGCCCGAGCTCGAAGATCTGCGTCGCCGAGACGTGCATGTAGAGGCCGGGCTTCTCGAACAGCAGGAAGGTGTTGTCCTGCGCGGACAGGCGGTCGTAGTTGTACTTGCGCATGCCCAGGCTCCCTCGGCGAGAAGGTGAAGCAGCATGACACCGCGCCGAGCTGCCCGGCGAGAATGTTCGCAGCGCGCCTCACCGCACCGGCGCGTCGAACACCGTCGCCGGATACGGCTCGCGCGCGAGCGTGAAGTGCCACCACTCTGCGTCGTAGTCCGCAAAACCGCGCCGCTCCATCGCGGCGCGCAGCTTCGCGCGCAGCGCGCGCGCTGCGGCGGGCACGTCGCTGGAATCACCGGCAGCGCGCGGATCGAAGAAGTCGAACGCGGTGCCGAGCTCGAGCTCGCGGCCGGCGCGATCCACGAGCGTCAGGTCCACGGTGCTGCCGCGCGAGTGGCCCGAGCGCTCGGCGATGTAGCCGCGCGCGAATAGCTCGCGCTTCGCGACGTTCGGGTAGTGGCGCGCCTTCGCGATCGCATCGTCGGGTTCGCGCGACCAGCGTACGAAGTGGTCGACGGCGCGCTGCGGCCGGTAGCAGTCGAAGACGCGCAGGCCGAGGCCCTCCGCGCGTAGGTCGGCCTGCACGCGCGCGAGCGCCTCGGCGGCGGCGCGCGTGAGCAGACACTGCGCGGTGTCGTAGCCGTCGATGCGCGCGCCCACGAAGTTGTTCGCGGTTGCGTAGCGGAGATCGAGCGCGATGGAGGGATCGACTCGCGAGAGCGAGACGAAGTCGCGGGGGAGCCGCGGCTCCGAGACGGTGGAAGCGCATCCCAGCGCGAGCGCGATCGCCGCGATCGTCCGCAGTGCGCTCCTCATCACGCGATCTCTGCCGCCCCGTCCGCCAGTTTCAGCTTCTCGCCGCACAGCTCGCGCGTCATCGCGTGCTCGGCGAGGCCCGCGTCGCCGCTCGCGGCGAGCGCGCGGCGTCCATCCGGGAGATCGCACACGAACAGCGTGCGCGCCGGGCGATCGCCCTCGAACTGCACCGTGTAGGAGACGCACGTCGCGTCTCCGCTCGCATCGTGCGCGAGCGAGATCTGCTCGGTCTCGCGCGCTACCGCGTCCGTCACGTCGTCAAGGCCGAACGCTCGCTCCGGCGGCGCACTCGACCAGAGGGTTACGCCCTGCTTGGTCAGGAATCCGCTCACGGCGTTCACCATTCCGATCTCACCCGGCGCGTCCCGCAACAGCTGAGCCATGCGCACCGCGGCCTGCAACACGAAGTTGTTGAGCGGGCCGCCGGCGAACGCCATGCCGCCGGTGACGGTGAGCTCCGAATCCTCGGCGATTCCGAGCTCGCGGCACTGCAACCGCACCGCGACCGGAAAGCACGAGTAGAGCTCGCGCTTCGACACGCGATCGATCGAGGTGCCGGCGCGAGCGAGCGCGGCGCGGCCCGCGTGTGCGAAGCCGGGCGAGCGCGCGAACGGGCGACGCTGCGAGAGCGAGACCATGTGGTTGGACTCGGCGGCGGCGAGCGGGAACACCCAGCGCGCTTCGGGAATCCCGTGCGCGCGCGCCTGCGCGAGCGACGTCATGACCAGTGCGGCGGCCTGATCCACGTTCCACTGCGAGTTGTGCAGCTTCGTGTACGGAAACGCGAGCATGCGATTCTCGGCGCTCGCGTTGCGCACGCTGCTGGCGCTCACGGTCGCGCGACTCCACGCGTCGGGGTTGCGCGCGGCGACCTCGCTCATGCGCGCCCAAAGGGTTGCGACGGCGTCGCGGTGCTGCGAAATCGAGCTGCCGTCCGCGAAGCGAAGCGCGTTCTCCAGCATCGCGTACTGGTTGACCGGCAGGACCATTCCGAGCTTCACCTCGGCCGGGTGCACCACCTCCTGCTTCGGCCGTAGCACGCGCGTGGGAGCGACGTCGGCCTGCGTCGTGTTGGGTGCGGCGACGCCTCGCCGCTGCGCGCGCATCGCCCGCGCGCGCGCTTCGCCGCCTGCGATCACGACGACGCCGGCCTCGCCAGCTGCGATGCGCGCGGCGGCGTTGCCGAAGAGCGTGGTCTGCAGCACGCCGATCTCGGCGAGCTCCGTGCGCGCGCTCGTCGCGCCCACGTGTTCCGCAAGCGCACGCCCCGGATCCGCGTACTCCCAGAATCCGCGCGGCACGCTGAACCAATCGGCGCGCGCGAGCAGCGCGCGGCTGCCGCAATCCTCCGCGGCACGTGCGAGCGCGTCGCGCATCAGCGCGAGCGGCTCCAAAGCGCGCGCAGGATCTTCATCGCGCTGCGTGACGGCGCCGACTCCGATCAGCACCGGCGTGCGTTCGGGATCGAGTCTCGGGCTGGCAGCACGCATCGCGGCGCAGCATCGCGCATACTCCGCGGCCATGTCTCGCGAACAGTTCGATGTCGTGATCGTGGGCGGCGGGATCGCGGGCGGCGCGCTCGGCGGCGCGCTCGCGAGCGCCGGCAAGCGCGTGCTGATCCTCGAGCGCAGCGCAGAGTTCGAGGACGTCGTCCGCGGGGAATGGATCGCGCCCTGGGGCGTGGTCGAAGCGCAGGCGCTCGGGCTCTACGACGTGATCCGCTCCGCGGGCGGTCACCATCTCGCGAAGCACTACGGCTTCGACGAGACGCGCGAGCCGGCGGCCGCGTACGCGGCTGCGCTTCCTCTCGAAGCGTTTCGGCCGGGCATCCCCGGGCCGCTCTGTATCGGACATCCGCACCTCTGCCAGACGCTGCTCGATCACGCGGCGAAGCAGGGCGCGGAGGTGCGGAGAGTCGTTACGGACACGCGTGTCACGGCGGGCGCCGCGCCGCGCGTTAGCTACGCGCAGGCAGGAGCGCAGCACGAGGCGGCCGCGACGCTCGTGATCGGCGCCGACGGGCGCTCCTCGAGCGTGCGGCGGCAGGCCGGCATCGCGCTGCGCGAGGCGCCCGCGCATCACCTGTTCGCGGGCCTCGTCGTCGACGGCGCCCACGCCTGGCCGGACGACTGGCAGGCGACCAGCACCGAGGGCGACGTCTACTTCCTCGCGTTTCCGCAGGGCCGCGGGCGCGTGCGCCTGTACGCCGCGTACGCGCGCGAGCAGGCGGGGCGCTTCTCGGGCAGCGAGGGCCCGCGGCGCTTCCTCGACGCCTGCGTGCTCGCCTCGATCCCCGAGAGCGAGGCGTTCCGCACTGCGACGCCCGCGGGCCCGTGCCGCAGCTACGCCAATCAGGACGCGTGGATCGACCAGCCCTACGCCGAGGGTGTCGCGTTGGTCGGCGACGCCGCGGGCTGGAACGACCCGATCGCCGGGCAAGGCCTCTCGATCACGCTGCGCGACG
This sequence comes from Myxococcota bacterium, assembly GCA_036560185.1. GTDB lineage: Bacteria > Myxococcota_A > UBA9160 > UBA9160 > UBA6930 > VGRF01. The sequence goes on from DATBRS010000105.1 coordinate 6,119, forward strand.
TGCGCGTGGTGCGCGACTTGTTACTGGCGGAGCGGCTCGACGTCCGCGTGCTCGCGCCCTACGCCGAAGAGCGCCGCGAGCGCATGCGGCGCCTGCGCTTCTCGGCCGCGCTGCAGTCGCGCCTGCACGCCGAGTTCGGCGACGGCGCGAGAGCCGTGCGCGAGGACGTCTTCGCGCGGCAGGCGAAGGACCCGTCGCTCGGTATGGCGGCGCTGTCGGCGTTCACCGGCCCGGAGGTGCTGCCGGCCGAGGCGTTCTCGCAGGCGGCGGCGATCGCGATGTTCGGCGACGAGCTCGCGGGCATCGACGCGTGAGCGAGCTCCGCTTCCGCGACTTCTCGCACATCACCGTGCGCGTCTCGGACATGGAGCGCGCGCTCGCGTTCTATCGCGACGGGCTCGGGCTGAACGCGATCTTCGACGTGAAGCTCGACGGTCCCGGGCTCGAGGCGGTGACGGGGACGAAGGGCGCGAGCGGGCGCATGGTGGGGCTCGTGGTTCCGGGCCGCGGCCAGGTGTGCATCGAGCTGCTCGGATTCGAGCAGCCGAAGAGCGAGCCGCTCCCGCGCGGACGCTTCACCGGCTACGCGAACATCTCCCTCTCGGTGGACGATCTCGCCGCCGCGCACGCGGCGTGCGTCGCGCGCGGCCTGCGCCCGCTGCAGGCGCCCGTCGAGGTGGGCGGCGTGAAGATGTTCTTCCTCGCCGATCCGGACGGCACGCCGATCGAGCTGATCGAGTTCCCGCGCGGCGCGACCACGAGCGCCGCATTCAACGGCGTGTGAGCTCACGAAAGGCAGGGGACGTTGGTTCACACGCGGCAGCGACGTCCGCTCGCGTCCGCTCCAGGGCGCGCGTGAACGAACGTGCCTACTGCGCGCACGCTCTCCCGAGCCGCGCGAGCGCGTCGCAGAGCGGCGCGAGCGCAGGAGGCGTGCGGGGCGCGCCACGCCGCGCGGCGCCGAACAGCGCGAGCCGCGCTGCTGCGACGTCACCGCCACTCGCGGCGGTGAGCAGCGCGAGGGCGCCGCTCACATGGGCCGCGGCGAGGCTGCTGCCGCTCGCGAACGCGTAGCCGCCGTTCGCGGAGGTGGAGACGATCTCGACGCCGGGGGCCGTCAGGTCTACGAGCGGGCCGCTGGGAGCGAGCTTGCGGTCATCGTCGCTGGCGGCGACGCCGATCACCCAGGGATAGGCGGCGGGGTACGCCGGCGTCGCGCTCGGCCGATTTCCGCTCGCGGCGACGAGCGCGACGCCGAGCGTGTCGAGCCGCCGCACCGCGCGCTCGAGCGCGCGATTGGCCGGACCGACGAGCGAGAGGTTCACGATCTGCGCTCGCTCGCTCCACGCGAGGTCGAGCCCGTCCAGCACCGCGTACAGGCGGCACACGTCGCCCCGCGCCGAGCCGTCGCACACCGGCACCGACACGAGTGCCGCGCGCGGGGCGATGCCCGCGATGCCGACGCCGTTGCCCGTGGCGGCGCCGACGATGCCCGCGAGCAGCGTGCCGTGCTGCCCGGGCGCACCGCCCGCCTCGCTGCGGACGCGCACCGCCCGCAGGTCCTCGTGCTGCGCGTCGGCGCGCGTGTCGAGCAGCGCGACGCGCACGCCGTCGCCCTGCGTCACGCGCTGGGCGGCGTCGACGCCGAGCGCGTCGTGCGCCCATTGCTGCTTGCGGTACGGGTCGGGCCGGAGCGGAGCCGGCGACGCTTCCGCCGCAGGCAGCGTCGCATCCGGCCCTGCGTCCGGGGCGTAGACGTCGTCGAGCACGGCCGCGGCGTTCTCGGGAAGCCGCACGATCAACGACGCGGGCGAAGCGCCGGGCGCTCCTTCCACGCGCGCGACCGTTGCGCACAGCAGCGGGCTGAAGCGCGAGTCGACGAGGCGCGCTCCCGCCCCGAGCTCGAGGCCCGCAGTCGCGATCGCGCCGTCTGTGCCCTTCGGCAGGATGAGGAGCACGCTCGGCGCCGCACCCTCGGCGGGCGGCTCGCCGGACAAGTCGGCGCCCGGCTCGACCGGCGGACAGTCCGGCGTCTCGGCGCTGGCGAGCGTCGCGGCCGCAAGCCAGAGCGAGACAGCCAGCGGGAGCGCTTGGGCCCGAGTCATGGCTGCGAGCTTACGGCTTAGGGCGCCGGTTGAGCGAAGTCGGCGACATCGAGGTCGCCCGATTCGAGGCGTCGCGCCGCGGCGGCAGGATCGCTGCCGCGCGCGAGCTGAAGCTGCACGACGCCGCGCGGCGACGGGCCGCTCTCCACGGTCGCGCCGAGCGCTTGCAGCGCGCTCGAGATCTCGGCGAAGGGCACGTCGCCGCGGAACACGACGGCGAGGTGCGGGCCGGCGCTCGGTCGCGCCGCACCCGGCGGGAGGCTCGCGGTCTCGTAGCGCTCAGCGTTGCCGAGCTGCTGGGTCGCGACGAAGCCGCCGGTCCCCGAGACGATCGCGACCGCGAGGCCGGCGGCAATCGCGAAGCGCGGGCGCATCACCCAGATGCGCCGCTGCCGCGGCGGCGCGCTGCGCTGCGGGTGCACAGCGATCTTCGCGAGCGTCCGCTCGAACACGCTCTCCCCGGCCGGATCCGCGTCAGCTTCGAGCGGCACGTCGCTCGAGAGCCCGACGATCTCGTCACGACACGCCGCGCATTCCGCCGCGTGCACTTCGATCTCGCTGCGCACGTCCGCCGGCAGATCGCCGTCCGGATACCAAGCGATCCAATCGAGCACGACCTGCGGGCACACGCTGTCGGTTTTTCGGCTCATCGCAGCTCTCCTCGCGACGAAGGCGGCGGCGTGCGCAGCGCGCGCCGCGCGCGCGACAGTCGCGACTTCACCGTTCCCGACGAAACGCCGAGCTTGCCCACCATGTCGTCGACCGTCTGCTCGTCGCCGGCGAGCACGGCGACTTCGCGCTGCACTTCGGGCAGCGCGTCGAAGCGCCGGCGCAGCCAGCGCAGATCGCTGCGCGCCTCGAGCTGATCGAGCACGTTGCGGTCGTCGGTCACCGCTTGCAGTAGGGCCGGGTCCGCGGAGACCACGTAGGCGCGCTTCAGCCGGCGGCGATTGCGGTTCGCCTCGCGGCACTTGAAGGTGGCGATGCCGAACAGCCAGGTGGAGACCCGCGACGAGCCGCGGAACGAGGGAGCGCCGCGCCAGACTTCGAAGAACGCGTCGGCGACGACCTCTTCCGAGAGACCGCGATCGCCGAGCCGGCGCTCGGCGAACGAGAACACGCGGGCGTAGTAGCGATCGAAGAGCGTGCGGAAGGCCGCGTGATCGCGCTTCTGGATGCGCTCGATCAGCGTCTCGTCGCTCGGCAGCAAGTTCACGGGCAGGGGCTCCCCGGGAAGCCGCAGCCCGTCCCCGGATTCGGATCGTCGGCGATCTTGTCGGGGATGCAGCCGGAGCCCGGATTGTCGCAAGCGCCCGTTCCGCCGAAGGCGGGGAAGTTGGGCGCAGCAAGGGTGGCGAACGCGCTCGCGGCGGAGACGTCCATCGGCGAGAGATGGAGCACGCCACTCAGCGAAGACGCGGGAGCGAGCGCATCCTCGGCCGACTTCGCGCGCGGAAGCAGCCGCACGACCAGATCCGGCTCCTCTCCCGCGCACACGCCCGCCGGCGCGAGCACGGTCGGCGCGCCGGCGAGGGCGGGCGGAGCGAGCAGCAACGTCGCGAGTAAACAAGCGCGCATGCGAAGTCCTTCTCGTGGAGTGAGTGGCCGCGTCACGGGTTTAGGGTCCAGCTGAGATACAGGCCGACGACGTGGCGCGAGTAGTCGAACACCTCGGCCGTCGAGCGATTCCGTTGGTATCGCCAACGGGTTTCGACCGCGAGTTGCCGCCAGACCGGGCGCCCCAGCCAGAGGTCGGTGCGCCACTCGTGCTCGGTCCGCTCGGGGCTGCCGGGCTCGTAGGTCGTGCCATTGCGGTAGGGCCGGTAGGCGTAGAGCGCGTTCGCGCCGAATACGAGCTTCGCCGGCAGCGCGGATTCCCAGCTGAGCTCGAGCTCCGCCGCGTCGAACGAGTACTCGCTGCCGTCGGCCCAGAACCCGTGGTAGGCGAGGGCGCCGCCGACGCTCGAGCGCAGCTCCGGCAGCGCGACGCGGTGCTCGGCGCCGATCCGGAAGCCGGTTCCGTCGCGGTCGCGCCGCCGTGCGAGCGCCGGCGGGTCGGTGCTCTCGAACAAGTAGTCGTCGAGCGCGAGCTCGCCGAAGAAGCGCGTCGCCCCGCGTTCCGCCGCATCGCGGTGTAGCTCGAGCGCGAAGCGGGGAGCGGACAGGAAGGCGTCGCCGTCGACCCACGCGTGCGCGTAAGCCGCGAGGCCGCGCAGCGTGAGCCGCTCGTCCAGGCGCCGATCCGCCCACGCGCTGACGGACGGGTAGAGCGCGTCGAAGCTGGTGAGGTCGAGGTGCGAGGATCCGCCGAAAGTGAGAGCGCCGCCGAGCTGCGTTTCGGGGCTCGCGACCCAGCTGCGGCCCGCGACCGCGCGCCACACCACGAGCTGATCGGCCTGCGACGAGATCTCCTGCGGCAGCGCGACGCCGGCGCCCCGCAGCACGACGTTGCTGTCGTGCTCGAAGCCGAGCCGCAGCGCCGCGAAGTAGGGCTGCGCGCTGTGCTGAGCGGCGAGCGCGCGCGAGGCCTCCTCGGCCCAGGGCGTGCCGGGCCACTCGCGCTCGACGCGCTCGAGCTCGGCGTGCCCGGCGCGGGCGTCGCCGCCGCGCGCGCGCGCCAGGCCGCCGTAATAACTCGCCGCCGGGGCGAGCGCGTCGCCGCCGCTCGCCCGCGCTCGCTCGAAGCGCTGTGCAGCGCTCGCGCCCTCACCGTTCGCGAGCGCGATCAGCCCGAGATAGAGCGGCACCTCGGCGCGCGCGTCGCCGCTCACCTCCGCGCGCTGGAGGGCCTGTTCCGCACCGACGCGATCGCCGGCGTGGAAGCGGGCGATGCCGAGCGGCGCCGCGAGGGTCGGATCCGCGGCCTCGAGCGCGGCCAGCTCGCGGGCCGCGCCTGCGTAGTCGGCGAGCTCGAGCAGGCAGAGCGCGCGCGCCCGCGGCACGCCGGCGCGCGCCGAATCGCCGAGCAGCGGGAGCGCCTCTGCGCAGCGGGCTTCGGCGGCGAGCCGCAACCCATCGTCCGCTCCATCGGCCCGAGCCATGCTGGGCCCGGCGAGCCCCGTCAGGAGCCCGACGCAGAGCAGCAGTGATGCGCGTCCACTCCCCTCGTCGCACTTCTGCGCAGTCACGCTTCCCCTCGCTGGTGCCACCGTATCAGCCAGTAGTGGAGCTTTGCCCCCGCGCCGGTCCCAATGCGGTGACACCGATCTCCACCCGCGGCCACTCATTCAACGGGAACCTCCGGCAGGAACCGAGTCACCTACCGGACGACCGACCCGGCTCGGCAGGAAAGGGGCAGTTCTGGAACCCGCGATGGATACCCGGATGCGCAAGCGACCGAGCCAGGGCCGATCGCGGGTGACCGTCACCTCGATCTTGGAGGCGGCCGACCGGATTCTGCGCACCGACGGCTACGAGGCGGCGTCGACCAATCGCGTCGCGCGGGTCGCGGGCTTCAGCGTCGGCTCGCTCTATCAGTACTTCCGCGACAAGCAGGCGATCGTCGGTGCCCTGATCGATCGCGACCTCAGCGTCGAGGCCGAGCAGATCAACGGCGCGCTCGACCAGCCGACGCGGCGCACGCCTGGCGAGCTCGCCGGCGAGGCCTTCGGCCTGATGCTCACTCGCCGGGTCGCGCGCATGCACCTCTACCGCACCCTCGATGCGCATGCGCCCGAGCTGGGAGCCGGCCCGCTGCTGGAGCATCTGTGCGCGGCGCAGGCGCCGGTGCTCGCGGAGACCCTGCATCGTGTGTGCGCCCAGGTGCTGCCGCGTTCGTCGCGCAGCATCGACGCGCGCATGTTCGTGCTCTCACGGCTCGCCACGAGCGTGTCGTTCGCCTACGCAGTCGACGCGCCCGCCGGCGTCGCGCAGGCCAGTCTCCGCGACGAGTTCGCGAGCGCGATCGAGCGCTTCCTGGACGGCAAGCCGCCCGGCCCGAGCGCGGTGACGCTCGTCGTCGGTTGGGCGAAGGGCGTCGGCGTCGCCACTCCGTTGGCGGAGCAGCGCGGCCGACGACGGCGCGAGGCGCGCGGCGTGCTGCTCGCGCGCGGCGTCGCGGCGGATCTGCTCGAGCCCCGCGCCTTCCTGCTCGCCGGCATCGCCGAGGTCGCGTTAGCGGCGCAGAACTCGCCCCACGGCGCGACCCCGGAAGACCTGCTGCACGAGGCGTCCCGCTTCGTCGAGGCGCTCGAGGCGTAGCCCGCGCCGCGCGTGGTGCCCGAGGCAGGATTCGAACCTGCATGACCTTTCGGCCAGGCGATTTTAAGTCGCCCGCGTCTGCCATTTCGCCACTCGGGCTTGCTGCGGAACCTCCGCCCCGTCACTCGAGCGTGAGCCGCTCCCGCACGTCGGGGTGTTCGAGCAACTCGTCGAGCACGTCGCGATCGAGCAGGGTCGTGCGCTGATAGCCGCGCTCGGGGTTCTCGATCTCGAGGCGGAAGATCTCGCGCGGCTCGCGGAAGATGCAGCGCGCGCGCACGACCGTGCTCGCGCAGCGGAACTCGTCGAGCAGCGAGGCCAGCATGCGCTCGACGCGGCGCAGCGCCGCGAGCTCGGGCGCGAGCTGCTCCTCGACCGCGCGCCGCGAGCGCATCAGGATTCGGTAGCTGCCGGGTCGCGAGGTCATGGGGCGCGCAGCATATCAGCGCGCGTGTGCGCGCGATCAGCCGCGCTCGCTAGCGCCGCGCGAGCGTTGCAAGAACCGCTGCAGCGCGCCGTTCGCGGCGCCGCTCGGCGCGACGAACTCGACGCCGAGGCCCGCGTCACGCACGCCGTCGAGCGGAACGCAGGTCCACGCCACGCGACCCTCCGTCTGAACGGACTCGCCGCTCGGGAGGTGGATCTGCAGCAGCAGGCGCCGGCCTTTGCTCGGCGGGTCGAGCGTGCGGATGAACGCGCCGCCCGCCGAGATCGTCTCGCACAGCTCGTCCGTCTCCCACAGCGTCGGCATGCCCGTGGTCGGATCGCGCTCCGGGTCGAGGCTGCTGATCTGCACCCGCGCCTTCAGCTCGATGCGCTCGAAGCGCCGGTTGCGCGTCTCGTCGAGGCTCATGGGCAAACCCTCCGCGGTGCCGCATCGGGAGCACGCAAGCTCGGCTTGAAGCCCGCGGTGCCTCAAGCCTCCGTCGCATCGAGACGAAGAAGCTGCGGACTTCGGAGGGCCGGATGACGCGCGCGGAACCTGCAGAGCTCGAGGCGGCGCTGCCGCTCGACACGTCGCCGGCGCTGCAGGTCGATCTCACCGTGCTGCCCGCCGCCGGCGTGCTCTCGACGATTCACGACGCGAAGCGCTCCGGGCTCGTGCTGTTCCGCCAGCGCCAGCACGAGAAGCAAATCTACTTGGATGCGGGCGAGGTGATCTTCGCGAGCTCGAATCAGGCGGTGGATCGGCTCGGTGAATGCTTGCTGCGCTCCGGCGCGATCACCCTCGAAGAGCTGCGCGAGGCCGAGCGCGAGTTCAAGCCGGGTGATCGATTCGGCCGCGCGCTCGTGGAGCGCGGCGTGCTGACGCCGCGCGCGCTGTGGAACGGCGTGCGCAATCAAGTCGAAGAGATCGTGCGCTCGCTGTTCGCGGCGCCGGCTGGACGCCTGTGGTTCTGGGAGGGCGAGATCCGGCCGGACAACGTCGTACGGCTGTCGCTCGACACGAGCCGTCTGATCTCCGAGGGCCAACAGCGTTGCGCCGAGCTGCGCCGCTTCCTGACCGTGCTCGACGATCCGCGCGTGCAGCTCGCGCAGACGGGCGCCGCGGCCTCGGCCTCGCTCGCCGAGAGCGAGCGCTCGATCTACGGCGCGGTCGCGGCGGGGCGTGCGTTCCGGGACGTCGTCGCCGAGCTCGCCGTCGATCGCGAGAGCGCCGCTCGCAGTGTTCAGCTGCTGCGCCTCGTCGGCGCCGTGAAGCTGATGCGCCTGCCCGATCCGGCCCCGGCTCCGGCGCGAGATCCGGCCCTGGTCGCGCGCGCCGAGGCAATCGTCAAGCTGATCGCGAGCATGCTGGCGGAGCTCGAACGCGCCGACGGCGGCCGCGGGATTCGCGCGCGCCTCGCCCGCGAGCTTCACGAGGTGGCGGGACGCTTCCCCGCGCTGCTCGCGGGCATCGAGGTCGGGGACGACGGCGGCGTGCTGGACGCGTCGGCCTTGGCCGAGCGCGCGGCCGCTCTGCCCGACGACGGCGGCGACGTGTTGGCCTCGGCCCTCGGGGAGCTCGTGACGTACCTCGAGTTCGAGCTGATGAATCACCCGAAGATCGCCGAGCCGGCAGAGCTGCTGCGGGGGCTCGAACCGCTGCGCCGCTCCGCCGCCGCCTGAGTCGTCTCGCGCCGAGGGCACCGAGCCCGCGACCGCGGCGAACCCACGCTGCTCTGCGATCTTGTCGCGATGGAACTCCTCACGCGGCTGCACCCGGTGCGAGAAGCGCTGCGCGCCAGGCGGCGCGCGTTGCACCGACTGCGGGTGCTGTCGCCCGCGCCGCGCGAGGCGGACGCGCTCGTCGCCCTTGCCGAGGCGGCAGCGGTGCCGGTGCAGCCGTGCGCCGGTGCGGACCTCGGGCGCGGGCTACCGCCCGGCGTCAAGCCCCAGGGGTTCGTGCTCGAGGCCGGCGAGCTACCGGTCCTCGACCTCGCCAGCCTGCTGGCGCTCGGTACCGCAGGTCACCGCTGCGTGGTCGCTCTCGACGGCGTCGAGGATCCCCAGAACCTGGGCGCGATCGCGCGGGTTGCACACGCGGCGGGCGCGACGGGCCTCGTGCTGACCGACCGCCGCTCAGCTCCGCTCTCGCCGGCCGTTTCCCGAGCCTCGGCCGGCGCGATCGAGCACCTCCCGGTGGCGCGCGTCGCGAATCTGGCCCGCGCGCTCGAACGGATGAAGGCAGCCGGCTCCTGGGTGCTTGCCGCGGAGCCGTCCGCCGAGCGCGACCTGTTCGCCCTGGAGGATCGCTTCTGGCAGGGCGACCTCGTCCTGGTGCTGGGCGCGGAGGGGGCCGGGATCCGCCCCGGCCTCGCACACCACCTCGACACGCCGATCTCGATCCCGATGGCCGGCGCCGTGGCCTCGCTGAACGTGTCCGCGGCCGCCGCGGTCATCCTCTATGAGTGGGTCCGCCGAGGCCGCGGCCGTCCCGCCTGACGCCCCGTGGTCGGCCCACGCGGGATCCGCGGAACGTTCGCGATTGCCGCCCCCGGGGCATCTCCTTAAGATGCGCCGCGCGGATCGGCGTGCTGGCGTAGCTCAATTGGCAGAGCGGCTGATTTGTAATCAGCAGGTTAAGGGTTCGAGTCCCCTCGCCAGCTCCACTCGCAGCGAGCGCCCGCAAGCGGCGGGCCTCGCTCAGAAAACAACACGCAAAAGTCGGCCGAGGGAGGCGCGGCCCCGAAATCCGCCGCTACAGTCGGCCCCCCTTTGCGGGAGATGTTTCGGGACGACTGAAACCTCTCGCGCAACAGGCTGACGGCAAAGAGGTTTTCGGGCGGGCAATCGCAAGCGCAGCCACTGACGCGAGGCGGGTACGGGTTCGGCGGCGGCGCGGACCCGCGTTGCCTGTTCTCATGCTTTTGTTGCGCTTTCGCTCCGCCTACCTAACAAGACACGCACAACGAACGGGAGATCGAAGCGGGCAGCGAGCCCGAGCGGGCGGTGGACGCCGAGACCGAGCGGAGAGGTACCGAAGCGGCCAAACGGGGCAGACTGTAAATCTGCTGGCTAATGCCTTCGGAGGTTCGAATCCTCCCCTCTCCACCACCCGCGCTGGCTGTTAGGCAGGCCGCTGCGGCGAGACGAGACCGACGGCGAACGGATGGACCGCGGGAATAGCTCAGCTGGCTAGAGCACGAGCCTTCCAAGCTCGGGGTCGCGGGTTCGAATCCCGTTTCCCGCTCCAAATCACGAGGGGAACGAGACGCTCACGTAGCTCAGTCGGTAGAGCACGTCCTTGGTAAGGACGAGGTCACCGGTTCGATCCCGGTCGTGAGCTCCAGTTCCACGACGACCCCAACAACTCACTCACTCCAGAGCACAGAGGGATTCGCGAGATGGCCAAGGAGAAGTTCGAGCGCAACAAGACCCACGTGAACGTGGGGACGATTGGTCACGTGGACCACGGCAAGACGACGCTGACGGCGGCGATCACGCAGCGCCAGGCGACGAAGGGCTTGGCGGCGTTCATGGCGTACGACCAGATCGACAAGGCGCCGGAGGAGCGGGAGCGGGGGATCACGATCGCGACGGCGCATGTCGAGTACTCGACGGCGAAGCGACACTACGCGCACGTGGATTGCCCCGGCCACGCGGACTACGTGAAGAACATGATCACGGGGGCGGCGCAGATGGACGGCGCGATCCTGGTGGTGTCGGCGGCCGATGGCCCGATGCCGCAGACGCGCGAGCACGTGCTGCTGGCTCGCCAGGTGAACGTGCCGCACATCGTAGTGTTCATGAACAAGGTGGACATGGTGGACGACCCGGAGCTGCTCGAGCTGGTGGAGCTCGAGGTTCGGGAGCTGCTGACGAAGTACAACTTCCCGGGCGACACGACGCCGATCATCAAAGGCTCGGCGGTGAACGCCTTGAAGGACGGCAAGGACGACGCGGCGAACAAGTGCATCGACGAGCTGATGGCGGCGATCGACGCGTTCATTCCGGATCCGGTGCGGGTGCTGGACAAGCCGTTCCTGATGTCGATCGAGGACGTGTTCTCGATCACGGGTCGCGGCACGGTGGTCACGGGACGCGTGGACCAGGGGATCATCAAGGTCGGGGACGAGGTGGAGATCGTCGGGATCAAGCCGACGACCAAGACGATCGTGACGGGCGTGGAGATGTTCCGGAAGCTGCTGGATCAGGGGCAGGCGGGCGACAACGTCGGGTGTCTGCTGCGCGGCACGGGCAAGGACGACGTCGAGCGCGGTCAGGTGCTGGCGAAGCCGGGCACGATCAAGCCGCACACGAAGTTCAAGGCGCAGGCCTACGTGCTGACCAAGGAGGAGGGCGGGCGCCACACGCCGTTCTTCACGGGGTATCGGCCGCAGTTCTACTTCCGGACGACGGACGTGACGGGGGTGGCGAACCTGCCCGAGGGCACGGAGATGGTGATGCCCGGGGACAACGTGGAGATCGCGGTCGAGCTGATCACGCCGATCGCGATGGACAAGGAGCAGCGCTTCGCCATCCGCGAAGGCGGCCGCACCGTCGGCTCCGGCGTCGTCGCAGACATCGTCGAGTGATCGAGCCGGCCTGGAGCGCGGCGGAAATTCCTAACAAGAAGGTGCGTAGCACAATTGGTAGTGCACCGGACTCCAAATCCGGAGGTTGGGGGTTCGAGTCCCTCCGCACCTGCCAAGCCGTGAGGTCGAGATCGCCGTGGAATTGAGTCCGATGAGCTGGTTCCAGGATTTCCGGC
>DATBRS010000106.1:0-7589 GCA_036560185.1 Myxococcota bacterium
CCGACACGATCTTCTGGGATCGCTCGATCTCGCTGTTCGCGCTGCGCTTCGGGCGCGCCGACAGCGAGGCCGCGGGAGACATCGGCTACGAGGTCGCGCGCCGGATGCGCGCGAGCGTGCAGCTCGCGCTGCCGATCTTCGCGCTGCAGGTGATCGCGAGCGTGGCGTTCGCGCTGCTGCTCGTGCTGTTCCGCAACTCGCGCCTCGACCTGGCCGGCGTCTTGCTGTGCGTGGTGATGCTGTCGATCTCGTCGCTCATCTACATCATCGTCGGCCAGTTCGCGTTCGCGCGGCTGATGAAGCTGTTCCCGATCTCCGGCTTCGCGAGCTCGCTCGACGTCGTGCGCTTCCTCGTGCTGCCCGTGCTGCTCTCCGTGCTCGCGCGGCTCGGCGCCGAGGGGCGGCTGTATCGCGCGATGCTGCTCGAGGAGATCGGCAAGGACTACGTGCGCACCGCGCGCGCGAAGGGTCTGGCCGAGAGCGCCGTGCTCTCTCGGCACGTGCTGCGCAACGCGCTGATCCCGATCATCACGAGCGCGGGCAGCTATCTGCCCTACGTCTTCCTCGGCAGTCTCGTGTTCGAGAGCTTCTTCGGGATCCCCGGCCTCGGCGCCTACACGATCGAGGCCATCGGCAAGCAGGATTTCGCGATCGTGCGCTCGATGGTGTTCGTCGGGTCGCTGCTGTTCATCGCGAGCTACACGCTGATCGACGTCGCGTACACGTGGGCCGACCCGCGCGTGCGGCTCGGCTGAGGGGAGCGCGATGCCGAAGCTCGTCGTGCTCTGGACGGACGCCGCGCTCTGGGCGCTCGTGCTCGTGATCGCGGCCTACGCGATCTCGGTGCGGCGCAGCCCCAACGCCATCGCGACCTGGCGGCGCGTGTTCCGCGACGGCCCGGCGCTCGCCGCAGCGGTGGTGCTCGCCGCCTGCCTCGCGCTCGCGCTGCTCGACAGCGTGCACTTCCGTGCGCTGCTGGCGCCGGAGTCCGAGGCAGCGATGGAAGCGGCCTATGACACGCGCACCAGCTCGCTGCTCGACGCGGCGCTGGCGAGCCTCGCGGAATCGCGCGAGACCACGTACTCGCGCCCGTTCGCCTACGAGAGCTTCACCAAGGAGTCGGTCGACGTCGGCGGCCGCACCGAGCGCGTCGCACCGCGGCTCGCGTTCGGCGGGGCGCATCTGCGCGATCCCGCCACGCAGTGGGGCGGCGACGTCGCGCGGCGCGTCGCGGCGGGCCTCGCGCTCGGTAGCGCCGCGACCGCATTGCTGGCGGCGCTGGCGGCGCTGCGCGTCGCTCGCCAGCAGCGCGCGCGCTTTGGCGAGGCGCTGCTCGGGATCTGGCGCGGCGAGACCGAGCTGCCGTGGCGCGCTGCGCTCGGCGCGACGCTCGCCGTGTGCCTGATCGCGGGAGTCACCGCCGCGTGCGCAGGCGAGTATCACGTGCTCGGCACCGACATCACCGGCAACGACGTCGAGTATCAGGCGCTGAAGAGCATCCGCACCGCGTTCGTGATCGGCTCGCTCGCGACGCTCGCCACACTGCCGCTCGCGGTCGGCCTCGGCTTGATGGCGGGCTACTTCCAGGGCTGGGTCGACGACGCGATTCAATACTTCTACACGGTGCTGGCGTCGGTCCCTAACATTCTGCTGATCGCCGCGTGCGTGCTGATGGTGCAGGTGTTCCTCGATCAGCACGAGGAGCTGTTCGAGACCGGCCTCGAGCGCGGCGACCTGAAGCTGTTCCTGCTCTGCGTCGTGCTCGGCCTCACGGGCTGGTCGGGGCTGTGCCGGCTGCTGCGCGGCGAGACGCTGAAGCTGCGCGAGCTCGAGTACGTGCAGGCGGCGCAGGCCTTCGGCGTGTCGTCCGCGCGCATCATGGCGCGCCACCTGTTCCCGAACGTCGCGCACCTGGTGCTGATCACGACTGTGCTCGAGTTTTCCACCCTGATCCTGTACGAGGTGGTGCTCTCGTACGTCGGTGTCGGCGTCGACCCCTCGATGAACAGCTTCGGCGGGATGATCAACCTCGCGCGCAGCGAGCTGGCGCGCGACCCCGTGGTGTGGTGGCCGATCGGCTCCGCGTTCGTGTTCATGGTGTCGCTGGTGTTCGCGGCGAACGTGTTCGCGGACGGCGTGCGCGACGCCTTCGATCCGCGCGCGCGCGCCTTCCGGCCGCGCGTGCTGACGCGCCGCGCCGTACCCACCGCGGCGCAGGGGCGCTAGCCGATGCTCGAGGCGCGCGATCTCGAGGTGGTGCTCGACAGCGAGGCGGGCCTGGTGCGCGCGATCGACGGGCTGCGGCTCGCGATCGAGCGCGGCGAGACCTTCGCGCTGGTGGGCGAGAGCGGCTGCGGGAAGAGCATGACCGCGCTGGCGCTGATGCGGCTGCTGCCCGACAACGGCCGCGTGGTCGCGGGCAGCGTGCTGCTCGACGGCGACGACACGCTCGCGCTCAGCGAGCGGGCGATGCGCGCGGTGCGCGGCGGGCGCATCGGCATGATCTTCCAGGAGCCGTCGACCAGCCTGAATCCCGTGATGCGCGTGGGCGACCAGATCCTCGAGGCGATCGAGGCGCACACGCCGTTGCGCGGTGCAGCCGCGCGCGCGAAGGCGATCCAGTGGCTCGAGCGCGTCGGCATTCCCGAGCCCGAGCGGCGCATCGACGACTACCCCTTCCGCATGAGCGGGGGCCAGAAGCAGCGCGTGATGATCGCGATGACGCTGGCGACCGAGCCCGCCTTCCTGATCGCCGACGAGCCGACCACGGCGCTCGACGTGACGATCCAGAAGCAGATCCTCGACTTGTTACGGGAGCTGCAGCGCGAGCAGGGCATGGGGCTGCTGCTCATCACCCACGATCTCGCGGTGGTCGCGGGCATGGCCCAGCGCGTGGCGCTGATGTACGCGGGCGAGATCATCGAGGTCGCGCCGGCCGCCGAGTTCTTCGCCGCCCCGAAGCATCCCTACGCGCAGGCGCTGCTGCGCGCGCTGCCGGACGCCGGCCGCCGCGACGAGCCGCTCGCCGCGATCGCCGGCAGCGTGCCGCCGCTGACGCAGCGCTTCGCCGGCTGCCGCTTCGCTCCGCGCTGCGCGAGCGCGCTGCCGGTGTGCGCGAGCACGCCGCCGGCGCTGCTTCCGCTCGGCCAGACGCGCAGCGTGCGCTGCCTGCTGTACGAGGGCGCCGCGAGCGAGCCGCGCCTCGCGCCGCCGCCGGCTCCTGCGTTGCCCGAGAAGCCGCCGCGCGCCCGCGAGAGTGCGCCGCTGCTGGCGGTGAGGGACCTGTGCGTGCGGTTTCCGGTGCGCACGGGTCTGCTGCAGCGCGCGACCGGTCACTTCGACGCGGTCGCTGGCGTCTCCTTCGACATCCACGCCGGGCAGACGCTCGCGCTGGTGGGGGAATCCGGCTGCGGCAAGACGACCACCGGCAAGGCCATCCTGCAGCTGCTGCGCGGCCAAGCCGTGACCGAAGGCGTCGCGTCGCTCGGCGAGCGGAACTTGTTCGCGCTCGAGGGCGATGCCTTGCTGGCGGCGCGGCGCGACATCCAGATCATCTTTCAGGATCCGTTCGCGTCGCTCGACCCGCGCATGCGCGTGCTCGAGATCCTCGAGGAAGGCCTGATCGCGCTGCGCCCCGAGCTCGACGCGGCTGCGCGCCTCGCGCGGCTCGCGACGCTGACGGACCAGGTGGGCCTGCGGCGCGAGGCGCTGGAGCGCTATCCGCACGAGTTCAGCGGCGGCCAGCGCCAGCGCATCGCGATCGCGCGCGCGCTCGCGGTACAGCCGAAGCTGATCGTGTGCGACGAGCCGACCTCTGCGCTCGACGTCAGCGTGCAGGCGCAGATCCTGAATCTGCTCGAGCAGCTGCAGCGGGAGTTCGGCCTCGCGTATCTGCTGATCACGCACAACATCGGCGTGGTGGAGTACATCGCGGATCGCGTGGCGGTGATGAAGGCGGGGAGGATCGTCGAAGCGGGGCTGGCGGCGGAGGTGCTCGGGCGGCCTTCGCACGAGTACACGCGGACGCTCTTGGCTTCGGTGCCGAGGCTGGGGGCTCGCGCGTGAGGTGATGCGGGCAGCGCAGCCGCGGCGGGGCCGGGGGCGGCTGCGGCGAATGGCTCGCTGCGGCCCCGGTGATCACTAGGGGCGCGTTGCTTGCGCGCTCGCGGGAGTTGACCGCGGTCCTCGGGAGTTGGGGGCCTTCGCTGCGCTTGATTTCGCCTCCGCCGCCCCCGGCCCCGCCGCGGCAGCTCGTGCTCGGCGCGTCTGTCGCGGTGGTTGTGTTCGTCGCGTTTGCTTGCTTGCGTTCCCGTGCGCGGCTCGGCGCAGGAGGGTGTCATGCAGGCTTCGAGATCGGGCTCGTACTTCATGCGGCTGGCGAAGGCGACTTCGCGGGCGGCGGGGCATCCGCCCGCGTTTGCGTTGGCGGTGGCGGTGATCGCGGCGTGGCTGCTCACGGGGCCGCTGTTCGGGTTCAGCGATACCTGGCAGCTGGTGATCAACACCGGCACGACGATCGTGACGTTCCTGATGGTGTTTCTGATCCAGAACACGCAGAACCGCGACTCGGAGGCGATTCAGATCAAGCTCGACGAGCTGCTGCGCTCGACGCAGGGCGCGCACAACGCGCTGCTCGATCTGGAGGAGCTCGAAGAAGCGGAGCTGGAGGCGATTCGCGCGAGCTACGTGGGCCTCGCGCAGCGCGCGCGCGCCAAGCTGCGCGAGGGCGTGAGCGACACGGACACGCCCGAGACGCGCTGATCCTGCAGCCGAGCTAGCGCTCGGGCCGGCGCCTGCGATTCCAGACGCGCCGCGCCACCCAGCCGAGTGCGCCGAGCGCGGCAAGCGCCCCGACGACGAGATGCTCCACGCGGTGCAGCTCGGGTAGCCAGCCTTCGAGTGCGTCGCCGAGCCAGAAGCCGGCGCCGGTGAACGCCGCGATCCAGAGCAGCGTCATGCTGGCGTCGACGAGCGCGAAGCGCAGCGGGCGCACGCCGCTCATGCCGAGCACGAAGGGCGTCATCGCGCGCACGCCGACGGCGAAGTGGTAGAGCAGCAGGACGCTGCGGTGGTGGCGATGCGCGAGCTCGAGCACGCGCGTCGCGCGCGGCTTCAGACGCGGCCAGCGCGCGAGCAGCGCGGGGCCGTGAATGCGGCCGGTGTGGAAGAGCACCTGGTTCGTCGAGAACATGCCGAGCGCCGCCAGCGCGATCACGAAGCGCAGGTCGAGCAGGCCGCGGTGTGCGATCAGGCCGGCGAGCAACAGCACTGTCTCGCTCTCGAAGGCGCCGCCCAGCGCCGTCGCGGCATATCCATAGTGGGTGATCCACGCCTCGAGCGGCATGCGGGTCGGCTCCCGTCGACGCTACGCGTCTCGGCCGTTCGCGGGGGCGAATCGGCCGAAGCGCAGCGCGAGCCAGGGCAGGGCGAGCAGGTTCGCGGCGGTCGAAGTCGCGAGGCCGCCGAGGATCACGATCGCCATCGGGCCGTCCAGCTCGCCGCCGGCTTCGCGCCAGCGCAGTGCGACGGGGAGCAGGGCGAGCGCGGTGACGCCCGCCGTCATCAGCACCGGCACCACGCGGTCGGCGGCGCCCCGCAGCGCGGTCTCGGCGTTCCACGGCTGGCCCTCGATCTCCACGAGCTGGCGATAGTGCGAGAGGATCATGATCGCGTTGCGCAGGGTGATCCCGAACAGCGTCACGAAGCCGACCAGCGATCCGAGCGTGAGCGAGGCCTCGTGGCCCGAGAGCACCGCGACGAGGGTCGCGGAGAGCACGCCGCCCACCCACGCGAGCGGCGCGCTGGCGATCAGCAGTAACAAGTTCCGCCAGTGTCCCGCCGCCAGGGCGAGCAGCAGCGTCACGCCGAGCGCGCCGAGGGCGGCCTGCGCCGCGAGGTCGGTCACCGCGCCGGCGCGCGCCTCGGAGGCGCCACCGATCGTGAAGAACGCGCCGTTCGGGAAGCGCACCCCTCGCGCGATGCGCGCGCGCGCTTCCCGCGCGAACGACGCGACGTCGCGTCCCTCGACGTTGCAGGTGACGACCTGCCGCCGCCGCGCGCCCTCGTGGGAGATCGTGTCGCGGCCCTCGATCGCGCTGACGTCCGCCAGCGCGCGCAGCGGCGCGACGGCGCCGGCGGCGTTGCGAATCGGCAGCTCCGCCACCTGCGCGGGCCGTTCTCGCTCGGCGCGATCCGGCAGCACGACGACGCCGATCGATTGCACGCCGCGCTGCACCTCTCCGGCGCGCGCGCCCGCGAATGCGACGCGCAGCTGATCCAGCACCTCGTCCGGGCGGAAGCCGAGCAGCGCGAGGCGCTGCGGGCGCAGGCGCACCGCGATGTGCGGCCCGCGCGAGCTCGCGCTGCCCTGCACGTCGACGGCGCCGGGCACGCGCGCGAGCACGCGCGCGATCTCGATCGCCTTCGCATCGAGCAGATCGAGGTCCTCGGCAAAAATGTTCACGACGAACTCCGAGGTCTCGCCCGTGATCGTCTCCGAGATGCGGTCGCCGACGAAGGTGACGACCTCCGAGGAAATTCCCGGCGTCTCCGCGAGTAGCACGCGAATCGCGTCGGTGGTGGCGTCGGCGTCGGCGTCGGGTGTGAGCTCGACGTGGAATTCGCTCAGGTTCGTGCCCCAGGTGTCTTCGCCCGCTTCGGCGCGGCCCATCTGCTGCTCGAACGTCGCGACGCCGGGCGTCGCCTTCAGCCGGCGCGCCAGCCCGCGGCCGACGCGGCGCATCTCCTCGAGCCCGGTCCCCGGCGCCATGCCCACCTGCAGGACGAGGTGGCCCTCGCGGAAGTCCGGCAGGAACTCACCGCCGAGCTGCGGGAGGATCGCCGCGGCGGCGAGCACGGCGACGCCGAGCGGGAGCGCGACGAGCGCGGGCCGCGCGCGCACGCGCAAGAGCAGCGCGCGATAGCGCTCGCGCAGGCGCTCCTGGAGCCCCGGCGCGGCGTGGGCCGCGTGGCGCCCGTCGTCGAAGAGCGCGAGCGCGAGCGCGGGCGTCACGACCAGCGCCGTCGCCAGCGAGGCGAGCACCGCCGCCAGATAGGCGAGCGCGAGCGGCGCGAAGAACTTGCCCTGCAGGCCATGCAGACCCAGCAGCGGCACGAACACGAGCGCCACCGCGAGCGTCGCGAAGATCACCGCGCCGCGAACCTCGAGCGAGGCGCCGAGCACGACGGCGTACGCGGAGCGCGGGCGCTCCGCACGATCGTTCTCGCGCAGCCGGCGCAGGATGTTCTCGACGTCGATGATCGCGTCGTCGACCACCTCGCCGATCGCGATCGCGAGGCCGCCGAGCGACATGGTGTTGAGCGTGACGCCGAGCTGAACCAGCACGATCACCGCGGAGAGCAGCGAGAGCGGAATCGCCGCCAGCGAGACCGCGATCGCGCGGCGGTTCCGCAACAACGCGACCAGCACGGCGATCACCAGCGCGCTGCCGATCGCGAGCGTCTCGCGCAGATTCTCGATCGAGCGGTCGACGAAGTTCGCCGGCCGGTGCAGCGCCCGCGACAGCGTGGCTCGCTCGCTCGCGAAGACGGGCGCGAGCTCCGCCAGCGCGGCCTCGAGGCCCGCGGTC
>DATBRS010000107.1:0-15970 GCA_036560185.1 Myxococcota bacterium
AGCGCGCGCAGGCGACCACCCAGCTGCGATACGAGCCGGCGCGCCGCGCGCCGAGCGGCGCGCCGAGCTGAGCGAGCGCGCCGAGCATCATCGGCAGCGTGGTGATCAGGGCGCTGGCCTGCGCGCCGTGCCCGAGCGCGAGCACGAACGCGGGCACGTAGGTCTCGCCGAGGCCGACCATCACGCTGTAGAAGACGCCGTCGCCCGTGATGGAACGCAGATCGCGATGGAGCTGCGCGGCGGGCACTTCCGATTCATCGAGCGCGGGCGACAAGAGACATCTCGGCGGGGGCGGGGCGGCGGACGATAACGAGCGGCCTCCGCACCGCTCGGTCGCGGGCGGCCGCCGCGCGCGCATAGACTGCGCGCATGGAAGTCGCCTGGACCGACTACACGCGCTTCGCGATCGCGCTCGTCGCGATCGTCGATCCGATCGCCGCGATCCCGCTCTTCCTGCAGCTCACGGACGGCTTCTCGCCGCGCGAGCGCAAGCGCACCGCGCGCGTGACGGCGCTCGCGGTGTTCGGTGTGCTCGCCGGCGCCGCGCTCGCGGGCGAGACGATCCTCGGCGCGTTCGGCACCAGCCTGCCGGCCTTCCGCGTGGGCGGCGGCATCGTGCTGTTGTTGATGGCGCTCTCGATGCTGACCGCGGAGCCCGACCGCACGCGCCACACGCCCGAGGAGGATCTCGCTTCGCGCGACAAGGCGAGCGTTGCGGTGGTGCCACTCGGCGTGCCGCTGCTTGCGGGCCCGGGCGCGATCAGCGCGGTGATCCTGCAGATGAACGGGCGCGGCGGCGCCGTCCACCGCGCGCTCGTGCTCGCCGTGATCGCGCTACTCGCGGCAGCCTGCTGGCTCGCGCTGCGCCACGCGGAGCGCATCGGCCGCCTGGTCGGGCCGATCGGAATGAACGTCGTGATTCGGCTGTTCGGGCTCGTGCTCGCGGCGATCGGCGTCGAGTTCATCGCGCTCGGCCTGAAAGAGCTCTTCCCCGCGCTGGCCTGAGAGGTTGCCCCGATGAGTGCAGCGATCCCGCTCTCACCCGACCTCGACTTCGCGCACGCCGAGCTGCCCGATCTCCACGCGGTGCTCGACTCCCTGCGCGCACACGGCCCGGTGGTGCCCGTGCGCTTCCACGGCGAGACGGCCTGGCTGATCCTGACTCACAAGGAGCTCTCCGCCGCCTTCGCGGACGACGAGACGTTTCCGTCGAAGGCGATCTACGAGCGCATCGCGATGCCCACGATGGGCAAGACGATCCAATGCATGGCGGGCGACGAGCACCGCCGGAATCGCGCGCTCGTCTCCCACGCGTTTCGTCCGAACGTGATGCGGCGCGCCGTGGAGGAAGCGCTCGTACCACTGGCGCACGAGCTGATCGACCGCTTCGCGGCGCGGCGCGAAGCCGATCTGGTCGCCGAGTTCACGCGCCGCTTCCCGTTCTTGGTGATCACGCGCTTGCTCGGCATTCCGATCGCGGACGAGGACAAGCTGCTGCACTGGGCGCAGAAGCTGATCGAGTTTCCCTGGGATCCCGACGGCGCGCTGGCCGCGTCGCGCGAGTTCACGGACTACCTGCGCGTGCTCGTCGCCGAACGGCGCGCGCGACCCGGCAGCGATCTCGTCTCCGAGCTCGCGAACACGCAGCTGGCGGGTGAGCGGCTGGCGGACGAGGAGATCTTCTCGTTCCTGCGCTTGTTATACCCGGCGGGCTCCGACACCACCTACAAGAACATGGGCAGCCTGTTCGCCGCCGTGCTCTCGCATGCCGAGGTGCTGTCGCTCGCGCGCGGCGACCCGGGCGCGATCCCCGCGATCGTCGACGAGGGGCTGCGTTTCGAGCCTCCGGTCGCGCTGCTGCCGCGCGCCTGCGCGAAGGATGTGCACTGGGCGGGGGTTCACCTCGCGGCTGGCGCGCCGCTCCTCTACGGCATCGCCGCCGCGAACCGCGACCCGGCCGTGTTCGTGGACCCGCATCGCTTCGATCCCGCGCGCAAGCCGAACCGCCACCTCACGTTCGGGCATGGCCTTCACTTCTGCTTGGGCTCGCACCTCGCGCGGCGCGAGCTCGAAGTCGCGCTCGCGACGCTGCTCGAGCGGCTGCCGGGGCTGGCGCTCGCGGAGCCGGGGAGCCCGCGCATCATCGGCGGCGTGATCCGCGGCCCGGAGCGCGTGCGCGCGCGCTGGTAGCCGAGCGCGCTCGCTCGGTGCGCGCGCCGAGTTGAGTTGTCAGGCTCTCCGGCCGATGGACACACTCGCACGAGGGGGAGTCCTATGAAGAATCTCGTCCGCGCGTTGCTCGTCTCAGGAATCGCCACCTTCCCGGCCGGCTCGCTCTGGGCGCAGGAGCCCGAGCTCGAGCCCGGCGCCTCCGAGGAGGCCGAAGGAGCGAGCGCGCCCGCGGCTCCCGGCCTCCCGTGGCAAGCGGGGCCGGCGACGGCGCCGGTCGGCTCGAACCTCGCCGAGATCGAGCTCCCGGATGGCTACGTCTACCTCGATCGCTCCGGCACCGTCCAGCTGCTGAAGCTCACCGGCAACCTCACCGGGGAGTCCGAGCAGGCCACCGTCGCGAAGGGCGACGAATCGGGCTGGTTCGTGATCTTCGAATGGGACGCGTCGGGCTGGGTAGATGACTCGGATCACGACGAGCTCGACGCCGACGGGCTGCTCGCGTCCCTGCGAGAGGGCAACGAAGCCGCGAACGAAGAGCGCCGCACGCAGGGCCTGCCCGAGATGACGCTCGTGGGCTGGCGCGAGCCGCCGCACTACGACCCGGCCAGTAACAACCTGACCTGGGCGATCGAAGCGAAGAGCCCGGACGGCGTCACGGTGAATCGGCTGACCAAGCTGCTGGGCCGCCGGGGCGTGATGACGGCGACGCTGGTCGCGAGCCCCGAGGAGCTCGGGGCGGCGCAGGCGGAGGTCGACACGCTGCTCGCGGGCTATCGCTTCCGGCCGGGCAGCACCTACGCCGAGTACCTACCCGACACCGACCAGGCGGCCGGCTACGGCCTCGGCGCGCTGGTCGTGGGAGGCGTGCTCGCGAAGACCGGCCTGCTCGCGAAGTTCTGGAAACTGATCGTCGCGGGCGCGGTGGCCTCGGCGGGGTTCGTCCGGCGCCTGTTCCGCGGGCGACAGAGCGACACGCCGACGGCCTGAGCGCTCGCGCTTGCAGCTCTGGCTGATCTTGATCGCGCTCGCGCTGTGGGAGTGCCTCGCCTTCCTGCCGCCGCGCGGCGCGCGCTTCACGCTCCCGTGGCGGGGCCCCGCGCGCGCGCTGCGGCGCGGCGGCTTGCACTTCACGAGCCCGTGGCCGCTGCGCTTCGCCTTCGCGCTCGAAGGCTCGGTGTACGAGGCGCTGCCCGACCACGCGCTCGCAGCCGGTCCGCTCGGTTGGCTCGCAGCCACCGGGGCGCTGCGCGAAGAGCGCGCGCTCGCCTGGAGCAGCGCGCTCGAAGCGCGCGGCGCGATCGTCCGCATGGGCGACGCGCCGCTCTTGCGCGCTGGCTCGGAAGGCACGGCGGAGCGCGTCGTGCGCGAGCTGCGCGCGCTCGCGGCGGCGGCGCCCGCTGCGCGCCCCGCACTCGCTCGCGAGCCGCTGCGCGCTGCGCTCGAGGTGAGCGACCTCTCGGCGAGCGTCACCCGCGTGCGGCGCGCGACGCTCGCGCACCGCGCGCTCGCCGCGCTCACGCTGCTAGCGATCGGATTCGGCATTCCCGCGGCCGTGCTCAGCTCGGGAGTCGCCTGGGATTCGCTCTGGCAGAACACCTGGCCGTACTGGATTGCGCTGCACGGCGCGGGCTTCGTCGCGCTCGCAGGCGCGGAGCTCGCGCTGGCCGCGCCGGGCCGCGGCGCGCGTCTGCTGCACGCGCTCGTCTACCCGCCCGCGCAGTGGCGCGGCTCGGGCGAGCTCGCGTCGGCCGCGCTCGCCGCGGCGCATCCACTCGCCGCCGTGCACGCGCTGTGCGATGCGGAGAGCGCGCTGCGCTGGGCGCGCAGCGCGCTCGCGGAGTGCGACCATCCGCGCCTCGAACGCACACCGCCGGGTGTGGACCGCGAGGCGCGCGTGGCGAGCCTGCGCGAGCGGCGCGCCGAGCTCGCGGCGTTCTGCGAGCGCGCGGGCCTCGCCGCGCGGCTCGCCGAGCCGCCGCGACGCAGCGACGCGAGCGCCAGCAGCTACTGCCCGGCCTGCTTCGCCGAGTTCGTCGCCGCCGGCTGGGTGTGCACGGACTGCGGGCTCGAGACGCGGCCCTTCGGTGTGGACGCGCTTGCCCGATAATTGAACGTTTGTTTAAATAGTGCCCATGGCCCATCCCCCGGCTCGCAGGCGCCGCTCGCGGCCGCGCCGCGTCGGCCGCCCGCGCGTGCGGGCGAGCGCGGCGGACGTGCGCAGCGATCTGCTCGCTGCGGCGCGCGCGGTGTTCGGCGCGCGCGGCTACGCGGCCACCTCGCTGCGCGACGTCGCGAGACAGGCCGGCACCACCGCCGCGATGGTGCACTACTACTTCGGCGACAAGGACGGCCTGTTCGCCGCGCTGCTCGAAGACGCGCTCGCCGGCGTGCTCGCGCGGGTCCGCAGCGGTCTCGCGGCGCGCGACGCAGCGGGGCCTGAGACCGCCCTGCTCGACGTGTTCTTCGACATCGCCCACGACGTGCTCGGCGCGGCGCCGTGGATCCCGCAGCTCGTCGTGCGCGAGGTCCTGAGCGAGGGCGCGCCTTTCCGTGAGCGCTTCATCGAGAGCTACGCGGTCCCGATGGGCGAGCTGTTACGGGGCGCGCTGCGCGCGGAGATCGCCGCGGCTCGCCTGCGCTCCGACCTCGACGTGGATCTCGCCTTCGCCTCGCTGCTCGGCTTGGCCGCGTTCCCGTTCATCGCGCAGCCCGTACTCGAGCGCTCGCTCGGCGTTCGCTACGACGCGGCGTTCCGCGCGCGGCTCGCCTCGCACACCAAGCGCCTGTTTCTGGAGGGAGCGCGCGCATGACGCGTTCGACGCGGAAGATGCTGAAGCTCTGGTCGCTCGCGTTCGGCGCGCTGGCTGCGCAGGCTTGCAATGGCGACTCCGAGATCGCGGTGGGCAGCCTCGAGCGCGACCGCATCGAGCTCGTCGCCGAGGCGAACGAGCCGATCGCCGAGATCGCTGTGCGCGAAGGCGACGCGGTCGCCGCCGGCGCGCTCGTCGTGCGGCTCGCCCCGGAGCGCCTGCACGCGCTGCGCGACGCCGCCGAGCAGCGCGTGGCGAGCGCACAGGCGCGGCTCGCGGAGCTCGAGCGCGGCCCACGCCGCGAGCAGATCGCACAGGCGCGCGCACGCCTCGCCGGCGCGAGCGACGCGTTCGCGACTGCGGAGCGCGAGGCGACGCGCGCGGCGACGCTGCACGACGCGGGCGCTGCTTCCGACGAGTTCGCGGACCAGCGCGCTCGCGCGCTCTCGCTCGCGCGCTCGGAACGAGACGCCGCGCGCGCCGCCCTCGACGAGCTGCTCGCGGGTACGCGCATCGAGCAGCTCGCGCAGGCGCGCGCGCAGCTCGAGGAGGCGCGGGCCGCGGCGCGCGAAGCGGAGCTGCGCGAGCAGCGCCTCGAAGTGCGCGCGCCCAGCGCCGCCGTGGTGGACGCACTGCCTTACGAAGTGGGCGAGCGGCCGCCTGCGGGCGCCGTGGTCGCGGTGCTGCTCGCTGACGGCGCGCCTTACGCGCGCGTGTACGTGCCGGCCGCGCTGCGCGCGCGCGTCGCACCCGGGAGCGCGGCGCGCGTGCGCGTCGACGGCGTCGACGGCGAGCTCGCAGCGCGCGTCCGGAGCGTGTCGCAGGAGGCGAGCTTCACGCCCTACTTCGCGCTCACTCAGCACGACCGCGGCCGCCTCAGCTACGTCGCCGAGCTCGATCTGACCGAGGCCTCCGCGCGCGACCTGCCGAGCGGGCTCCCCGTCGAGGTCGAGTTCGACGGCGGCGCGAGCGCGCGATGAGCGCCGAGCCGGCGATCACGGCGCGCGGGCTCACGCGCCGCTTCCGCGGCGTGGTCGCCGTCGATCATCTCGCGCTCGAAGTCCCGCGCGCGCAGATCTACGGCTTCCTCGGCCCCAACGGCTCCGGCAAGACGACCACGATCCGCATGCTCTGCGGTCTGCTCGCTCCGAGCGAAGGCGACGCGCTCGTGCTCGGCTTCCACGTGCCGCGCGAGACGACGCGGCTGCGCGAGCGCATCGGCTACATGACGCAGAAGTTCTCGCTCTACGAGGACCTCACGGTCGCCGAGAACCTCGAGTTCCTCGCCGACGTGTACGCGCTGCGCCGCAGCGACGCGGGCGCGCGCATCGACGCGCTGTGCGCCGAGTACCGGCTCGAGAAGCTGCGCGGGCGCCTCGCCGGCACGCTCTCAGGGGGACAGAAGCAGCGGCTCGCCCTGGCCGGCGCGGTGATCCATCGGCCGGACTTGTTATTTCTCGACGAGCCCACCAGCGCGGTCGATCCCGAGAGCCGCCGCGACTTCTGGGAGTCGCTGTTCCGGCTCGCCGACGGCGGCACCACGATCCTGGTCTCGACGCACTACATGGACGAGGCCGAGCGCTGCCACGGGCTCGCGATCCTCGACCGCGGCGTGCTGGTCGCGAGCGGCTCGCCGCGCGCGCTGATGGACGCGCTCGCGGGCGCGATCGTCGAGGTCGAGAGCGAGGAGCTGCGCGACGCGCGCGGCGCGCTCGAGCCGCTCGCCGGCGTGCTGAGCGTCGCGCAGCTCGGCACGCGGCTGCGCGTGCTCACCGATTGCGCGGAGCCCGCGCGCGAGATCCAGCGCGCGCTCGACACCGCGGGCGTGCGCGCGAGCGCGCGCCCTGCCGCGCCGAGCCTCGAAGACGTGTTCGTCTCCGCGACGCGCGGGCGGGGGGTGGCGGCATGAACTTCTGGCGCCGCTCGCTCGCGGTCGCGCGCAAGGAAGTGCGCCAGCTCCGCCGCGACCGCTTCACCGCCGGCATGATCGTGGGCCTGCCCGCGATCCAGCTGATGCTGTTCGGCTACGCGATCAACACCGATGTGCGCCACCTGCGCGCCGGCGTGGCGGATCAAGCGGGGACGCAGCTCTCGCGGCGGCTCGTGGACGACGCGCAGGCGAGCCAGGTGATCGACATCGTGGCGCGCGCCGAAACGCCGCAGCAGCTGGAGGCCTGGCTGCGAGACGGCACGATCGCGGTCGGGCTCGCGATCCCGCGCGACTTCGAGCGCCGCCTCGCGCTGCGCGACCGCGCGCCGGCGCAGCTGCTGATCGACGGCTCCGACCCCGCCGTGCAGCAGGCGACGCGCAGCCTCGCGGGCCTGCCGGTGGCGGTGCGCAGCGTCCCGCGCGCCGCGCGCGAGCAGCCCACGTTCGAGCTGCGCGCCTTCTACAACCCCGAGCGGCGCTCTGCCGTGCAGATCGTGCCCGGCCTGATCGGCGTGATCCTCACGATGACGATGGTGCTGTTCACCGCGGTCGCGATCGTGCGCGAGCGCGAGCGCGGCAACCTCGAGCTGCTGATCAACACGCCGGTGCGCACGACGGAGCTGATGCTCGGCAAGATCGCGCCCTACGTGGTGATCGGGATGGTCCAAACCACGCTGATCCTGCTGCTCGGCCGCCTGGCCTTCGACGTGCCGGTGCGCGGCAGCCTGCTCGACCTCTACGTCGCGTCGCTCGTGTTCGTGGCCGCCTCGCTCTCGCTCGGGCTGTTGTTCTCGACGCTCGTCTCCACGCAGATGCAGGCCTTCCAGCTCACCTTCATGTCGTTCCTGCCGCAGATCCTGATGAG
Source organism: Myxococcota bacterium (assembly GCA_036560185.1). Taxonomy (GTDB): domain Bacteria; phylum Myxococcota_A; class UBA9160; order UBA9160; family UBA6930; genus VGRF01. The sequence continues at coordinate 7,778 of DATBRS010000107.1, forward strand.
CGGCTTCATGTTCCCGTTCGACGGCATGCCGCGGCCCGCGCGCGCCTTCGCCGAGCTCTTGCCGCTCACCCACTTCGTGCGCCTGGTGCGCGGCGTGATCCTGCGCGGCGCGACGCTCGGCGAGCTGCTGCACGAGCTCTGGCCGCTCGCAGCGTTCTTCGCCGTCACCGTGAGCGTCGCGATCGCGCGCTTCCGCAAGCGCCTCGACTGATTAGGCGCGCCCCTCGCCGCCAGCCGCGGCGAGCGCGCGAGCGCACGTGGTACCGTGCGCGCGCGAAGGAGCAGCCATGGCCCACGACGTAGTGATTCGCGGCGGCGACGTGATCGACGGCAGCGGCGCGCCCGCATTCCGCGCGGACGTCGCGATCGACGGCGACACGATCAGCGCGATCGGAGCCGTCGCGGCGCCGGGGCGGCGCGAGATCGACGCGCGCGGACACGCCGTGACGCCGGGCTTCGTCGACATCCACACCCACCTCGACGCCCAGATCGCGTGGGATCCGCTGCTCACGCCGATCTCGTGGCACGGCGTGACGAGCGCGCTGCTCGGCAACTGCGGCGTGACGTTCGCGCCGGTGCGGCCCGGCGACGCGAAGGTGCTCGCCGGCATGATGGAGACGGTCGAGGACATTCCGCGCGAGGCGATCCTGAATGGCCTGCCGTGGAACTGGGAGGGATACGGCGGCTACCTCGACGCGCTCGGCAAGACCGCCCCGGCGATCAACGTGGCCGGCCTGGTGGGGCACTGCGCGGTGCGCTTCTACGTGATGGGCGAGCGCGCGGTCGACGAGCAGCCCAGCGCGGCGGAGCTCGCGCGCATCGCCGAGGTGGTCGGCGAGTCCGTGGGCGAAGGCGCGGTCGGATTCTCGACCTCGCGCTTGATCGGCCACGTGCTGCCCGACGGGCGTGACGTGCCCGGCACGCACGCGAAGACCGAGGAGCTCGTCGCAATCGCGCGCGCCGTGCGCGAGGCGGGCGGCGGCCTGATGCAGAACGTGCTCAACCTGAGCGGCGACTTCGACGGCGAGCTCGCGCTGATTCGCCGCCAAGCGGAGACGACGGGCGACCGCGTGCTGTTCAGCATCACCGCGGGCAATTCCGACGGCTCGGGCAAGAGACTCAACGCGGTCGTCGACGGCATGCGCCGCGACGGCCTCGACGTGAGCTGCGTCGCGATTCCGCGCGGCTCGGGCTTCGTGACCGGGCTCGTGAACGAGCTGCCCTGGCGGGCGGGCGCGTGGCGAGAGCTCGCGGCGCGGGACTTCTCAGGCCGACTCGCCGCGCTCGACGACGCCGCTCTCTGCGCGCGCCTCGTCGCGGACGCGCGAGCCGACACCCACTTCATCGCGCGCGTCCCGATGTTCTATCTGGGCGCCGGCGACGCGCCGGACTACGTGTTCCGCGCGGAGACTTCGCTCGAGCAGATCGCGAAGCAAGCGGGCGAAGAGCCCGCGCGAGCGTTCCTGCGGATCTGCCGCGAGACGCGGGGCAAGGCGCTCTTCACCAAGCTGTTCTTCAACCCGAACCTGCGCGCCGTCGAGGATTTGATCTCCGGCGCCCACATTCTGCCGGGCCTCGGCGACGCGGGCGCCCATGTCGGCCAAGTCATGGATTCGGGCTGGTGCTCGTTCGTGCTCTCGCACTGGGTGCGCGAGCAGGGGCTGTTCAGTCGCGAGGAGGCGGTGCGGCGCATGAGCTCCGCGCCGGCGCGAATCATGGGCCTCTCGGATCGCGGCCGGCTCGCGCCGGGCCTCAAGGCCGACGTGAACGTGATCGATCTCGAGCGCGTGAGCGAGCGCATGCCCGAGTACGTGCGCGACTTCCCGAACGGCGCCGGCCGCTTCGTGCAACGCGCGCGCGGCTACCGCGCGACGCTGTGCAACGGCGCGCTCGTGCTCGAGCACGATCAGCACACCGGCGCGCGCGGCGGGCGCGTACTGCGGCATTAGCAGAGAGCTGCGAGCGCCCGGAAGCGCGGGAGGATCCTTGGCCCGTGTCGTCGTCATCGCGCTGCTGCTGCTCGCCGCGTGCGGCGCCGAGGAGCCCAACAACTCCGCTGCGCCGGCTCCCGCCGCGGAGGCCGAGGCACCGGCGGGGCCGCACCGCGTCGCAGTCTGCGCGACCGCGTCACTGCGCCGCGCCTTCGAGGCGATCGCCGCTCGCTACGAGCGAGACCACCCGGGCGCCAGCGTTGCGCTGCACTTCGACGGCGGGACGCAGCTGCTGAACGCGCTGAACGCGGGCGAGCGCTGCGACGTGATCGCGCTCGGCGAGAACTCGGTGATGGCGCGCGTCGTCTCCGCGGGGCACACGGCGGTCGGCAGCCCCGCCGAGCTCGCACGCAACCGCGTCGCGATCGTGGTCGCCGCGGGCAACCCGAAGCGAGTTGCGGGCCTCGCCGACTTCGGGCGCGACGATCTGCGCCTCGCGCTCGGCGCGCGCACCTCGTCGATCGGCCGGCATTCGCGCTGGGTGCTCTCGCGCCTGAAGCTCGCGCCGAAGCCCGCCCGCGAGGCGACCACCGCCGACGGCGTGCTCGCGAGCGTCGCCGGCGGCGAAGCGGACGTCGGCATCGTCTACGAGACCACGTTCGTGGGCGGCGCGCCGCCCAGCGTGGAGTCGATCGCCGTGCCCGACGCGCAGAACACCGCCGCGCTCTACTCGATCTCCGTCGCGCGCGAGCCGCTCCAGCCGCGCGGCGCAGCCGCGTTCCGCGCGCTCGCGCTCGCGCCGGTGGGCCAGCAGCTGCTGCACGACGCGGGCTTCCTGCCGATTGGCGCGAAGCTTCCCTGAGCGCCAGGGCACCTCATGGCGAGATTCGCACCGGCGTGCCGCGCGGCGCGTGCTGCGCGAGCCACACGATCGCGTCGTCGGGCAGCGCCACGCAGCCCTGCGTCCAGTCGAGATCGAGGTCGCCGCGCCAGCGTTCGCCTTCGCCGTGAAACCCCAAGAACCCGCCCAACACCGTGTCTTGCGGCGGCATCCGCCGCTGTGCGTGGGCCGCGAGAATCTCGCGATGCACACGCGCCGAGATCCGCCGTTCCGCGAGCGCGAGATCCGCATCCGCCGGCGACGGGTAGTCGATCGGCAGGAACAGGCGGAAGCGGCTCGCCCGCGGCGCGCCACCGATGTGGTAGTCGCCCTCCGGAATGCGCTCGTCACCCCGCGCGCGCTTCGCGCCCTCTGGCGCGCGCGAGAGCGCGATCGGGAACGCGCGCAGGCCCGTGTCGCCACACCAGGCCTCGAGCATGCGCGCGCGCTTGCGAACTTCGATGCGCGTCACGGCGTCGCAGGGAAGCGTGCGCGGATCCGGAGGAGGAGGCGGAGGCGGCGGCTCGGGCACCGGTTCCGCCGTAATCACTGGCGGCGGGGGCGCGGGCGGCGGCGGCGCCACGCACGCGCACAGCAGCGCGACGGCGAAGAGCGCGACGCTGCCCGAGCGGCGGCGTAGGATCGGAGCCGGAGCGCGCATTCGGAGGACGGACATTCGCATCCAGCTCGCGCTCCTCGCGATCGCGCTCTTTGCGGCGTCGGCGAGCGGAAAGCCCGCGCCCGTGCCGCTCGCCGATCTCGTCGGCGCCGCGAGCTCCGACGTCGTGGGCGCCGGCGACACGCTACTCGACGTCGCCGAACGCCACCGGCTCGGCTTCGAGCGCGTCACGCGCATGAATCCCACGCTCGATCCGTGGATCCCCGAGTCCGGCTCGCGCGTGCGGCTTCCCACGCTGCACGTGCTTCCCGACGCCCCGCATCAGGGCCTCGTCGTGAACTTGCCCGAGCTGCAGCTCTACGACTACGGCGTGAGCGCGAGCGAGCCCGAGGTGCTCGCGCTCGCGATCGGCGACGAGCTCGATCCCTCGCTGATCGGGGAGTTCCGCGTCGGCGCGAAGCGCGCGAACCCCGTCTGGCACGTGCCCGAGTCGATTCGCGCCGAGAAGCCCGAGCTGCCCGCCGAGGTTCCGCCCGGCCCTGATAACCCGCTCGGGCCGTACTGGCTCTCGATCGGCAAGACCAGCTACGGCATCCACGGCACGAACAATCGCTGGTCGATCGGCCGCGAGGCGACCCACGGCTGCCTGCGCCTCTACAACGACGAGATCGAGCGCCTGTTCGCGCGCACCAAGACCGGAACGCGCGTCCGGCTCGTCTACCAGAGCGTGAAGCTCGGGCTGCGCGACGGGATCGTGTACGTCGAAGCGCACCCGGATCGCTACGGGCGCGAGCCCGATCGCCTGGCCCGCGCGAGCGCGCGCCTCGCCGAGCTCGGCGTCGACGACGAAGCGACGCTCGCCCGCTTGCGCGCCGCGATCGAGGACGCGCGCGGCGAGCCGCTCGGCATCGCCGTCCTCCCCGACTGAAGGCGCCGCCCGCGCGGCGCGCGCTACTTCGAGACGGACTTCTTGAACATCGCGTCGGCCCGGCGCGCCGCGTCGTCCGCGCTCTTCGCCGCGGCTGCCGCCTGCTGCTCCGCCGCCGCTGCGCGACCCTCCGCCTGCGCCGCCTTCGCCTCCGCGCCGGCCGCGCGCGCGTCCACGTTCGCGATCTTCGACTCGAGAGCCCCCGCGTTCATCTCGAGCGTCGCGGTCTTCGCCTCGAGCGTCGCCACGCGCGCCGCGAGCGCATCCAGGTCGCCCGTCGTCGCGCAGCCCAATCCCGCGACGCCGACACCGATCGTCAACGCTCCCGCCCAACCGAAGTTCCAGAGAGATCCTCGCGCCATGTCGTCCTCCCTCGCCTGCGGCACTGCGCGGCGAATGGAGGGGGCGTAGCAAGAAGAGCGCCACGGGAGGAGAGCGGCGGGCGACACGAGAGGAATGCGCGGTGGGGCGGAGAGGGATGACGGTGGGGCGAGTCGGAGGCGTTCGGGGCGAGTGGTGCTGGCGAAGCCCGCCCTCTCAATCGCGCTTCTCGAGCTCCGCCTTCGCGGCTTCGCGTCGCTCGACGGCGCTTCGCGCTCCTGCTCGCGAGTGCGGGATCATCATGGTCATTTCCTCTCCGTCGCGCCCACGCCTGGCAGGGTTGACTGCGTGTTCCGTGAGCTGCAGCGCATCAATCCTTCGTCGGTTCTCTGCGGCTGCGTTCATGCCTGCGAACCCGCTGCCGACGATGAGCGCGTCGCATTGGATCGCGGCGTCGAGCGGCTTGGGGTCGTGAACCACCGACTTTGATTGATCATGTTCATGCGCTCTCGCTCCAGGCGGCGCGCTTCACTGCCCTGAATCGAGGTTGCTGGGGTAAAGAGCCGAGCCCGCCTCGAGCCTGATCGCGTTGGGTGCGCCGACTCCTCGAGCACCGTCTCGCGTCCGCTCGTGCACACGCTCGGTGAGTTTCACGGGCACAGTAGCCCCAGTCCCGCGGGCACCGAGGCCCTTACGCGACTCCTCGACCCCCCTCCCGAAATCCTCCGGCCGCCCCCACACCCTCGACCTCGGACGAAGGCGCCTCACGATCAGCGCCGCAAATCGCTCGATGCTTCCGAGAGGAGTCTCTTTGACGGCGGGGTTCGCGTTGACGTAGCGTGGCTTCGCGGGTTGCTGAGCGCGCGCTCGGCCCTCCTCGGATCGCCAAAGCCTCCGCGCGCTGCGGGAGTCGATTTGCGAGCCAGAGCACAAGCGTTCGCGCGGCTCTGTACGGCCCTGGGCCTCGTGGGTCTCGTATTCGTCGGCATCGCTTATGCGGATGCGGCGCTCCGGAGTCGGATGGCGGTCGCGGCCTTCGAGCGCGCAGCCCTCGACCAGGCGGCGCTCCAGCCCGACCAGTCCCTTTGGTCGGAGGCCGCGCGAGCGAAGTACGCATCGGCCAAGGCCGAGCGCGCGGGGGTTCCGCTCGCGCTGCTCCGAATCGAGCGCCTGCATCTGCTGGCGCCAGTCTTCGCCGGCACGGACGCGCTCACGCTCAACCGCGGCGTCGGTGTCGTCGAAGGCACCCGCTCGCCCGGAGAGGCCGGCAACATCGCGTTGTCCGCGCACCGCGACAGCTTCTTCCGCAGCCTGAAGGACATCGCCGTCGGCGATCCGATCGAGCTCGAGACGCGCCGCGGCCTCCAGCGCTTCCGCGTCGCGGAGATCCGCATCGTCGATCCGCTCGACGTCAGCGTTCTCGATCCCAGCGACTCGACGGTCCTCACGTTGATCACTTGTCATCCGTTCTATTTCGTCGGGTATGCGCCCGATCGCTACGTCGTGCGCGCCACGCTCGCGCAGGAGGAGTCGACCCGCGTTCGGGTTGGACTGTGACCCCCTAACAAAGACGAGGAGAGAACGATCATGAGTGCATTCAAGACGGCGATCCTGGCGTCCGCGCTGGCAGCGACGGGCGCCCTTGCCGCGGAGCCGAAGCTGACGGAGACCACCTGCGCCCAGCTGGCCGAGAAGTATCAGGCGACCGACGAGGCGAAGGCGCGCTTCGCCCAGCTGCAGGGGAGCTGCCAAGGCGTCTACGACGTCGACGGCGCGCAGTACGTGCTGGTGAAGGCGGTTTATCGCGGCAGGAAAGACGGGCAGACCGTGCTCTACCTGCCGGCGACGGATCGAACGATCCAGTTCACACCGCGGCCCGAGGCGCGCGTGGTCGTCCAAGGCCGAAAGGTGAAGCCGAGCACCTTGAGCCGCGGCGACGAGGTCGAGATCTATCTGTCCGTCGACAAGTTCGCGAGCGAGCGGGTTGTCGAGGAAATCACGCTGGCGACGGAGGAGCCTTCCCAGCCGATCGTCAACGAGGCCGTCAGCGAGCCGGCCCCCGAGCCGACGCAGGTCGCGGCAGTCCTGCCGACGACGGGGAGCCCGCTGCCCCTTGTCGCCGCGATCAGCCTGACGCTCCTCGGTGTGGGCGGTCTCGTTCGTCGCAAGACGCCGCAGGCCTGATCCTCATCCACCCGGGAGCCGAATGGCTCCCGGGCTCGACCCGACAGTCCCGCCACGCTCCGCTGGCGGGACTGCGGGGTCGATGAACGCGCGGTCGATGCGGCGCCCCGAGCGGCGCCCTCGCTGACGCGCTTCGGCGCAGTGCCCCGCGTAGGCTCCGCTTCTGGGAGCCCTGAATGACATCGGGAAGAAGGCGGGAGTGGAGCAGGTGGACGGTCGCGTTCGCGGCAGTGATCGCCCTCCACTCGAGCTGCGCGCTGCCAGCGCGCGCCCCCGACGATTTCACCGATGCCGACCTCGCCGTGGTCCTCCGCGACCAGCGGTGTGGCTTGATCACGGTCGTCAGCCCGGGGATGCCCCTATCGATCGAGAATCTCCCAAATGTCTCCAAGATCGCCGCAGAGCATCGACTCGCTCTCACGGTCTTGCTCGATCCGCGCGCTGGGAGTGAGCGCGAGAAGCGCGAAGTGAGGGCGCTCGTGCCGGACGGGAGCGAACCGAGAAGGAACGCGAGTCGATCCCTCGGTCTCCACGGAAGCCTTCTGCACTATCCGACTCTCCACGTGTTCATCGACGGTGAGCTGGCTCCCGAAGTGATCTACGGCGCGAAGAGCATCGAATCGTACGAGTCCCTGCTTTCGCAAATCGCGTTGCGCGCCATCTCCCCGAGCGACGCGTCCGGGTCCAGGGATCGCGGCATGGACGCAGGCTGCTCGGGTATCGCGCGGCTCGCCCAGGGCGCCGAGGGACAGCCGCGCGAAGGCCGCGCTGGCGCGCCGGACGGTCGTTCCGACTCGGCTTTCGATCCGAATGCGCTGCCGGTCTCGGCCGAATGGAAGGAGACGAGGCGAGTCGCGATCGGACGCCGCGCAAAGTACTACTTCAAGCCGCTCGCCACCGGAGACTGGGTCGCTTATCAGGCCGGTCTCTCGAATCATCTCCTCGACTTGCGGAGCGGCTCCGAGGTCCGGCTGCCGGGCACGGTCGATCCCGTTCCGTCCCCCGACGAGAAGCTGCTGACGGTTCCGTCGGTGCTCGCATCCGTGGGCCTCGGGGGATTGCAGTTCTTTCGCATGGACGACTTGATCGCCGGCCGTTCGGGAAGAGCGGCGCTGGTTCTCACGGATCACGAGATTCCGGGGACTTATCAGAGCGTCGGCCAGAGGACGGAGAACGGGAAGACGGTCTACCGCGTCGTCAGCGAGTCGTTGATCCTGCGCAAGGGTTTCTACTTTCAGGACTACGAGTCGGTCGAGGCGAATGGGCGAGTCGTCGAGCTTCGACCCCGGACGAAGTCCAAGCGTCGCCTTTGCCCCGACGTCCCGTTCGC